>NZ_CP011789.1:0-305000 GCF_001636055.1 Pseudomonas putida
GTGCCCTCGCGCCAGACCCTCAGCGCCGCCGAACGCGTGGCCAGCGGCGACTTGAGCCAGGACCTGCAGGTGCAACGTCGCGACGAGCTTGGCCAGCTGCAAGCCAGCATGCAACGCATGACCCAGGGCCTGCGCGAACTGATCAGCGGTATCGGCGACGGCGTCACCCAGATCGCCAGCGCTGCCGAAGAGCTGTCGGCCGTCACCGAGCAGACCAGCGCAGGGGTCAACAACCAGAAAGTGGAGACCGATCAGGTCGCGACCGCCATGAACGAAATGGCAGCCACCGTGCAGGAAGTCGCGCGCAACGCCGAGCAGGCGTCGGAAGCGGCGCTGATGGCCGATCAGCAGGCTCGCGAGGGTGATCGGGTGGTCGGCGAGGCCATCGCCCAGATCGAGCGCCTGGCCAACGAAGTGGGTAACTCCAGCGAAGCGATGAACCAGCTCAAGACCGAGAGCGACAAGATCGGCAGCGTGCTCGACGTGATCAAGTCGGTCGCCACGCAGACCAATCTGCTGGCCCTCAACGCCGCCATCGAAGCTGCACGCGCGGGTGAGGCTGGTCGCGGATTCGCCGTGGTCGCCGATGAAGTACGCAGCCTGGCGCAGCGCACCCAGCAGTCGACCGAGGATGACGAGGAACTGATCGCCAACCTGCAGAGCGGCACCCAGCGGTGATCCAGTGTGATGGACAGCAGCCGCGAACTCACCGACAGCAGCGTCGAACTGACCCGTCGCGCCGGCAGCTCGCTGGATACCATCACCCGCACCGTGTCGTCGATCCAATCGATGAACCAGCAGATCGCTACGGCGGCAGAGCAGCAGAGCGCGGTGGCCGAAGAGATCAACCGCAGCGTGATGAATGTACGGGATATTTCCGACCAGACCTCGGCGGCCAGTGAAGAGACTGCCAGCTCCAGCGTCGAGCTGGCGCGGCTCGGCACCCACCTGCAGGGCCTGGTAGCCCGCTTCCGTCTCTGAGCGCCGCCAGGCAAGGAATAATCACTACCTGCCAGTGGAACTTTCCCACAGGATTTACAGGTCGAGTCCCACGCGCGCTCTGCCGATGAGCAGAAGGACCATGCCGGCAACCTACCAGCATGGTCCTTCTCTCATATGGATGGAGACTCGCCATGTTCGGATATCTCAATCGCCGCCTCGCCAACCTCAGCGTGCGACTCAAACTCACCCTCGGCTTCGCCGTGGTCCTGTTGCTCACACTCGCAACCACCGTCAGCGGCTGGCGCGCCCTGGACGGTGCCATCGAACGCTCGCAGCAACTCAGCGAAATCGTCCGTATCAATGACCTGACCAAGGACCTGCGCGCCGAACGATATCACGTTCCGCGTCTGTCCGACGACACTAGCAAGGCGCGCATCGGTACTACCCTGGATCAACTCGACAGCATGCTGACCCTGCTCCAGCAGCGCAGGGTGTCGACGAGTCGCGCCGCTTGCTCACGGAAAAACTGCAGCAACTGCAGCGCCTGCGCGAGAGCTTCAGCGAGCTGCTGCAGGCGGTCGACAATCGCAGCCGTTTGCGCAACATCATGCAGGATCGCGACCGGGTTCTCGGCGAAGTCATTGACAACCTGCAGACCCAGGCTCTGCTCAAGCTCCCAGCCGATGGACAACAGAACGGTCTGCTCGGACTAATGGACACACTCACCCGCCAGGTCGACAGCGCCAACCAGCAAAGCCTGGTCCCCGCCTACACCTTCTCGCCGGTCGAGGATTTCGCCAAGGTTGGCGAGGCTTCGCTCGATGCTGCGCAGGCCAGCCTGCAACAAATGCTCACCGCCCTCACCCCGCTCGCGCTGCCAAGCGAGCTCATGGCGCGTCCACAGCAAGCCCTGACCGAGTACCGCGCCAGTCTTGAGCAATACCGTCAGGCGGCAATCCGCGCCGAACAGTTGCAGAACAGCATGGAAACTGCGGGCAACGACCTCAGGGCTGCGAGCCTGACACTGGCCGAACAAAAAATCGCCCAACGCGACCATGAAGCCGTAGCCGCTCGCTCACTGCTGACCAGCGTGGCACTGCTGGCCTTGGCTGTCGGCGTGATGGCCGGCTGGCTGATCACCCGGCAGATCACCGAGCCACTGCGCCAGACCCTGGCCCAGGCCGCCCGCATCGCTCGTGGCGACCTCAGCCAAGTGGAAACGGTGGCGCGTCGCGACGAAATGGGCCAGTTGCAGCGCAGCATGTGCGAGATGACGCTGCAGCTGCGCCAGCTGATCGCGGGCATCGACCAGAGCGTCGAGCACTTGTCACAAGCGGCCTCGCAACTGGCCGGGCGCAGCGCAGACACGCTCGAGCGCATCACTCAGCAGCGCGAGGAAACCGACCAGGTGGCCACGGCCATGAACCAGATGAGCGCGACCGTGCAGGAAGTGGCGCAGAACGCCGAACATGCCTCATTGGCCGCAACCAACGCTGACCAGCAGGCACAAATGGGCGATCAGGTGGTGGCCGAAGCCATCGCGCGTATCGAACAGCTGGCAACGCAGATGGACCGCTGCCTCACCTCGATGCAACACCTGGCGGGGGAAAGCCAACGGATCGGCAGTATCCTCGACGTGATCAAGTCGGTTTCCGAACAGACCAACCTGCTGGCCCTCAATGCGGCCATCGAAGCGGCACGTGCCGGCGAAGCCGGTCGCGGGTTCGCGGTGGTGGCGGACGAAGTACGGGGCCTGGCCCAGCGCACCCAGCAGTCGACCGAGGAGATCGAGCACCTGATCGAAAGCCTGCACCAGGCGACCGATGAAGTCACTTCTCTGCTCGACAGCAGCAGGACCCTGACCGAGCAAAGTGTCGAGCTGAGTCGCCGCGCGGGCGATGCATTGGAGCAGATCACCCGGACCGTATCGAACATCCAGGGGATGAACCAGCAAATCGCCACCGCCAGCGAAGAGCAGAGCGTGGTGGCCGAACAGATCAACCGCAGCGTGATCAGTGTGCGCGAGGCTTCCGATCACACCAGTTCGGCGAGCGAACAGACGGCCTCTTCCAGTGGTGAACTACAGCAGCTGGGGCAGCAGTTGCGGGGGATGGTGGGGCGATTCAGCCTGTAGGAACGGTGGTGTGCCTTGCGCGCGCAAGCTCGCGCCTACAGGAGGCCGGGCTTGCCCACGCAAAGAGCGATCCGATCAAAGCACCTGGCGCAAGAACGCCTGGGCCCGCGGTGCCCTCGGCGCCGCGAAGAACGCAGCGGGTGCCGAATCTTCCAGCAACTTGCCATGATCGAAGAACAGCACCCGGTCAGCCACCTCTCGGGCAAAGCCCATCTCATGGGTCACGCAGACCATGGTCATGCCTTCCTGGGCCAGGGTCTTCATGACATCCAGCACCTCGCCGACCATCTCGGGGTCGAGCGCCGAGGTCGGTTCGTCGAACAGCATCACCTTCGGGTCCATCGCCAGGGCGCGGGCAATGGCCACCCGTTGCTGCTGGCCCCCAGAGAGGCGAGAGGGGTATTCATTGACCTTCTGGCCAATGCCGACCTTCTCCAGCAGTGCACGGGCCTTGGCTTCGCGGTCGGCCTTGCTACGTTTGCGCACTACCTTCTGCGCCAGGCACAGGTTCTCCAGCACGGTCATGTGCGGGAACAGGTTGAAGTGCTGGAACACCATGCCGACTTCACGGCGGTAGGCATTGATGTCGGTCTTGGGGTCTTCCAGGCGCAGCCCATCGATGGCCACGTGGCCTTCGTCGAAATGCTCCAGGCCGTTCAGGCAACGCAGGAAGGTCGACTTGCCGGAACCCGAGGGGCCCAGCACCACCACCACCTCGCCCTTGGCAACCTGGGTGGAGACGCTGTCCACCGCACGCACCACCTGGCCGCGGGTGTCGAAGACTTTCAGCAGGTCACGGACTTCAATCACTTTGCGCAAGCCTCCGCTCGAGCCGGCTGGCAATGTGCGACAGCGGCAGGTTGATCAGCAGGTACAGGCCTGCCACGCAGAACCAGATTTCGAAGGTCGAGAACGACGTGGTGATCGCCTCGCGACCGCTCTTGGTCAGCTCGGTAATGGCGATCACCGACACCAGCGAGGTGTCCTTGACCAGGCTGATGAACTGCCCGCCAGTGGCGGTAGCACACGCTTGAACGCCTGGGGCAGGATCACATGGCGCATCGACTGGCTGGCATTCAGGCCCAGCGAGCGCGCCGCTTCGTTCTGCCCCTTGGTGATCGACTGCACACCGGCACGGACGATCTCGGCCACATAGGCGCCGGTGAACAGCGCCAGCGCCGCCACCCCGGCGAACTCGCGGGACAGGTTGAGCACAGTGCCGATGAAGAAATAGAAGATGAAGATCTGCACCAGCAGCGGCGTACCGCGCACCAGTTCGACATAAACCGTGGACAGGTCGCGCAGGGTCGGGTTGCTCGACAACCGGCACAACCCGGCGAACAGGCCGATCACCAGGCCGAACGCACCGGAAAGCACCGAGATCCACAAAGTAGTCCACAGGCCCCAGGCCAGCGGGCCGGCCGCCCAGTGGCGGGTGACGCCGATCTGGTCGCCCTCGGCGACATCGTCACCACGGCTCAGTTGCAGACTGTCCTTGACCACCTCCAGCACTTGCACCTCGCCGTCCTCGCTCTTGAGCGTGACGCGGGCGTCGTTGCCGGACACGACGATCTCCTCGACGGTGCCGTAGGCCGCGGCGCGCTGCACGTCTTCGGCCTGGAAGGCGAAGTACTGCGGCACACGGTTCCAGCGCCACTCGTAGGAAATCATCGAGGTGGCCATGTACAGACTGAACGCCAGGCCCACCAGCACCAGCGCGGTGAGCGCGTGCCAGGGCCACTGGGCTTTCTTGTGTTTGATCACGTGGGTGCTTCCGTAAATGCGAACGCGCAGGGGTTGCCTGCGCGTCAGGGTCATCGCCAGGGCTTGTGGTCCGGGCTCTTATTCCATGTCCTTCAGCCAGTCGGTCTTCTTGAACCACTTGTCGTGAATACGATCGTAGGTCCCGTCGTGCTTGATCTGGTGCAGGAAGTTGTTGATGAAGTTGATGCTGTCGTAGTCGCCCTTCTTCAGGCCGAATGCCAGCGGCTCGTAGGTGAAGGGTTCTTCCAGGTAGACCAGCTTGCCGGCGCCGGCCTTGTTCACCGCGACCACGTTGTACGGCGCGTCGTAGACGAAGGCATCGGCCTTGCCGTTGACCACGTCCATCACCGCTTCCTGCTCGTTGTCGTAGCCGTGGTACTTGGCCTTGCTGATCAGCTTCTTGGCGACCATCTCGCCGGTGGTGCCGAGCTTGGAGGTCAGGCGGTACTTCTCGTTGTTCAGGTCCTTGTACGACTTGATCTCGCCTGCCAGCTCCTTGCGGATCAGCAGGGTCTGGCCAACCACGATGAAGGGTTCGCTGAAGTTCAGGCGCAGGTTGCGTTCCTGGGTCAGGGTCATGCCGCTGCCGATCATGTCGAACTTGTCGGTCAGCAGGGCCGGGATGATGCCGTCATAGGCGGTGGAGACGGTTTCGAGCTTGACGCCCATGGACTTGGCCATCGCCTTGAGGATGTCGACCTCGAAGCCGACGATCTCGCCGCGCTTGTTGGTCATCTGGAACGGCATGTAGGTCGGGTCCATACCCACGCGCAGGGTGCCGCGCTTGACCGCATCATCGATGGCGCCCGCCTGGGCGGTTGTGACCGCGATCAGCGCGGTGACGCCGAGCAGCATGCGCGACAGGTATTTCTTCATCATCACCAGGTCCCCTAGCAAGAAGTACGCAGAATTTTATTGTGTGCACGATCGTTCCGACCGGTGCGTTGTGTCGGGACGGATGCTAACGCATGCAGGCCCTGGGACCTAGAGCCGGTGGGGACTTTGTTGGCCAAAAATCATGGCGGTAGAAAAAGCTTCGCGGGCAAGCCCCCTCCTACAAAGCCTGTAGGAGCGGACTTGCCCGCGAATGCGATGGATCAGGCGCCGACGAGTGCCGGCTGACCTTCACCTTCAGGATGCAGCGGCAACAGCGGCGAGTGCGGATCGTTGGCGATGGAGTTGCGCCACACCTTGATCCACGCCTCGTTCTGCTCGGTCCACACCCGCTCGTGCAGGCGCGACAGCGCCACCGGATCGCTCAGCAGGGCCAGGCGAGTGTTGCCGTCGATCCCCTTGGGGCCGGCTTCCAGCGCCTTGGCGATGCGCTCGGCGCGCAGCGTCTCGATCGCGGCAGACTGACCGTGACGGGCCGTACCCATGGCGCAGGCCAGGGCGTTCTGACGCGGATCGACCACGGCGCGAACGAAGCCATCCTTCAGGGCGTGCCAGCGGTTCTCGTGGGTGTACTGGTCGGTTGCCAGCAGCTCGTGCGGCGTGGCGTATTCCTCGGGAATCAGGAACAAGCGCTCGTCCTTGGCCGCCAGGCCCAGGCGCACACGGCTGGAGATCACCGAAACCGGGATCGACAGCACCAGCGAGCCGACGATCGGCGCCAGCCACCACAGGAAGCTCGGATTCAGCCAAGCCACCAGCGCAGCCCAGGCGATACCCAGCAAGGTCTGCGGGCCATGACGCCGCACCGCTTCGCTCCACGGGGTGGAATCGTCGTCACGCTGCGGCGAATTCCAGGTCGCTGCCCAGCCGAGGAACGCGGCCAACACGAAGCGGGTGTGGAAGATCATCCGCACCGGCGCCAGCAACATGGAGAACAGCATCTCCATCAGCATCGACAGGGTCACCCTGATCCGCCCGCCGAACTCGGTCGCGCCCTTGGCCCAGATCAGGATGATGCTGAGCAGCTTGGGCAGGAACAGCAGCACGATGGTGGTGGAGAACAGCGCGATGGCTTTTTCCGGGTGCCACTGCGGCCACAGCGGATACAGCTGGAACGGCTCGATGAAGTACTGCGGCTCCATCAGCGTGTTGGTTGCCAGCAACGCGGTCGACAGCACCAGGAACAGGAACCACAGCGGTGCCGACAGGTACGACATCACCCCGGTGAGGAACACCGCGCGGTGCACCGGGTGCATGCCCTTGACCAGGAACAGGCGGAAGTTCATCAGGTTGCCGTGGCACCAGCGCCGGTCGCGCTTGAGCTCATCGAGCAGGTTCGGGGCAGCTCTTCATAGCTGCCCGGCAGGTCGTAGGCGATCCACACGCCCCAGCCGGCACGGCGCATCAGCGCGGCTTCGACGAAGTCGTGGGACAGGATCGCGCCGGCGAAGGCGCCCTTGCCCGGCAATGGCGCCAAGGCGCAGTGCTCGATGAAGGGCTTCATGCGGATGATCGCGTTGTGCCCCCAGTAATGCGATTCGCCCAGCTGCCAGAAGTGCAGGCCTGCGGTGAACAGCGGGCCGTACACACGGGTGGCGAACTGCTGCATGCGCGCATACAGCGTGTCCATGCCAGAAGCCTTCGGCCCGGTCTGGATGATACCGGCGTCCGGGTTGGCCTCCATCAGGCGCACCAGGCTGCTCAAGCACTCACCGCTCATCACGCTGTCGGCGTCGAGCACGACCATGTACTTGTATTCGCCCCCCCAGCGACGGCAGAAGTCGTCGAGGTTGCCGCTCTTGCGTTTCACGCGGCGGCGGCGGCGGCGATAGAAGATACGACCGAAGCCTTTCGCCTCACGGCACACCTCGAGCCACGCCTGTTGCTCGGCAACGGCGATGTCGGTGTCGTTGGTGTCGCTGAGCACGAAGAAGTCGAAGCGGTCCAGGTTGCCGGTGGCGGCCACCGACTCGAAGGTCGCGCGCAGGCCAGCGAAGACCCGTGGCACATCTTCGTTGCAGATCGGCATGACGATCGCGGTGCGGGCATCGGCCGGGATCGGCTCGTTGCCGGCACTGCTGCCGGAAATCTTGTACTTGTCGCGGCCGGTGAGCAGCTCGAGGAAGCCCATCAGCGCAGTCCAGAAGCCCGCCGACACCCAGCAGAACAGGATGCCGAAGAGAATCAGGATGGAGGTCTGCAAGGCATAGGGCCAGACTTGCACGACGGTGTCCCAGATCGGCTGGTTGACCACTTCGTCCAGGTCGACGAACGACCAGCCCTGGTACGGCAGGATGCCCTTCATGTACCAGCCGGCGACGATGGTCTGGCCGATCATCAGCGCCAGCAGGATGTAGCGGCGCAACGAACCGACCCGGCGCCAGCGTGCCGGCGGCAACTCGCGCTTGGGCGGTTGCGGAGCGTTGGTGCGGCCAGTCATGCGCCGCCACATGCGCACCAGGATATTGGTGCGCCAGGGCTCGGGCAGGACCTTGGTACGCTTGATCGGTGGGGCGATCTTCAGGCACAGGCGGCCACCGCCGTCGACGCCGAGCATTTCGGCCTCTTCGAGCTCGGCGGCACTGCCAACCGTCAGACGGGAACCCACCGAAGCCTGGACGGCCTCGGTGGCGCTGGCGGCCGGATCGGCCGCCAGGCGTTGGTGCAGCTCGCTGAAGGAAGAGCAGCTGGCGAGTTCCGCTCGCTGCTCGTCGCTCAGAGGGAGGTGGGCCAGGTACTCGCCAAGCGATTCCGGCCTTGCGCTTGAGTTACTCATCGGCAGGCAACTGATAGCTCCAGGTTTCGGTCAGCACCTTCTCGGTGGTGGCCGGGGCCCCGTTGGTGGACGCCGCGTCGGCGGCTGGTTGCTCGGCAGGCGTCTCGGCCTTCTCGGCCTTGGCATGCTGAGCCTTGGCGTGCTTGGCGGCCGCCTTGTCCTGCTTGGTTTCGGCAGGTTTGGTTTCCTTCGGCGCCTCGACCGGAACATCGCGTACCAGCGCGGCACGCATCTCGGTGGACTTCTTCGGATCCTTGACCTTCAACCGCAGGGTCAGACGCCAGCCCTTGATCTCAGGGTTGTAGCGTAGATTGTTCTCGACCAGCTCGGCATTGTCGCCCACGCTGACCTGGCTGCGCACCGCGGTGTCTTCCGGCAATGCCGCCAGCACCGGGCCGTTGAAGTCGACCAGGAAAGCCACGCTGCCATCGGCCTGACGGATCAGGTTGGCTTGCTTGACGTCACCGGTGGAACGCAGGGTCTGCTTGACCCAGCCGAGGTCCTGGGCCTGGAACTTGGGCTCGCTGATGGTCCAGTGCAGGCGGTAGTTGTACTCGAACGGCTTGCCTGGCTCAGGCAGGGTTTCCGGGCTCCAGAAAGCAACGATGTTGTCGTTGGTCTCGTCGGCAGTCGGAATCTCGACCAGGTCGACGGTGCCCTTGCCCCAGTCGCCCTTGGGCTCGATCCAGGTGCTTGGACGCTTCTGGTAGTTGTCGTCGAGGTCTTCGAAGTCGCTGAAGGCGCGCTGACGCTGCATCAGGCCGAAACCACGCGGGTTCTCGACGCTGAAGTTGCTGACTGCCAGGTGTTTCGGATTGTTCAGCGGACGCCACAGCCATTCGCCGTTGCCGGCGTGAATCGACAGGCCTTCGGAGTCATGCAGCGCCGGACGGTAGTTCTGTACCTTCGACGGCTGGTTCGGGCCGAACAGGAACATGCTGGTCAGCGGGGCGATGCCCAGGCGGCTGACGTGATCGCGCAGGAACACCTTGGACTTGACGTCGACGATGGTGTCGTCGCCTGGACGCACGGTCAGCTTGTAGGCGCCGGTGGAACGTGGCGAATCGAGCAGCGCGTAGATCACCAGGTGCTTGTCGGCGGGCTTGGGCTTCTCGATCCAGAACTCGCGAAAGCGCGGGAACTCTTCGCCGGACGGCAGCGCAGTGTCGATGGCCAGGCCGCGGGCAGACAGGCCATAGGCGTGCCCCTTGCCGACCACGCGGAAGTAGCTGGCGCCCAGCAGGGTCATGATCTCATCCTGCTTGTCAGGCTTGTTGATCGGGTAGAGCACGCGGAAACCGGCGTAGCCGAGGTTCTTGGTGGCATCGGCGTCATGCGGTACGTCGCCGAACTCGAAGCGGCTCGGGTCGTACTTGATCTCTTCGACCTTCTTGGCGGTGATCTCGTTGATGGTCACCGGCGTGTCGAAGTGCATGCCCTGATGATAGAAGGAGAGCTTGAACGGGGTCTTGTCATTCGCCCATTCGGCCTTTTCCTGGATGAAGCGGATTTTCTGATAGTCCGCGTACTTCATGTCGCGGAACACCGGAGGCAGGTTGCTCTTCGGTGCTTCGTACTTCTGGCCGGCCAGATCCTTTGCCTTGGCTGCAACATCGTCAAGATTGAATGCCCACAGCTGGCCAGCGCTCATCAGGCCAACCAGCGCTGCGCCTGCCAACAAGGCCGTGCGCAGCCGATTGCCGGGGATTCTTGGTGCATTACAGGGACTTACAATCACGAGCAACCCTCGCCGTAAACAGATCATGAAACCAACGGCCAGCGACCAATGCCGGGTTGGCGAGCACTGTTCGGACCCCGCAAGGGCGCAATGATTCCCCAAACGGATCCAGACAATGCTCGAGTCAGAGTGAAACGAACCTGCGAACGCAGGCTCACGCAGCGCGCGATTATCCAGCAGGCTGCGTTACAACGCATCAGGCTGGACAAACTATTTATCGTACAAAACCCCTTGTTTTCCTACAAACAAGGGGTTTTTGCGGCTCATATTTGTAACATAAATGTTACGGGGCCATCATTGACCAAGTGAACCTGCATGTCTGCACCAAAACGGCCACTCTCGACGTCCGAGTGCTGAAGCTTAGCCTGCTGCAAAAGATAGTCGAAAAGCTCGGCCCCCAGTGCAGGCGGCGCCGCCGTCGAAAAACCCGGCCGCATGCCACTACGGGTGTCGGCGGCCAGGGTGAACTGCGACACCAGCAGCAGTCCGCCGCCGATATCCTTGAGCGACAGGTTCATCTTGCCCTGCGGGTCGCTGAACACCCGATAGTTCAGCAGCTTGTGCAAAAGCTTATCGGCATGTTCGCGGGTATCTTCAGGCTCGACCGCCACCAGCACCAGCAAACCCTGGTCTACGGCGCCGACGATCTCGCCCTCGACTTCGACCCGTGCTGCGCGTACACGCTGTAGCAGGCCCTTCATGCTTCTTCCAGGGGCAGGTCGAGCAGGCGACGCGCCATCTGGTCTGCGGCGCGTACCAGGGCATCGGTGATGCCTGGCTCGGACGCGGCGTGCCCAGCATCGCGGATCACCTTGAGTTCGCTGTTCGGCCAGGCCTGGTGCAGCTCCCAGGCGTTGTCCAGGGGGCAGATCACGTCATAGCGTCCATGCACGATCACCGCCGGCAGATGGGCGATCTTCGGCAGGTCGCGGATCAGCTGGTCCGGCTCGAGGAAGGCATTGTTCATGAAGTAGTGGCATTCGATACGGGCGATCGACAGCGCACGCTGAGGCTCGGAGAAGCGATCGACCACCAGCGGGTTGGGACGCAGCGTGGCAGTACGGCCTTCCCAGGTCGACCAGGCCTTGGCGGCTTGCATCTGGGCGATCTGGTCGTGGCCGGTCAGGCGCTTGTGGAAAGCCTTGACCAGGTCGCCGCGCTCCTCGGCCGGGATCGGCGCGATGTAGTCCTGCCAGTAGTCGGGGAACAGACGGCTAGCGCCCGCCTGATAGAACCATTCTATTTCCTGGGGCCGGCACAGGAAGATCCCACGCAGGATCAGGCCATGCACGCGCTCGGGGTGGGTCTGGGCGTAGGCCAGCGCCAGCGTCGAGCCCCAGGAGCCACCGAACAGTACCCATTTGTCGATGCCCAGGTGCTCGCGGATACGCTCCAGGTCTTCGATCAGGTGCCAGGTGGTGTTGTTCTCCAGGCTCGCGTGTGGCGTGGAGCGCCCACAGCCGCGCTGGTCGAAGGTGATGATGCGGTAGAGGTTGGGGTCGAAGTAGCAACGACTCTGGGCGTCGCAGCCCGAGCCCGGACCTCCGTGGATGAACACCACCGGCAAACCTTCAGGCGAACCACTTTCATCGACATACAACACGTGCGGCGCTTCCACGGCCAGATCGTGCCGGGCGTAGGGTTTGATCTGCGGGTAGAGGGTCTGCATTGCGCACTCCGTGTGAGGATTGTTCGGCCGAGGGCCATCATAAACCTGAATTGCGCTTTGAGCATGTACCCGTGTGATGGGCCTGCCAGATGATTGCCTCACGGCCTCTATAAACTGTTATGTCAGCCTGGCCTGCGCGGCTCACTAGCATCGGCGATTTCCCCACGAGACACCGCCATGAAGCCGTCAGCCCCCCTCGCTCCCCACGCCTTGATCGAACACAAGATGCCGCCGTGGATGCACACGACCCCTGCCCCTGCGCACACCATCATGCGCGAAACCCTCAAAACCCCGCCGACCTGGTTCGCGCAGGCCAACGCGACTACCCGTGACCTCGCCCAGGCCTATACCGACTACCAGGCCCACAGCACCGAGCTCAATGCGCAACTGGGCGTGCTCCCGGCGCTGACAGCGTTCGCCACCCAGCACTTGCTCCAGGCGATTGAAAAGCGGTTCGCGTTGTCCCTCGACGTATCCACCCACTACCTGATCAATGCCAGCAAGGCAGAAGCTTACAAACTGCAGCTGGAAGGCGATCCCGTCGTCAATGGGCAGCGTGCGTTGAAACTGGCCACTCAATCGCTGCTGCACTGTGCGCTGCAGAATTTCGAGGAGGCCGAAGCCGAGCCCAATGGGCTGGATGGACAATGGCTCAGCGCAGCCGTTGTCGACAGCAACACGTTTACGTTCCTTACGCCGGACGGAAAGCAACTCTCCATTGTTCCCCACGAGTTCGCGGCCCTGAGCCGTGAGCTGGACATCGGCGGCCAGTACCAGACGCTGATCGGCGACGTGTTGAACTCCGCGGCGCCAGCGCTGCGCGCGACCGAACATGCGGCCTTGCGCGTGGAGGTGCATAAAGCCTTACTCAGCCAAGCGATCGACGCCGAATTGCACTCGATACTGCTCGCCCTCGTCGAGGACAAGCCAGCCGAGTACCAGGGCAGCCCGGTGCGTTGCGCCGGGCTGGCCCTGTTCGGGGTGCCGTTGACCGGGGCCATGGTCATCGGCGCCGTCGCCTCTCCCGAGCAGCTACTGGCCTACGATCCGCTGCTATTGCCGCACAAAGGCCTGCTCGTCACCTACCTGCCCGGCAGCGACACCCCCTTGCAGCAGCACCATTCGGTGCATGAGGCACAGGCCCACTTGCGCGAACAGCTGTGGATGATGCCGGTCGATCAGCTCAAGCGCGCAGTGCCGGCGCGTGACAGCGCCACCTTCTTCGAAAAGCTGCGCGACTGCCTGCAACCGGTCGACTGGAGCACCGTACAACCTAGCTCCGACGGCCAAGGCAGCCAGGTCGAGCGGGTCCGCGACCCAGAGGCCTGGGTTCCGGTGACCCTGGAGCCCTTGCGCCAGCCGCTGCTCAGCCATCAGGTCGAGCACAAGCAGCAGCGGCTCAAGGACGACGCGGCATTCCACGCGGTGCCCACCGCCGTCGAGGACGAAAAGACCGCCGAAAAGCGTCGAGCCTACTTCACCCAGCTGGCATTCGACGCGCTCAACATCAGCGCCTTCTTCATACCCGTGCTGGGCCAGGTGATGATGGGCGTGGCCGCTATCCAACTGAGCTACGAGGTGTTCGAGGGCCTGGACAGCTGGGCCAGCGGCGACCAGCAACAGGCCTTCGAGTACCTGATGGATGTGGTCGAGAACGTGGCGCTCACCGCCGCGCTGGGGGCCGCCGGCGGCACAGGCGAGGTACCGGCGCTCGAGCGTATTCCGGTGGAAACGCCCTCGTTCATCGAGGAACTCACCCCCATCGAACTGCCCGATGGCCAGACCCGCCTGTGGGCGCCCGACCTGCGGCCGTTCGCGCACGACATTCTGCTGCCAGCCGACCTGCAGCCAGATGAATTCGGCCTGTACCATCACCAAGGCAAGACCTGGCTGGCGCTGGACGGCACCCACTATTCGCTGAGCCAGGCGACGCCTACTGGTGAATACCGGCTCGAACACCCGCACAACCCGCAGAGCTACCAACCGAGCCTGCGCCACAATGGTGCCGGTGCCTGGCTGCACGAACTGGACCAGCCGCTGACCTGGCAGGCGCTTACTCTCATGCGTCGCGCAAGCCCGCTGGCCGCCGCGTCCGATGATGCAACCATCACCCGCATTCTGGAGATCAGCGACACCAAGGAAGACGTGCTGCGCCGGATCGTCGCCGATAACCAGCGGCTTCCCGCACTGCTGGAAGACACCCTGGCGCGCTTCACGCTGGACCAGCAGATCAGCCGGGCGCCCGCCTACGCCGAGCCACACATGGCCCAGGCAGAATTCGCCAAGCGCTACAGCGCCTTGTCGAGCAGCGTGACGCCATCCGCAGAGCTCATCCAGCAGCGCTACCCGCAACTGCCGAATGCAATCGTCGAGGAACTGCTGCGCCACGCCACGCCCGAGGAGCTGCAAAGCCCGGCACAAGCCAAGGTGCCCTACCGCCTGGCCCAGGAAATACGCCTCTATCAGCAACAGGTGCGCCTGGCGCGTGCCTACGAGGGGCTATTCCTGGACTCGGTGCGCAATGCCGATAGCGAGCGGCTGGCGCTGTACACGCTGGGGCAGTTGCCCGACTGGCCAACCGGCACCCGCCTGACACTGGAGCAGTTGCCTGGCGGAACCTTCGAGATCGGCACCACCGACTCGCAGGGCCAGACCCTCGTCAGCACCGCCTCAGGCTACCTTGCGGAATCGGCCACCTCCTTGTCCTCGCATACCTCGTTGTACAGCGCACTGCTCGAGGTGATACCCGCCGCCCTGCGCGAAACACTGGCGGGCGACGGTGCCGAACAGACCCTTGCCTTGAAACGCCTGATCCAGGCCAACCTCCTGCCACGCGCTACGTTCAGGCGCCTGCTGGGCATGCAACCGCTGAACCCAGGCTACCGCTCACCGATGCGCCTGGCCGACGGGCGCATCGGCTACCCGCTGGGCGGTCGAGGTGCGGTTGGGGGTTCGTTCACCCGCCATACACTGCTGCGCATCATCCGCACCCTCGAACTGCCCGAACACCTCTCCCGCTCGGCCGAACAGATCCTGACCCGCCTTGAAACCAGCGGCATGAACCGTTCGGACATCCATAACCGCCTGCGCGAGCTGCAAGAACAGCGCACCGCCCTGCAGCGCTGGCTGGACGATTGGCGCACGGCGGTCCACCCCGACATCCTTGTCCCGCCACAAACGTTCTCCGAGCTTCAGGCACGCTTCATGAATCACTGGCACCGCAACGCATTGCCCGCCCTCGGAGACACCCAAGCCCCCCTGCACCTGGAGCGCATCGACCTCAGCAGCTTCCCCTCGGACCTGCCCGACTTCCTCAGCGCGACCATCACGCACGTGCAACTGACCGAGCCGTCATTTGGCAGTAGCGTGGGTTGGACCGCATACGAGCGGCACCTGAACAACCTGTTCCGACAGTTGCCAGGCGTGCGCTCACTCGAAATCAGCCGCCCCTACTCGCAAACCGCCGCCCCATCGCAAATGCTGTTCAGCGTTGGGTTGATGGCAACGCACTTCCCCGAACTCGAATCGCTCAGCCTGCTGAACCAGAACCTGCAACTGTCCGAGAGCGACATCAACAGCCTCGCCGGCCTGCCTCGCCTGCGTCGCCTGGACTTCAGCGGCAACCGCCTTTCCGAACGCTACCGCCCGGATTTTCGCGAGCTCACGCTGGACTATCTTGGTCTCGACCGTATGACCCTCGATCACTGGCCGCAGGGTCTGGGCCTAGGGGCACTGGCGAACATCGGCGAACTTTCGCTACGCGACAACAACCTGCGGGTACTGCCTGGCATGCTGCTCAACAGCCACGCCGACGCACGCCCACACACCGTCATCACACTGGAAGGCAACCGCATCAGCGATGACCAATTGCTGCGCCTGCTGCTGGCCCAGGAAGCGTCGAGCCCCAACGTCACGGTCGATATCTCGCCCGGCCTGCGTACCCGTCTCGACCAGCACCTACAGCAACGCCAGGCGTTGCACGAGGCCATCGACCAGTGGGCCAACGCCTCCAGTTCGAGCGCACCGCCAAGCCAAGCCGCGACACTTGCCCGCCGCCGTATCGGCTCCGCGTTGAGCACCTTCTGGCAGAGCCAGGAACAAGGCCTGACCCAGACGACCTTGCGCTTGGAAGACATGGACCTGGGGCATTTCCCGCCACAGTTGCCGACCTTCTTCAACGAGCGGGTGCGCAACCTGTCCCTATCCCGAGCGAGTGGAAGCACAGAGCAGTTGGATGCGTTTCTCGCCCGACTCTCGAACGTCGAGAGCCTGAACCTGGTGGAGTACATCGGCGCCACCCAGACCCTGCCCACGGCACTGCTCCGCCTGCCACGCCTGACCTATCTTTCGATGCGCGACATGAACCTGGAGGTGGACGACAGCATGCTTGCAACCCTCGCTCACTTGAGCAACCTGACAGTGCTGGACCTGGGCGGCAACCGCATGGGCACCATCACCCAAGTGCCCGAAGCGCTACGCAACCTGCGCCGCCTCGACTTGAACAACATGGGCCTGCAGCATTGGCCGGCATGGATCGACAGCCTGCTGCCGATGGACATGCTGGATCTCAGTGAAAACCAGCTCACCGAACTTCCCGAACACATCCTCAGCAACATCGATAACGGTTTCCCGATCTCATCGATCGCATTGTTCGGCAACCCGTTGAGCATGGACACCATGACGCGCGCGCGCACCTCATCGGACAGCCAGCACAGCTATACCTTCGCCATGGACGTGCCCGAAGACCTGCTCTTGCTCACCTCTTCAGATGATGAATTGGCTGGCGGACACCTGCATAACCCGATGCTCTCTGCCGATAACGACCTGCCCAACGTCGACGACTGGTCGCTCGGCGCCCAGGCGCAGAACGAGGCCCTGAGAAGCGCCTGGGAAACCCTCGAAGAAAGCGGTGACGCTGCCAACCTGCTGGCGCTGGTCGGTCGGTTGCGCCAGGCTGCCCCCTATCGCAACGGCCAGACCCGCCAATCGTTCTGCGAGCGCGTGCGTCTGATGCTGGTCAAGGCCGCGGTCAATACCGAGGAGCGTCTGCTGTTCAACGCCGTGGCCGAAGAGGCCCTGGTGCAGCCCGACACCGGCAACCAGACCTGCCATGACGGCGCCCTGCTGGTGTTCCAGAACATCGAACTGCTGATCGACGGCCGGCGCTTGCTGACCGAGGCGGCAGAGTCGGAGCACACGCTCTACCGGGAGCTGCGTCGTCTCTTCCGCCTGCACCGCCTGGACGAGATCGCCCGGGACAAAGCCAGGGGGCGCGACGAGGCAGAGGTGCGCCTGGCCTATCGACGCGGGTTGAACGCGGAACTCAAGCTTGGCGTACCGGACGACAACATGCTGTACGAGGCTTTCGCCGATGTCAGCCGTAACGAGCTGGCGCTGGCCGTGGACCAGGTGCACCGCGAAGAACAGGGCGAGTCGTTCCTGAACTACGCCACCAGCAACGAAGAATGGATTCGCTACCTGCGCCACACCCACCAGGCGCGCTTCGAAGCGATCGAACAGCAGTACCAGGCGCAGGTACTGGCGTTGCCCGAGCAGTTCCCCGACAGCACCCTGGAGCAACTCGCGCCGGAGTTCGACAGCTTGAAGCGTGAAAAGCAGGCAAAGGAAGCCCGCCTGTTACAGGAGCTGACCCTCCAGGCCAACCCCGAGCGCGAATGACCCGCTGGCGACACCGCACTACCCCAGGCCGGCTTTGTCCCGGCCCGGGGTTGCCCTCACTTGCCGTAACGCCCCTTGCCCCACTCGAGCACGCTGGCGAGCAGGCGCCGCAGCACCTCCTGCGTGGGCCGCGCCAGATCCTCGCGGTAGGCGAACGGCTCAATCTCTTCCATGTAGGTGCTCTGCGCCAGTTCCAACTGCACCGCGTGGACGTGGTTGGCCGGGTCGCCGTAGTACCGGGTGATATGCCCGCCCTTGAAACGCCCGTTGAGTACATGGCTGTAGGCAGGTGCGTCGGCGCACACCGCCTCGAGCCGCTCGGCCAGCGCCGGGTCGCAGCTCGCGCCGTTGAAGGTACCGAGATTGAAGTCCGGCAGCTTGCCCTCGAACAGGTGCGGAATCAGCGAGCGGATCGAATGGGCGTCCCACAGCAGCGCGTAACCGAACTCGGCCCGCAGGCGATCCAGCTCCTGGCGGAGAGTGCCGTGGTACGGGCGCCAGATCTTCTCCAGGTAGGTGGCACGCTCGTCGGCCGACGGCACCTGCCCTTCCTTGAACAACGGCTCGCCGTCGAACAGCGTCGCCGGGTACAGCCCGGTGGTGGCGCCGACGTACAACGGCTTGTCGTCGTCCGGGCGGTTCAGGTCGATGACGAAGCGCGAGTACTCGGCCGCCACCACGCTGGCGCCCAGCTCACGGGCAAAGTCGTACAGCTGCGGAATATGCCAGTCGGTGTCCGGCAGGCTCCTGGCCTCGTCCACCAGCCCGGCTTCGACCGCGGGGGTCAACTTGAGACCGGCGTGGGGCATGCTGATCAGCAGCGGCAGGCGACCTTGATGAAAACTCAATACCTTGTCCATGACGCCTCGCTCAGTGGGAAATTTCGTGACCCACGCGCACCACGCGCTTGGGCAGGTCGCCACCCAGCCAGTAGGCCAGGTCGGCAGGACGGTCGATCTGCCAGGCGACGAAGTCAGCGACCTTGCCAGCCTCCAGCGAACCATGGCTGTCGCCCAGGCCCAGGGCCGTGGCGGCATGCACGGTGACACCGGCCAAGGCCTCTTCCGGGGTCATGCGGAACAGGGTGCAGCCCATGTTCAGCATCAGGCGCAGCGAAAGCACCGGCGAGGTGCCGGGGTTGAGGTCGCTGGACAGGGCGATCTTCACGCCATGCCGACGCAGGGCGTCCATCGGCGGCAACTGGGTTTCACGCAGGAAATAGAACGCCCCCGGCAGCAGCACGGCGACGGTGCCCGCCTGGGCCATGGCGATGGCATCTTCCTCGGTCATGAATTCCAGGTGATCGGCCGACAGCGCCTGGTAGCGTGCCGCGAGGCTCGAACCATGCAGCGACGACAACTGTTCGGCGTGCAGCTTGACCGGCAACCCCAGCTCACGCGCCTTGATGAACACCCGCTCGACCTGCGCCGGCGAGAACGCCAGGTGTTCGCAGAACGCATCCACCGCATCCACCAACCCTTCGGCGGCCAGGGCCGGGAGCATCTCGTCGCAGATATGGGTGATGTAGTCATCGGCCCGGCCGGTGTACTCCGGCGGCAATGCGTGAGCGGCAAGGCAGGTGGCGCGCACGGTCACTGGCAGCTCTTCGGCGATGCGCCGGGCAACGCGCAGCATCTTGCGCTCATTGGCCAGGTCAAGGCCGTAGCCGGACTTGATCTCCAGTGTGGTAACGCCATCGCGCAGCAACGCCTGAACACGCTGACGGGCGCTGGCCAGCAGCGCGTCCTCACTGGCCGCACGCGTGGCACGCACGGTGCTGGCGATGCCACCGCCCTGGGCGGCGATCTCGGCATAGCTGACGCCCTGCAGGCGCTGTTCGAACTCACCACTGCGGTTGCCGCCGAACACTGTGTGGGTATGGCAGTCGATCAAGCCAGGAGTGACCCAGGCGCCGCCCAGGTCGACCACACGCTCGGCATCGACGCCCGGCAGTTCGGCCTTGGGGCCGATCCATTCGATCAGCCCGGCATTGGTGACGATCGCCGCATCCTCGATGATCGAGTAGCTGCCGTTGGCCATGGTGGCCACGTGGCAGTGCTGCCAGAGGGTTCTCATAAAGCTCTCCACAAGTCAGCGGTGCAGTTCGGCCTGCCCCCGGGCGACCTGGCCCTGCCCCGAGCGCGGCTTGCACCACAGCAGGTAGGACAGCACCAGGAACACCACCCACGCCACGCCCACCAGCAGCGCCGCCTGAGTGTTCGGGAAGTAGCCGAGCACACCGAAAATGAACAACATGAACACAATCGCCAGCGCCGGGCCCCAGGGCCAGAACGGCACCGGGAACTCCAGTGCGGCCGCTTGCTCGCGGCTCATGCGCCGGCGCATGGCCACCTGCGTGACCAGAATCATCAGCCACACCCACACGGTGGCGAAGGTGGCGATCGAGGCGATCAGCAGGAAGACGTCTTCCGGAATCAGGTAGTTGAGCAGCACCCCCAACAGCAGCGCAGCGCCCATCACCAGCACCGTCAGCCACGGCACGCCGTGCCTGGACAACTGTGCGAACCCTCGCGGCGCCTGGCCTTGCTCGGCCAGGCCGTACATCATGCGACCCGCACCGAAGATGTCGCTGTTGATCGCCGAGACCGCCGCGGAAATCACCACCACGTTCAGCACCGCAGCGGCCGAGCCGATGCCCAGGTTGCTGAAGATCTGCACGAAGGGGCTGCCCTGGGTGCCGATCTGTGGCCAGGGGTACAGGCACATCAGCACGAACAGCGTCAGCACGTAGAACAGCAGGATGCGCAGCGGTACGGCGTTGATCGCCTTGGGGATGACGCGCTTGGGATCCTGCGCCTCACCGGCGGTAATACCAATGATCTCGATACCGCCGAAGGCGAACATCACCACCGCGAACGAGGCGATCAGGCCACCGATACCATTGGGCAGGAAGCCGCCATGCTCGAACAGGTTGGCGACCCCGACACCGGTTTCGGCACCGGCCTGGCCCAGACCGAACGCCATGATGCCGAAGCCGGCCACGATCATCGCAACGATGGCGCCGACCTTGAGCAGCGACAGCCAGAACTCCATCTCGCCGAACACCTTGACGTTGCACAGGTTCAGCCCGCCGATCAGGAACACGATGCCCAGTACCCAGATCCAGCGCGGCACCTCGGGGAACCAGAAGCCCATGTAGATCCCGAACGCGGTGACGTCGGCGATGCACACGATGATCATCTCGAAGGCATAGGTCCAGCCGAGCACGAACCCGGCCATCGGTCCGAGATAGGTGCTGGCGTACTGCCCGAAAGAACCGGCCACGGGGTTGTGCACCGCCATTTCGCCAAGCGCGCGCATGACCATGAACACCGCCGCGCCGCCGATCAGGTAGGCCAGCAGCACCGCTGGCCCGGCCATCTGGATCGCCGACGCCGAGCCGTAGAACAGGCCGGTGCCGATGGCCGATCCCAAGGCCATGAATCGAATGTGTCGGGCTGTCAGCCCGCGTTTGAGTCCTTGTGCTGGTTGCATGGTTCGTCCTTATTGTTGTTCTCAAGAGCCTCATCGCGGGGCCAGCCCGCTCCTGCAGGTTCGACTGCGGGAGCGGGCTGGCCCCGCGAAGGCATGGACACCGATCACAGGCTCGGCAGCACTCCAGCCGGCAACAAGCCGGTCAGGCGCCCGTCGGCCAGCAGCTCCACAGCCACCTCGATATCCGGCGCGAAGAAGCGGTCACGGTCATAGTGCGGTACCTCGCGGCGCAGGGTCTGGCGCGCCTGCTCCAGCTTCGCCGAGGTCTTCAGGCCCTCACGCAGGTCCAAGCCCTGGCAAGCGCCCAGCCATTCGATGGCCAGCACGCCACGGGTGTTCTCGGCCATCTCCCACAGGCGCTTGCCCGCGGCCGGGGCCATCGACACATGGTCTTCCTGGTTGGCCGAGGTCGGCAGGCTGTCGACGCTGTGGGGGTGCGACAGCGCCTTGTTCTCGCTGGCCAGCGCAGCGGCGGTGACCTGGGCGATCATGAAGCCGGAGTTGACCCCGCCGTTTTCCACCAGGAACGGCGGCAACTGCGACATGTGCTTGTCCATCATCAGCGAGATGCGGCGTTCGCTCAGCGAGCCGATCTCGGCAATGGCCAGGGCGATGTTGTCGGCTGCCATGGCCACCGGCTCGGCGTGGAAGTTGCCGCCCGAGATCACTTCGTCCTCGGCGGCGAACACCAGCGGGTTGTCAGAGACGGCGTTGGATTCCACCGCCAGCACCTCGGCAGCCTGGCGCAACTGGGTCAGGCAGGCGCCCATGACTTGCGGCTGGCAGCGCAGCGAGTACGGGTCCTGGACCTTGCCGCAATTCTTGTGCGATTGCGAAACCTCGCTGGAGTCGCCCAGCAGGTCGCGGTAGCAGGCGGCAGCGTCGATCTGGCCACGTTGGCCGCGCACCTCATGGACACGCGCATCGAACGGCGAGCGCGAGCCCAGTGCCGCTTCCACGGTGAGCGCACCACAGGCAATGGCCCCGGCGAACAGGTCTTCGGCCTGGAACAGGCCACGCAGCGCATAGGCGGTGGACGCCTGGGTGCCGTTGAGCAGGGCCAGGCCTTCCTTGGCAGCCAGGGTCAGCGGCTCGAGGCCGGCCACCGCGAGGGCTTCGTTGGCATTCAGCCATTGCCCCTGGTAACGCGCCTTGCCCTCGCCCAGCAACACCAGCGACATGTGCGCCAGCGGCGCGAGGTCGCCAGAGGCACCAACCGAGCCCTTCAGCGGAATGTGCGGATAGACCTCGGCGTTGACCAGGCTGATCAGCGCATCGATGACCTTGCGGCGGATGCCGGAGAAACCGCGGCTGAGGCTGTTGATCTTCAGCACCATGATCAGGCGCACCAGCGCGTCGTCCAGCGGCGCGCCGATCCCGGCAGCGTGGGACAGCACCAGCGAGCGCTGGAGGTTTTCCAGGTCGTGGCTGGCGATGCGGGTCGAGGCCAGCAGGCCGAAACCGGTGTTGATGCCGTAGGCCGTGCGGTCTTCGGCAAGAATGCGCTCGACGCAGGCAACGCTGGCGTCGATGGCGGCACCCGCGTCGGCATCCAGGCTCAGGCGCATCGGCGCCTGGTGGATGCGGCGCAACTGGGCCAGGGTCAACTGGCCGGGGGTCAGGGTCAAAGCTTCCATGTTCATGCTCCTTGTTATTTTGTTTAGTGCAGCGCAGCCAGCACCGGCTGCGGCAACCGTGGATCCTTGAGCAGAGCCGCGGTGCTGGCGATGTCCGGCGCCAGCCAGCGGTCCTGCAGGTAGGCCGGCACGCTCTCGCGCAGCAAGCGCCAGGCCGCGTCGGTGCCCGCGCCGAACCGCTGTTCCTTGAGGAATTCGAATGCCTGGGCGGCCAGCAGGTACTCGATGGCGAGGATCTGCGTACAGTTCTCCAATACCTGGTGCAGCTTGAGGGCGGCATTGGTGCCCATGCTCAGGTGATCTTCCTGCAGCCCCGAGGTGACGAAATTGTCGAGCACCGCGGGCTGCGCCAGCTGGCGGTTCTGCCCGCACAGCGAGGCGGCGACGTACTGGGCGATCATCATCCCCGAGTTGACGCCGGGGTTGCTGACCAGAAACGCCGGCAGGCCACTGACATGCGGGTTGACCAGGCGGTCCAGACGGCGCTCGGCGATCGCGCCGATCTCGGCCATGGCGATCGCCAGCAGGTCGGCAGCCAGGGCCACCGACTGGCCGTGGGGGTTGGCCTGCGAGACCACACGGAAATCGTCCGGTGTACCGAGCAGCAGCGGGTTGTCGTTGGCGCCGTTGAGCTCGGCCTCGACCTGGCGCACCACATGGGCCAGTTGGTCGCGGGCCGCGCCGTGCACCTGCGGAATCGAGCGGATGCTCAGGGCGTCCTGGGTCCGGATGCCTTTGCTCGAGGCGATCACTTCACTGCCTTCGAGCAGCGCGCGCAGGTTCTCGCCCACCAGTTGCATGCCTGGGTGTGGCTTGAGGGCGATGATCTCGGCGTCGAACGCAGCGATCTGGCCGCGCAGGGCCTCGAAGCTCATGGCGCCGATCACATCGGCCCATTGCAGCAGGCGGCTGGCGTCATCCAGCGCAAGGCTGGCGAGGCCGGTCATGCACGGCGTGCCGTTGACCAGGCATAGCCCGTCCTTGGCTCCGAGCTGCACCGGCGCAAGCCCGGCATCGGCCAAGGCCTCGGCGGCCTCGACGAGGCGCCCGCGATAACTGACCTTGCCCACACCCAGCAGGCTCACGCCGATGTGGGCCATGTGCGTGAGATAGCCCACCGAGCCCTGGGACGGGACCTGCGGGGTAATGCCCTGTTCGAGCAACGCCAGCAGCGCCTCGACCACCGAGCGCTGCAGGCCCGACTTGCCGTGGCTGTAGTTGACGATGGCGGCGCAGATGATCGCCCGCGTCTGCTCGTCCGGCAGCGCCGGACCGACGCCGCACGCGTGGCTGAGCAAGGTGTTGCGCGACAGCGCGCTGAGCTGCTCGCCCTGCAGCGAGACGTTGCACAGTGCGCCCAGGCCGGTGTTCACGCCATAGGCGCGCTCGCCGCTGTCGACGATACGCCGGACGATGGCCTGGGCATTGTCGATACGCGCCCACACCTGCGGCGCCAGCTCCAGGCGCGCGCCGTGGCGGGCCACGGCGGCAATGTCCTGCCAGCGCACCGGCCCGTTGCCGATCACCACGACTTCAGGTTTCGACATGATGCTCCTCATACCGCGACGGCGCGGCGCTGAACGAAACGGTCAACGTATTCGTCGGCCGGCGAGTGCAGGATTTCCTGCGGCGTACCAACCTGGATCAAGCGGCCATCCTTGAGAATGGCGATGCGGTTGCCGATGCGTACCGCCTCGTCCAGGTCGTGGGTGATGAAGACGATGGTCTTGTGCAGGGTTTTCTGCAGTTCCAGCAACTGGTCCTGCATCTCTGCGCGGATCAGTGGGTCGAGGGCGCTGAAAGCCTCGTCCATGAGAATGATGTCGGTATCGGCGGCCAGCGCCCGGGCCAGGCCCACACGCTGACGCATGCCACCGGAGAGTTGGTGCGGATACTTCTTCTCGTAGCCCTTCAGGCCCACGGTCTCGATCCACTGCAGCGCACGTTCCTGGCACAGCTGCTTGCTCTCGCCACGCACCTTCAGGCCGTAGGCGACGTTGTCCAGCACATTGCGGTGCGGCAGCAGCCCGAAGCTCTGGAACACCATGCTGATCTTGCGTCGGCGGAATTCGCGCAGGGCTTCCATGTCGTACTGCAGGATGTCTTCGCCATCGACCAGGATCTGCCCGCTGGTAGGGTCGATCAGGCGGTTGAAGTGGCGCACCAACGTGGACTTGCCCGAGCCGGACAGGCCCATGATGACGAAGATCTCACCGCTGCCGATCGACAGCGACAGGTCGTTGACCCCAACCACGCAGCCGGTCTGCGACAGCACCTGCTCCTTGCTGCGCGCCTCGCGGATCAGTTGCAGGGCTTCCCCGGCGCGCTCGCCGAAGATCTTGAAGACGTTCTTCACTTCGATCTTGCTGATCGGCTGCGTGCTCATTTGCTCACCTCATGACGTGGCCGACCATAGGCCTGGGTAATGCGGTCGATCACCACCGCGAGAATCACGATGGCCAGGCCCGCTTCGAGGCCGCGGCCAACGTTGAGGGTCTGGATACCAACCAGCACATCCTCGCCCAGGCCACGGGCGCCGATCATCGAGGCGATCACTACCATCGAAAGGGCCATCATGGTGGTCTGGTTGATCCCGGCCATGATGCTCGGCAGCGCCAGCGGCAACTGCACGCCGAACAGCTGCTGCCAGCGATTGGCGCCGAAGGCGTTGATCGCTTCCATCACCTCGCCGTCGACCTGGCGAATGCCCAGGTCGGTCAGGCGAATCAGCGGTGGTGCGGCGTAGATGACGGTGGCGAAGATCGCCGGCACCTTGCCCAGGCCGAACAGCATCAGTACCGGAATCAGGTACACGAAGCTTGGCATGGTCTGCATGATGTCCAGCAGCGGCATCAACACCGCCCGCAGGCGGTTGCTGCGCGCCGACAGGATGCCCAACGGAATGCCCACCAACACCGAGATCAGCGTGGCCACCAGCATCAGCGCCAGCGTCTGCATCAGCTTGTCCCACAGGCCGACGGCGCCGACCAGGAACAGCAGGCCGGCGATCACCAGGGTCGGCAGGATGCGGCGGGTGGCGTGCCAGGCGATGACCGCGACGATACCCAGCATCAGCCACCAGGGCGTTGCACGCAGCAGGCCTTCGAGGTTGACGATGGCCCACAGCAGGGTGTCGGAAATGTGCCGGAACACATCGCCGTAGTTGGTCACCAGCGCATCGACCCAACCATTGACCCAGTCGGCGATGGAGAATGTGAGATTGTCAGGGAACATAGGTACCACTCATCAGGTGAGGACGCTCAGAGCGCCGCATTGATCTTCTTGGCAGCGTCTTCACTGACCCACGCCTGCCAGACTTCAGGATGTTCCTTCAGGAAGATCTTGGCCAGCTTCGGCGATTCGATGCGTTCCTTGCTCATGCGCCCCAGGTTCTGGTTGAGAATGTCGATCGGGATATTGACCTTCTCCAGCACGCCGACCAGCTCCGGCGCTTGTTCGTGGAAGGTTTTCGACAGGCCGACCTTGATCGACACGGTCTTGTCGACGCCCGGTTTTTCCTCGAGCTTGACCAGGTCGATCTGGCCCATCAGCGGGGTTGGCGTCCAGTAGTAGAAGAGGATCGGCTCGCCGCGCTTGTAGCTCGACAGCGCCGCCGCATCCAACGCAGGGCCGGTGCCCGGACGGAAGTTGGTGAATTTGTCTTCCAGGCCGTATTCCTTGAGCATCTGGGTGTTGTCCAGCTCACAGGTCCAGCCGGCCGGACAGTTGTAGAAACGGCCTTTGCTTGGTTCTTCAGGGTCCTTGAAGAGGCTGGCGTACTGGGCCAGGTCGGCCACGTTCTTCAGGTCTGGCGCCTTGGCTTCGAGCTTGCGCTTGGCATCGCCCTCGATCACGTAGCGCGGCACGTACCAGCCTTCGACCGCACCGACCACCGGTGCGCCGACGCCGACCACCTTGCCGGCTGCCTCAGCCTTTTTCCACACTTCGCTGCGACCCACCCACTCCTCGGCAAACACCTGGATATCGTTGGTGCCCAGGGCGTTCTCCATGGTGATGGAGTTGCCCGGCAGGCTGTCGGTCTTGCAGCCGTAGCCCTTCTCGAGCACGAACTGCATCACATCGGTCAGCAGCATGCCGCTTTCCCAGTTCAGCCCGGCGAATTTCACCGGTTTGCCGGATTCGCACCAGGTAGCGGCCTGAGTGGCACCGGCGCTGCCGAGCAGGCCAAGGGCGAACAGCGAAGCAAGCAAGGTCTTGTTGGTTTTCATTGCGTGACGCTCCCAAACTTAAGAAGTGGAAATCGGCAGTCCTTGCAAAGAAGGTGGATCACCTGGGGCCACTGCGTGCCCCATCGCGGGACAAGCCCGCTCCTACAGTAGGAGCGGGCTTGTCCCGCGATGGGGCTGCGCAGCAACCCCTGGGACGCGGATCAACCCGTGATCATCGGCAGGTTCAGACCCTGCTCTTTGGCGCAATCGATCGCAATCTGGTAACCGGCGTCGGCATGGCGCATCACACCGGTGGCCGGGTCGTTGGTCAGGACGCGGGCAATACGCGCAGCCGCTTCGTCGGTGCCGTCACAGACGATCACCACACCCGAGTGCTGGGAGAAGCCCATGCCCACGCCACCGCCGTGGTGCAGGGAAACCCAGGTGGCGCCACCCGCAGTGTTGAGCAGGGCGTTGAGCAGCGGCCAGTCGGACACGGCATCGGAGCCATCCTGCATGGATTCGGTTTCACGGTTCGGGCTCGATACGGAGCCGGAGTCCAGGTGGTCACGGCCGATCACCACCGGGGCGGACAGCTCGCCGCTGCGCACCATTTCGTTGAACGCCAGGCCCAGCTTGGCGCGCAGGCCCAGGCCAACCCAGCAGATACGTGCCGGCAGGCCCTGGAAGCTGATGCGCTCGCGGGCCATGTCCAGCCAGCGGTGCAGGTGCTCATCGTCCGGGATCAGTTCCTTGACCTTGGCGTCGGTCTTGTAGATGTCCTGCGGGTCGCCCGACAGGGCTGCCCAGCGGAACGGGCCGATACCGCGGCAGAACAGCGGACGGATGTAGGCCGGCACGAAGCCTGGGAAGTCGAAGGCATTCTTCACGCCTTCTTCCTGGGCCATCTGGCGGATGTTGTTACCGTAGTCGAAGGTCGGCACGCCGGCTTTCTGGAAGTCGAGCATGGCTTGCACGTGCACCGCCATCGATTGCTTGGCGGCCTTGACCACGCCAGCCGGGTCGGTCTTGGCGCGGTCGCGGTACTGCTCCCAGGTCCAGCCGATCGGCAGGTAGCCGTTGAGCGGGTCGTGGGCGCTGGTCTGGTCGGTGACCATGTCCGGACGCACGCCACGCTTGACCAGTTCCGGGAGGATTTCAGCGGCGTTGCCATGCAGGGCGATGGAAACCGCCTTGCCTTCGGCGGTGTACTTGGCGATGCGCGCCAGGGCGTCATCGAGGTCGGTGGCCTGCTCGTCGACGTAACGGGTGCGCAGGCGGAAGTCGATGCTGACCTGCTGGCATTCGATGTTCAGCGAGCAGGCGCCAGCCAGGGTCGCGGCCAGGGGCTGGGCGCCGCCCATGCCGCCGAGGCCTGCGGTCAGCACCCAGCGGCCCTTGAGGCTGCCGCCGTAGTGCTGGCGACCGGCTTCGACGAAGGTTTCGTAGGTGCCCTGGACGATGCCCTGGCTACCGATGTAGATCCAGCTGCCGGCGGTCATCTGGCCGTACATGGCCAGGCCCTTGGCATCCAGTTCGTTGAAGTGCTCCCAGTTGGCCCAGTGCGGCACCAGGTTGGAGTTGGCGATCAGCACGCGCGGGGCGTTGCTGTGGGTCTTGAACACCCCAACCGGCTTGCCCGACTGCACCAGCAGGGTTTCGTCGTCGTTCAACTCCTTGAGGGTGGAGACGATCTTGTCGTAGCACTCCCAGTTGCGCGCAGCACGGCCGATGCCGCCGTACACCACCAGCTCCTTGGGGTTTTCGGCCACTTCCGGATCAAGGTTGTTCATCAGCATGCGCAGCGGGGCCTCGGTCAGCCAGCTCTTGGCGTTCAGCTGGGTGCCACGTGGGGCGCGGATCTCGACGTCACGGAAAGTGGTGGGCTTTTTGTCAGTCACGAAAGGTGCTCCTTGAGCGATCTATTCAAACCCGACGAGATCGGCGGGCCGGGGCTGTTCGGTACCGTGCGGATGGGACGGCCTATCCACTATCGCGCACTTATCTTTACTTGTACATACAAGCATATGCAATTGAATTGCCAAGTCATCGAAACGGGTGGTTCGAGAGGCTCGGGCGATGGACTGGAGGCCTCGTGGTTCAAGGCCTTGAGACGTGAAGAAAAATCGCGGGAAGGATTTGTCGGGGAGTTCAGACAGAAATGGCTTTGCGCCACTTTGGGGCATTCGGTAACAGGGTGCGCTGTTTGCGGGCGTTACCGGGTAACTGTTTTTTCAGGGTTTTTGAGGGCCCTATCGCGGGACGAGCCCGCTCCTACAGGTTCAGCGCCGTCCTGAATGACGCACTGAACCTGTAGGAGCGGGCTCGTCCCGCGATAGCGCCCTGAAGACTTACAACAGCTGAGGACTCAACTCGATAACGCAGCAGCGCCCCGATACCTCGACCTCCAGCAAACCCGCGTTACCGCTGAGTTGCAGGCAGTCATACAACCCAAGCACCGACGCCTGCCCCTGGATCCCGACGCGTAGGTCCGCCTCGGCACTGAACACCAGCACGGTCTCGGCCGAACTGAACAGGCGAGTACCCCCCATGAACCACTGCAACCGCGCGCGGTAACGGTTCGGCGCATAGATCAGGTTGAAGTCGCGGATCGGGCCACCCTGCAGTGTGCAGGCAACCTGGCTCTCGCCACTGAACGCAAAGGCATCGAACGGCAGCAGCGGCCGGCTTTCGTGGCCGTCCACCGACAAGCGCATGCCATCGCCCTGCAGCACGGTGATGATCCGCTGATAACCGGTGAAACTGGAAAAGCCGCCGGAAGCCTCGATATCGGCGATCGACAGGCGCCAGCCGAACCCGTCCAGGCCAACGCCCGCATCGCGGGTGATTTCTTCGGTGGACCCACCACCGTTCTTCCAGGGCATGCGCGGATAATCGCGGGCACGCAACAACTGCAGCTGGCTCATTTGCTGAAACGTCCTTCCAGGCGATGACGGGAACCGGGATGAATCAAGCGCGCGGCGGTGACCGGCTGGCGGCCTGACCAGGTACGCCGACGGATGAGCAGGCAGGGCTCGCCACGCTCGATCTGCAACAGCTTGCATTCGTCTGGGTCAGCCAGGATCGCTTCGACCACGTGCTCGCCTTCGGTCAGCGGCGCGACCTGGGACAAGTACGCATAAGGCGTCTGCCGGGTGAAATCCTGGCGCAGGTAATCCGGGGCGATGGCCGCGTTCACGTAGCGATCTTCGATCTGCACCGGCATATCGTTCTCGTAGTGCACGATCAGCGAATGGAACACCCGCTGCCCCTCGCGCATGTCCAGGGCCATGGCGCGCTCGGAACCTGCGGCCTCCTCGGCGAGGATGATCACCTGGCAGCGGTGCTGATGCCCGCGGCTGGCGATCTCGTCGGCAATGTTGTTGACTTCGAACAGCGCCGAGCGCGTCTTGGGTTCGGCGACGAAGGTCCCGACGCCCTGCATGCGGACCAGCAGGCCCTCGGCGGTCAGCTCGCGCAGGGCGCGGTTGATGGTCATGCGGCTGAAGCCCAGCTGGCTGACCAGCTCGCTCTCCGACGGGACGCGATGATGAGGCGGCCAGCTGCCGTTTTCGATCTGCTGGACGATCATCTGCTTGACCCGCGCATACAGCGGCGCCGGCCCTTCGCCCATCTGGGCCACCAGCGCGGAGACGGAAGGTGTCGGCACGGCTATGCATCCTTGTGCAATTTGATTGACGGTAGCTTGCCGCAGTTTACCCGGCAGGCAAACGTCTGTATATGTATATACAAATAACGATACAGGATGACCGAGTGATGTCCGCCTACTTCGCCGAACGCGCCCTGCTCCCTTCAGGCTGGGCCAGCAATGTCCGCCTTGAGGTGTCCACCGCCGGGCGCCTCGAAAAAATAGACGTGAACGCCAGCGCCGAAGGCGCCGAACGCTTGGCCGGCCCGCTGCTGCCGGGCATGCCCAACCTGCATTCCCACGCCTTCCAGCGCGCCATGGCAGGCCTGGCGGAGGTGGTCGGCAATCCCAACGACAGCTTCTGGACCTGGCGCGACCTGATGTACCGCCTGGTCGGCCTGATCACTCCCGAGCAATTGCAGGTCATCGCCCGCCAGCTGTACATCGAGATGCTCAAGGCCGGCTACACCTCGGTGGCCGAATTCCACTACGTTCACCATGACAACACCGGCACGCCCTACGCCGACCCCACCGAGCTGTCGCGCCAGATCAGCGCGGCAGCGAGCGCCAGCGGCATCGGCCTGACGTTGCTGCCGGTGCTGTACTCCCACTCCGGCTTCGGCGGCCAGGCGCCGAACGAGGGCCAGCGCCGCTTCATCAACTCCACCGAGCAGTACCTGCGCCTGCAGGAGCAGCTCAAGCCGCTGCTGGCCGCGCAACCCACGCAGCACCTGGGCCTGTGTTTCCACTCGCTGCGCGCGGTAACGCCACACCAGATCGCCGAAGTGCTGGGCGCCAGCGACAAGGCGTGCCCGGTGCACATCCACATCGCCGAGCAGCAGAAGGAAGTCAACGACTGCCTGGGCTGGAGCGGCCGTCGCCCGGTGCAATGGCTGTACGAGCACGTCGAGGTGGATGCGCGCTGGTGCCTGGTGCATGCAACCCACGTCGAGGCCGACGAAGTCAGCGCCATGGCCCGCAGCGGCGCGGTGGCAGGGCTGTGCCTGACCACCGAGGCCAACCTGGGCGATGGCATCTTCCCGGCCGTCGACTTCCTGGCCCAGGGCGGGCGCATGGGCATCGGCTCGGACAGCCATGTCTCGCTGAGCGTGGTCGAAGAGCTGCGCTGGCTGGAGTACGGCCAACGCCTGCGCGACCAGCGGCGCAACCGGCTGTACCGCAGCGACCAGCCGATGGTCGGCCGCACACTCTACGACGCGGCGCTGTCAGGCGGCGCGCAGGCCGTGGGGCAAGGCATTGGCGAGCTGGCGGTGGGCAAGCGTGCCGACTGGCTGGTGCTCGATGGCCAGGATCCTTACCTGGCGACCTCGAGCGGCGACGGCATCCTCAACCGCTGGCTGTTCGCCGGAAGCGACCGTCAGGTACGTGATGTGATGGTCAACGGCCGGTGGGTGGTACGCCAGGGGCGACATGCGCTGGAAGAGCAAAGCGGGCAGGCATTCGCCGCGGTACTGCGCACGCTGCTGGGCTGAAAGCCGGCGCGATCAGCTGCGGATCGCGCCAGGCCTGATCTGGAGCCCGGCAGACTCAATGCCGGGCAACGATCGCCTTGTCCGACACCCGCCAGATCAGCCGACTGGTGTCATACCCCTGCTGGCGAGCTTTCGACAGCAGGTTCTCACGCTCCCACGCCGGCAGGCTCGGAGTTCGCGCCAGGATCCACAGGTACTTGCGATTCGGGCTGCCGACAATCGCAGTGCGGTAGTGATCGTCCACGTACAGGATCCAGTAGTCCGCCTTGGTCAGCCCCGGTACCAGGCGCGTGAACCAGTTGTCGAACTCCACCCACAACTTGTCGGTGTGCCCCGGCGCCTCGATGCCCGCACGACCTTCGGCGCGCAACCATTCATCACCTTCGGTACGGCAACGGTTGAGCACACCCAGGCTGCCATCGGGCTTCAGGTTGTAATGGGCTTCGGATTGCGCGCAGCCTTCCTGGAAGCGCATCGGCAGGCGGGCCAGTTCGAACCACTTGCCCTGGTAGCGCTTGAGGTCGACGTTGCCAGCCGTCTTGGGCGCCAACGAATCCACCGACGAGCTGGCACACCCGCCCAATACCAACGCCAGACCCAGCGCCAGCAGCAGATGCGCGGCCCTCATTTGAGGCCCTGCCCGGAGTACATCAACACCTTGTCAGCGGCGTACTGAACACTGATGAAGCTCTTCTCGTCCCCCCAGGTACAGCTGCTCATGCCGAGCGCGCCCGAGCACTCCTTCGGCGACCCGAGCAGTTGCTCGACCTCGGCCTTGCTCATGCCGGCCTTGAGCTTGGAATAGTTTTCCTGGTTGATCTTGCTGCAGGCGGTCAGGACGACCAACAAGGACAACAGGGCGAGGGAACGCAACGACATGAAGGGCTCTCCTGGAGATGGATACAACAGGCGAGACGGCCTGCAGAGACCTTAGAAGCGAAAATGCCTCCCCGGTTCCCTGCTACCCCTGCTTTCGTACCATGCCGTTGGTCGGGTCCCGTCACAAATCTCTCATGGCTAATTCATCACGGGCGACATAGCATTCAGCGATGTGGCCCTTTGCCGCACCCTCCTCCCGAAATGCCTGCGCAGACCTTGCACATGACAAAAAATCTCAAGTTCAGCCACAAGATCCTGGTGGCCGCCGCACTCGTGGTGGCCGTCGCCTTCGCCTGCTTCGTGCTGTTCAACGACTATCGCCAGCGCCAGTCGCTGCGCAGTGATACCGAAACCAACCTGCAGGAACTGGGTAACCTCACCGCGGGCAATATCCGCACCTGGCTCGACAGCCGCATCCAGTTGCTACAGTCGTTGGGCCAGCAGGTCGCCGTGGACGGCCCGGAAAAGGCCAGCCTTGACCGCAGCCTGGCGCTGCCGGTCTACGCCAGCAACTTCCAGCTCACCTACTTCGGCGGCAAGGACGGCCGTATGCAATCGGTGCCGGCCGGCAATCGCGCCCCCGACTACGACCCGCGCGCCCGCGGCTGGTACAAGGCCGCCAGCGCCGCCAACCAGACCATCATCACCGAACCCTACATCTCGGCGTCGGCCGGCAAGCTGGTGATCACCCTTGCCACGCCCGTGCAGCAGGCCGGCCAATTGATTGGCGTCAGCGGCGTCGACACCGACCTGCAGACCATCAGCAACCTGGTCAACGCCCTGGACTTCGGCGGCAAGGGCCACGCCTTAATCGTCAACGGCGAAGGCAAGATCCTCATCCATCCCAAGGCCGAGCTGGCACTCAAGACCCTGGCAGACGTCTACCCCAACAACACCCCGCGCATCGGCAAGGGGCTGGCCGAAGTCGAGGCAGACGGTCGCAGCCAGTTCATCAGCTTCACCCACGTCGATGGCGTGCCGGCGGACTGGTACGTCGCACTGGTCCTGGACCAGGATGCTGCCTTCGCCATGCTCGGCGAACTGCGCACCTCGGCGGTGGTAGCCACGCTGATTGCCGTGGTGGTGATCATCGCCCTGCTGGGCCTGCTGATTCGTGTGCTGATGGAGCCGCTGCACGTGATGGGCCGAGCCATGCGCGATATCGCCGAGGGCGAAGGCGACCTGACCCGGCGCCTGACCATCCACGGCCAGGACGAATTCGGCAGCCTGGGGCAGTCGTTCAACCGCTTCGTCGAGCGTATCCACGAGTCGATCCGCGAAGTGGCTTCGGCCACTGGCCAGGTCAACGCCGTGGCCAAGCAGGTGGTGAGTGCATCCAACGCCTCCATCGACAACGCCGACCAGCAGTCCAGCCGCACCAGCAGCGTGGCGGCGGCGATCAACCAGCTGGGCGCCGCAGCCCAGGAGATCGCCCAGAACGCCGCCCTCGCCTCGCAGCACTCCAGCGACGCCCGCGACCTGGCCGCGGAAGGCCAGCAGGTGGTTGGCCAGACCATCGATGTGATGAACAAGCTGTCGGCGCGAATCAGCGATTCGTGCGGCAATATCGAGACGCTCAACGCCCATACCGCGAACATCGGCCAGATTCTCGACGTGATCAGCGGTATCTCCCAGCAGACCAACCTGCTGGCGCTCAACGCCGCCATCGAAGCAGCGCGGGCCGGCGAGGCAGGGCGTGGTTTTGCCGTGGTGGCCGATGAAGTGCGCAACCTGGCGCACCGCACCCAGGAGTCGGCGCAGCAGGTACAGGGGCTGATCGAGGAACTGCAGGCCGGCGCGCAAGTGGCGGTGAGCACCATGAACCAGAGCCAGCAGCACAGTGATCACAGCGTCGAGATCGCCAACCGCGCAGGCGACCGCCTGGGCAGCGTGACCCAGCGCATCGGCGAGATCGACGGCATGAACCAGTCGGTGGCCACGGCGACCGAAGAGCAGACGTCAGTGGTGGAGTCGATCAATGTCGACATCACCGAGATCAATACGCTGAACCAGCAAGGAGTGCAGAACCTGCAGAGCACCTTGCGTGCCTGCAACGACCTGGAGCATCAGGTCGATCGGTTGAAGCAGTTGGTGGGGAGTTTCAGGATATAAGGTTCGGCGGCGCCTTCTTCGCGGATAAACCCGCGAAGAAGGCGCCGCTGATTCAGAACCGGGAACCCGGCTCCAGCAGGAAGTCCATCTCTTCACTGGTACTCGGCCGCCCCAGCATCAGGTTGCGATGCGGGAAACGCCCGAACCGCGCGATCACCCGCTGGTGCTGCTCGGCATAGTCCAGAAAGCCTTCGAACAGCCGGCGATTGGCCTCGGGTTGCTCGTCCAGCAAGACCTGGTAGCGCTCCACGCACAGGTTCTGCCAATCCAGCACCTCGGCGTGCTCCAGCACCAGCAGCACGAACACGCGCTGGATAGGTAGCAGCTGATAGTCCCAGCCCTTCTGCAAACCCTGCATGGCCACCACTTGCGCACGCCGGTCGCCGTCGAAGGCGCGCGGTGTGTCGCGGTAGATCATGCGCGGCAACTGGTCGAGCAGGATCAACAACCCCAACCAGCCCTGCGGGCTCTGCTGCCACTCATCGAGCCCACCCGCCAGGGCCTGCTCGACCAGATCGCCGAACAGTGCCTGGGCCTCGGCATCGTCATGCTTGCCGAACCAGCGGGTGTTTTTCTCGTCAGCCACGGCCTGGGCATTGGTGCCCCAACCGAACCACCACTCCAGCAACGGCTGCCAAGGTGCGAGCATGACTTACTCCTTGTGATAGGCGGTGACGCGCTCGACCTCTTCCTTCGAGCCCAGGATCACCGACACGCGCTGGTGCAGGCTCTCAGGCTTGATGTCGAGGATGCGCTCGTAACCGTTGGTCGATGCGCCGCCGGCCTGCTCGATGATGAACGACATCGGGTTGGCTTCGTACATCAGGCGCAGCTTGCCCGGCTTGCTCGGCTCACGAGCGTCGCGCGGGTACATGAACAGGCCGCCACGGGTCAGGATGCGGTGCACGTCGGCCACCATCGAGGCGATCCAGCGCATGTTGTAGTTCTTTTTCAGCGGCCCGGTCTCACCGGCCAGCAGCTCGCCCACGTAACGCTGCACTGGGGCTTCCCAGTGGCGCTGGTTGGACATGTTGATGGCGAACTCGGCGGTGGTTTCCGGAACGCGGATGTTTTCGTGGGTCAGGACGAAGCTGCCCAGTTCGCGGTCCAGGGTGAAGCCCTTGACGCCATTGCCCAGGGTGAGGATCAGCATGGTCTGCGGGCCGTAGATCGCATAACCGGCGGCGACCTGCTGGGTGCCTGGTTGCAGGAAGGCGTTTTCGTTGAGGGTTTCGTTCTGGCTCAGGTACTCGTTCGGGCAACGCAGCACGGAGAAGATGGTACCGACCGAGACGTTGACGTCGATGTTGGACGAGCCGTCCAGTGGGTCGAAGACCAGCAGGTAAGCGCCTTTGGGATATTTGCCCGGGATCTGGTAGGCGTTGTCCATTTCTTCGGACGCCATGCCGGCCAGGTGGCCGCCCCACTCGTTTGCCTCGAGCAGGATGTCGTTGGAAATGACGTCGAGCTTCTTCTGCACTTCGCCTTGCACGTTTTCGGTGCCCATGCTGCCCAGCACGCCGCCCAGGGCGCCCTTGGACACGTGGTGGCTGATTTCCTTGCACGCGCGCGCCACCACTTCGATCAGGAAGCGCAGATCGGCAGGAGTGTTGTTGCTGCGGGTCTGCTCAATCAGATAGCGACTCAGGGTAACGCGGGACATGTATGGCTCCGAAGTGGAAAGGGGTAGAAAAACCCCCGCAGTTTACAGGGAGAGTGGCAGCCTAGCGAGCGAAGAGACTCGCCTGGCGGATCAGACGGTGGTTCAGGCGATGAGTTCAGGCAGTTGGTCGGCGGCGACCCCATCGCGGGGCAAGCCCGCTCCTGCAGGGCCAGCGCCGTCCTTTGCAGGAGCGGGCTTGCCCTGCGACCGGGCCGGAACTGACACCCTGCTAATCCAATGCCTTCCAGATCTCAGTGGCATATTCGCGAATGGTCCGGTCCGACGAGAACCAGCCCATCCGTGCGGTATTGAGCACCGCCATGCGCCACCACTCCTGCGGCGTATGCCACAGTTCCTCGACCCGCAGTTGGGCATCCCAGTACGCATCGAAATCGGCACACAGCAGGAAGCGATCGTAGGCCACCAGGCCGTCGATCAGCCCGGCATAGCGCCCTGGATCATCCGGCGAGAACACCCCGCTGCGGATCGCCTGCAGGACATCGCCAAGGCGCCCCGAAGCGGCCACGGCAGCCGCCGCACCGAAATCGCCCGCGCGCTTGCGGGCCTCGACCTGCTGGGCGGTCAGGCCAAAGATGAACATGTTTTCCGCGCCGACCTGCTCGCACATCTCGACGTTGGCGCCATCGAGGGTGCCGATGGTCAGCGCGCCGTTGAGGGCGAACTTCATGTTGCTGGTACCGGACGCTTCGTACCCGGCAGTGGAAATCTGCTCGGAAAGGTCGGCCGCCGGGATGATGCTCTCGGCCAGGCTGACGTTGTAGTTGGGCAGGAACACCACCTTGAGCAGCCCGCGCACGGTGGGGTCGTTGTTGACCACCCGGGCGATGTCGTTGGTCAGCTTGATGATCAGCTTGGCCTGGTGATAGCTGGCTGCCGCCTTGCCGGCGAAGATCTTCACCCGCGGCGCCCACTGGGTGGTCGGGTCGTTGCGGATGGCCTGGTACAGCGCGACGGTATGCAACAGGTTGAGCAACTGGCGCTTGTACTCGTGGATACGCTTGACCTGCACGTCGAACAACGCTTCGGGATTGACCGTCACGCCGATGCGGTCCTGGATGATGCTCGCCAGTGCGCGCTTGCTGTGCAGGCGCTGGGCTGCGAACTGCTTGCGGAAGGTGGCTTTATCGGCATGAGGCGCCAGCGCCTTGAGCTTGCCCTCCGGATCGTCCAGCACCTCGGCGCCCAGGGCGTCGACCAGCATGCCGGTCAACTGCGGATTGGCCTGGTACAGCCAGCGGCGGAAGGTGATGCCGTTGGTCTTGTTGTTGATCCGTTGCGGATACAGCTTGTGCAATTCGGCGAACACCGTGCTCTTCATCAACTTGCTATGCAGCGCCGACACGCCGTTGACGCTGTGCGAACCGAGAAACGCCAGGTTGCCCATGCGCACACGGCGGCCGTTGTCCTCCTCGATCAGCGACACCGCGCGCAGCACGTCGAAGTCGTGCAAGCCTTTGGCCCGCAGCGCGTCGATGTGGTACGCGTTGATCAGGTAGATGATCTGCATGTGCCGCGGCAGCATGCGCTCCATCAGCGCCACAGGCCAGGTTTCCAAGGCCTCGGGCAGCAGGGTGTGGTTGGTGTAGGCCAGGGTGCCGACCGTCAGCTCCCAGGCCTTTTCCCAGGGAATCCCGTGCTGGTCGACCAGCAGGCGCATCAGCTCGGCGACGGCGATCGAGGGGTGGGTGTCGTTGAGCTGGATCGCCGCCGAGTCCGGCAGGTTGAGCAGGTCATCGTGCATGTTCAGGTGACGTCGCAGCAGATCCTGCAGCGACGCGGAGACGAAGAAGTATTCCTGGCGCAGGCGCAATTCCTGCCCCGCTTCGGTGCTGTCGGCCGGGTAAAGCACCCGCGAGATGCTTTCGGCCCGCGCCACTTCGGCCACCGCCCCCAGGTGATCGCCGGCATTGAAGCGCTCCAGGTGCAACTCTTCGAGCGCCCGGGCACGCCACAGGCGCAAGGTATTGACGCTGGAGCCGCGCCAGCCGACCACCGGCGTATCGTAGGCCACTGCACGCACGGTTTCGCCCGGCGTCCAGACCTGCCGCGCAGCACCATGGGCATCGTGCAGCGTTTCGACACTGCCGCCAAAACTGATCGGGTAGATCACCTCGGCGCGCTCGAACTCCCAAGGGTTGCCGAAGTCCAGCCAGTTCTCGGTCTGCTCCTGCTGCCAACCATCGACGATGGCCTGGCGGAACAACCCGTGCTCGTAGCGGATACCGTAGCCATGGGCAGCAATGCCGAGGGTCGACATGCTTTCCATGAAGCACGCCGCCAGCCGTCCCAGGCCACCATTACCCAGCGCCGCATCGGGCTCGAGCAGGCGAATGCGCTCAAGGTCCACGTCCAGCCCCTCGAGCGCTTCACGGGCGATTTCCAGATAGCCCAGGTTGCTCAGGCTGTCGTACAGCAGTCGGCCGATGAGGAATTCCAGGGAGAGGTAGTAGACCCGCTTCTGGCTGCGCCGGTAGGCCCGGCGGGTGTGGTCCATCCAGTGGTCGACCATGTGATCGCGGGCGGCCAGGGCGATGGCTTCGAACCAGTCATGGTCGAAGGCATGTTCCGGGTCCTTGCCGACCGCGTAGGTCAGTTTGTCCAGTACAGCGGCGCGAAACGCGGCCACCTCGGCGTCACGAGCTTTGGGTTCCTGGGACATGCGGCATCCTCGGGCAAGTTGACGAATACGGAGGGAGATTGAAGAGACTAGACCCTTCGACAGGGAGTGACAGGCTCGGTTCGCAGTTTTCATGCCGGCTTGGCGATTCCGGCAAAAGGTTGTTCACAAATTGAACAACTCCGGTATGATCGCGCGCCCCAAGACCGTGATCCGCCCACTATTAAAATGAAACCGACCCTGATCGCCGCCGCCGAAGTCGACCGCCTGGAAACCTGGCAGCGCTACACCAGCAGCATGTGCCATGGCTGCCATTCGACCTGCTGTACCCTGCCTGTTGAGGTGAAGATCAAGGATCTGATCCGCATCGGCGTGGTGGACGAGTTCGAGAAGGACGAGCCGCCGAAGAACGTCGCCAAGCGCCTGCAGAAAGAAGGCATCATCGAACGCTTCAACCAGAAGTCGGGCATCTTCACCCTGACCCGGATGAGCAACGACGATTGCATGTATCTGGACCGCAAGAGCCGCCTGTGCACCATTTATGACAAGCGCCCGGATACCTGCCGCAACCACCCCAAGGTCGGACCGCGGCCGGGGTACTGTGCGTACAAGCCCAAAGTGGTTGGGCGATAGGCCTGTAGCGCCGGTACGGGCCTCTTCGCGGGCTTGCCCGCGAAGAGGCCGGCACGAATACAACGCAGTCTGCAGACAAACAAAAACGCCCCCGGCCTTTCGACCGGGGGCGTTTTCATTCAGCCTGAGCTAACTCAGTTCTTGGCTTTCTTGGCAGCGCGGGTACGCTCGCCTTCGTCCAGGATCTTCTTGCGCAGACGGATCGACTTCGGCGTCACTTCGCACAGCTCGTCGTCCTGGATGAATTCCAGGGCCTGCTCGAGGGTGTGGCGAACCGGCGGAACCAGGGCGATGACTTCGTCTTTGCCCGAAGCACGCATGTTGTCGAGCTTCTTGCCTTTGGTCGGGTTCACGCCCAGGTCGTTGTCACGGCTGTTCAGACCGATGATCTGACCGTTGTAGATCTCCTGGCCGTGCTCGACGAACAGCTTGCCGCGCGCCTGCAGGGTTTCCAGCGAGTAGGTCAGGGCCTTGCCGGTCTCGACCGAAACCAGAACACCGTTCAGACGGCCGGACATCTGGCCCGACTTCATGGTGTCGTAGCGATCGAAGATCGAGGTCAGGATGCCTGCACCGTTGGTCAGGGTCAGGAACTGGTTACGGAAACCGATCAGACCACGGGCCGGAATGTTGTATTCCAGGCGCACACGGCCCTTGCCATCCGGGACCATGTTGGTCAGGTCGCCCTTACGCAGGCCCATCTCTTCCATGACCTTGCCCTGGGATTCTTCAGGGATGTCGATGGTGACGTTCTCGAACGGTTCCTGCTTCACGCCATCCACTTCACGGATGATCACTTCAGGACGGCCTACAGCCATCTCGAAGCCTTCGCGGCGCATGGTTTCGATCAGAACCGACAGGTGCAGCTCACCACGGCCCGATACCTTGAACTTGTCAGGGGAGTCGGTTTCCTGAACGCGCAGGGCTACGTTGTACAGCAGCTCCTTGTCCAGACGGTCCTTGATGTTGCGGCTGGTGACGAACTTGCCTTCTTTACCGCAGAACGGCGAGTCGTTGACCTGGAAGGTCATCGAAACGGTTGGCTCGTCGACGGTCAGCGGCTTCATCGCCTCTACCGCGTCCGGGGCGCACAGGGTGTCGGAGATGAACAGCTCGTCGAAACCGCTGATGCAGACGATGTCGCCAGCCTGGGCTTCTTCGACGTCGACGCGGTGCAGGCCGTGGTGGCCCATCAGCTTGAGGATACGACCGTTGCGCTTCTTGCCGTCGGTGTCGATGGCGACAACCGGAGTGTTCGGCTTGACGCGACCACGGGCGATACGGCCAACGCCGATAACACCGAGGAAGCTGTTGTAGTCCAGAGCGGAGATCTGCATCTGGAACGGACCTTCACGGTCAACGTTCGGCGCAGGTACGTTGTCGACGATCGACTGGTACAGCGCGGTCATGTCCTCACCCATTTCGGTGTGGTCCAGACCGGCGATGCCGTTCAGGGCCGAAGCGTAGACGACTTTGAAGTCCAGCTGTTCGTCGGTGGCACCGAGGTTGTCGAACAGGTCGAAGATCTGGTCCAGAACCCAGTCAGGACGCGCGCCCGGACGGTCGACCTTGTTGATCACGACGATTGGCTTGAGACCGGCTTCGAAGGCTTTCTTGGTTACGAAGCGGGTTTGCGGCATCGGGCCGTCCTGGGCGTCGACCAGCAGCAGCACCGAGTCGACCATCGACATTACACGCTCGACCTCGCCACCGAAGTCGGCGTGGCCGGGGGTGTCGACGATGTTGATGTGGTAGCCGTTCCAGTTGATGGCGGTGTTCTTCGCCAGAATGGTAATGCCGCGCTCTTTTTCCTGGTCGTTGGAGTCCATGACGCGCTCGTCGTTGAGCTCGTTACGCTCCAGGGTGCCGGACTGGCGCAGGAGTTTGTCGACCAGGGTGGTTTTACCATGGTCAACGTGGGCGATGATGGCGATGTTACGCAGATTTTCGATCACAACTGTATCTCGTGCAGAGGATTCGGTTTGCCGCCAGTCTAGGCGGCCAATATGAAGGTAAAAGGCTCAGCGGGCCCGCAGGTCGGGAGGGCGATGGCGGATGCTGCCGCCATACAGCCCTGGCGTCTTATGCCGGACGATAAACACGCACATTGGCATGTCCCTCACTGAGCAGGTGGTGTGCGTGCAGACGGCTCATCACACCCTTGTCGCAATAAAGCAGGTACTGCCGGTTGGCATCGAGCTGCTTGAACTTGCTGTTGATCGCGTAGAACGGCAGTGCCTGGACCTCGACGCCGTCGATCTGCAGCGGCGCGTCTTCCTGGGCGTCAGGGTGACGGATGTCGATGACGATCTGACCTGGCAGCGCCTCTGCCACTTCCTCGATATCGATATCCTTGCCCAACTCGTCGATCACGTGGTCGATGGAGATCAGCTTGGCGCGCTCCAGGGCGCGCTCGAGCACCGCCATGTCGAACTGCTTCTCTTCATGCTCCATGCGGTGGCGCTTGGCATGGGTGGTCGGGTTCACCGAGATCACGCCGCAGTACTCGGGCATGTGCTTGGCGAAATCGGCGGTGCCGATCTGGTAGGCGGTATCGATGATGTCCTGCTTGTGGCTGGCCAGCAGCGGACGCAGCACCAGCTTGTCGGTGGCCGAGTCGATGATCGCAAGGTTGGGCAGGGTCTGGCTGGAAACCTGGGAGATCGCCTCGCCGGTGACCAGGGCGTCGATTTCCAGGCGATCGGCCATGCGCGCCGCGGCACGCAGCATCATGCGCTTGAGCGTCACGCCCATATAGCTGTTGTCGACCTTGCCGAGAATCTCGCCGACCACTTCCTCGAACGGCACGCTGATGAACAGCACGCGCTGGCTGCTGCCGTATTTCTTCCACAGGTAGTGCGCGACTTCCATCACGCCCAGCTCGTGGGCACGGCCACCGAGGTTGAAGAAGCAGAAGTGGGTCATCAGGCCGCGGCGCATCATCTGGTAGGCAGCCACGGTGGAGTCGAAGCCACCGGACATCAGCACCAGCGTCTGCTCCAGCGCACCCAGCGGGTAGCCGCCGATGCCGTTGTGCTGGTTGTGGATGACGTACAGGCGCTGGTCGCGGATTTCGATGCGCACCATCACTTCGGGGGTCTTCAGGTCGATGCCGGCGGCGCCGCACTGCTGGCGCAGCTGGCTGCCGACATAGCGGTCGACGTCCATCGAGGTGAAGTCGTGGTGGCCGCCGCGCTTGCAGCGTACGGCGAAGCGCTTGCCGGCCAGCAGGTGGCCGAAGTGCTGCCTGCATTTGTCGACGATGTCGTCGAAGTCGCCCAGCGGATACTCCTGCACCTGCAGGAAGTGGGTGATACCTGGGGTGCAGGTCAGGCGTTCGATCATCTCGCGCTGGACTTTCTCGTCTTCGATGCGGGTGACCACCTCGAGATTATCCCAGACACCATCGACCACGAGCTCAGGATCCAGATCCTTGAGCACGTTGCGGATGTTCTTGCCGAGCTGGCGGATGAAGCGCTTGCGCACCGGCCGGCTCTTGATGGTGATCTCTGGGAAGACTTTGACGATAAGTTTCATTGGGTTAACAGCGCGCCCGGGGCCTGCCGAAAATGAGGGGCGCGAATTATAGCGGAAATGGCTCGAGGTTTGAGCAACTTTTGATCAGAGGCATGCAGATAAATGCAAGAGCCCGGGTTTGTAGTGGCTGTCGCGGCCCTATCGCGGGACAAGCCCGCTCCCACAGGGATTGGACTGGTCTTAAGATTTTTAAATCATGTGGGAGCGGGCTTGTCCCGCGATAGGGCCCTCAAACAACGCATCACTCTCGAGAAATTGCACCAAAATAGTTCATCAAGACGGAAAAATGCCTTTAAACAGTGCGACAACCCGCGCCCGCCACCCGCCAAACACCCGCAAACGCCTATTTTCACGGCACCCTCGCCATTTTCGGGCACTGGCATGCAATTTGCTCCCTTGTGATGCAGGTAAGCTTGGCCGACTATCCGCGCCCGGCGACACCCTTTTTCCAGGGCAGCGGCCAAGCGCACCCTAGACCATCCGGAGGACAACATGTCGAAGTCGGTTCAACTCATCAAAGATCATGACGTCAAGTGGATTGATCTGCGTTTCACGGACACCAAAGGCAAACAGCACCACGTCACCATGCCGGCTCGCGATGCGCTGGATGAAGACTTCTTCGAAGCTGGCAAGATGTTCGACGGCTCCTCCATCGAGGGCTGGAAAGGCATCGAAGCTTCCGACATGATCCTGCTGCCGGACGACTCGTCCGCCGTGCTCGACCCGTTCACCGAAGAGCCGACCCTGATCTTGGTCTGCGACGTGATCGAGCCGTCCACCATGCAAGGCTACGACCGCGACCCACGCGCCATCGCCAAGCGTGCCGAAGAGTTCCTGAAGAGCACCGGCATCGGCGACACCGTATTCGTCGGCCCAGAGCCTGAGTTCTTCATCTTCGACCAGGTGAAGTTCAAGTCGGACATCTCCGGCTCGATGTTCAAGATCTACTCCGAGCAAGGCTCCTGGATGACCGACCAGGACGTCGAAGGCGGCAACAAGGGCCACCGCCCTGCCGTCAAAGGCGGCTACTTCCCGGTTCCGCCGTGCGACCACGACCACGAAATCCGTACCGCCATGTGCAACGCCATGGAAGAAATGGGCCTGGTCATCGAAGTTCACCACCATGAAGTGGCGACTGCCGGCCAGAACGAGATCGGTGTGAAGTTCAACACCCTGGTCACCAAGGCTGACGAAGTCCAGACCCTGAAGTACTGCGTACACAACGTTGCCGACGCCTATGGCAAGACCGCAACCTTCATGCCGAAGCCACTGTACGGCGACAACGGCTCGGGCATGCACGTTCACATGTCGATCTCCAAGGACGGCAAGAACACCTTCTCCGGCGAAGGCTATGCCGGCCTGTCCGACACCGCCCTGTACTTCATCGGCGGTATCATCAAGCACGGTAAGGCCCTGAACGGCTTCACCAACCCGGCTACCAACTCCTACAAGCGTCTGGTACCAGGCTTCGAAGCTCCGGTCATGCTGGCCTACTCGGCTCGTAACCGCTCGGCCTCGATCCGTATCCCTTACGTTTCCAGCCCGAAAGCCCGCCGCATCGAAGCGCGCTTCCCGGACCCGGCTGCCAACCCGTACCTGTGCTTCGCTGCACTGCTGATGGCCGGCCTGGACGGTATCCAGAACAAGATCCACCCAGGCGATGCCGCCGACAAGAACCTGTACGACCTGCCGCCTGAAGAGGCCAAAGAGATCCCACAGGTTTGCGGTAGCCTGAAAGAAGCCCTGGAAGAGCTGGACAAGGGCCGTGCGTTCCTGACCAAGGGCGGCGTGTTCTCCGACGACTTCATCGATGCCTACATCGAGCTGAAGTCCGAAGAAGAGATCAAGGTCCGTACCTTCGTTCACCCGCTGGAATACGACCTGTACTACAGCGTTTGATGTGCGCGGCGCCTGCGCCGTGACCGTCTAGAGAACGGCCTCCTTCGGGAGGCCGTTTGCGTTTTCACATCCAGGATTTGCAGAACCTTCCTACTAGAAGGTTAGTTGAATTACTGCGAGACTCAGAGGCTCCAACCCCATGGAGACTTCCCATGCGTCGTTCATTTATCACCTTCTCCTGCATCGCAGGGCTGTCCGCTTGCGTGAATGCCAACGAGCCCCGCTCCCCCTTCGATCCGCTGCTCGACAGCATCGAACAGCGACTGGAAATCGCCCAGGCTGTCGCACTGCATAAATGGGATCGTGACCAACCGGTTCAAGACAGCCCACGCGAGCAACAGGTACTGGCCAAGGTCGGCCAGGCAGCCAGTGCCCATCGATTGAGCGCCGACCGTGCCGAACAGTTCTTTGCCGATCAGATAGAAGCCAACAAGCTCAGGCAGTATCACCTGCTCAACCAGTGGCACCTGCAACATCAAGCGCCTGATATTCCGCGCCAGGACCTCGCCAGCGAGATACGCCCCATACTGGATCAGCTCCAGGACCGATTGCTCGATGCACTGGCCGAGTTCGACCAGCAACGTCCGCAGCGCTGCAGCGAAGCCCTGGCTGAAGCGATTGCATCGAGAACTACCGATGCCCCGCGTCGCCTGTTCCTGATCAGGGCGACCGCCAACCTGTGCCAACGCCCCTGACGCTCTATGCTCTATATTGGTGCACAAAACCGCTGAACGCCCCGCAATGCACCCCAAATTAGGTCAGGAGAATCGGTAAACCAGGCTTTTCTGAGCCGATTTTGCGCATATCCAGCGCTTTATCGGGCAATTCCGCTTCTTTTCGGAGCCTTGGTTTGTTTCTTGCATTTTCAGGCTATCAGCGGATTACCAGCGTGCCCGCCCCTGGTCGAGCCAGGGGCGCCATGTGCCAGAACAGCGCCAAAAGAGGTCAACCACGCACCATGACCATCAGCGATGCACAGCACCGTCTGCTCCTGGACAACCTGACCACTGCCACCTTGCTGCTCAACAGCGACCTGCGCCTTGAGTACATGAACCCGGCAGCGGAAATGCTCCTGGCCGTCAGCGGCCAGCGCAGCCATGGCCAGTTCATCAGTGAGCTGTTCACCGAATCGACCGAGGCGCTCAATTCCCTGCGCCAGGCCGTGGAACAGGCGCACCCGTTCACCAAGCGCGAAGCCCAACTGACTTCGTTGACCGGCCAGAGCATCACCGTCGACTACGCCGTGACGCCGATCCTGCACCAGGGCAACACCCTGCTGCTGCTCGAAGTCCACCCGCGCGACCGCCTGCTGCGCATCACCAAGGAAGAGGCGCAACTGAGCAAGCAGGAAACCACCAAGATGCTGGTGCGCGGCCTCGCCCACGAGATCAAGAACCCGCTCGGCGGCATCCGTGGCGCAGCGCAGTTGCTGGCCCGCGAGCTGCCCGAAGACGGCCTGCGCGACTACACCAACGTCATCATCGAAGAAGCCGACCGCCTGCGTAACCTGGTCGACCGTATGCTCGGTTCGAACAAGCTGCCGTCGCTGTCGATGACCAACGTGCACGAAGTGCTCGAACGTGTCTGCAGCCTGGTGGAGGCCGAAAGCCAGGGCGGCATCACCCTGGTGCGCGATTACGACCCGAGCCTGCCGGACGTGCTGATCGACCGCGAGCAGATGATCCAGGCCGTACTCAATATCGTGCGCAACGCCATGCAGGCGATCAGCGGGCAGAACGAACTGCGCCTGGGCCGCATCACCCTGCGCACCCGCGCGGTGCGCCAGTTCACCATCGGCCATGTCCGCCACAGGCTGGTGGCACGGGTCGAAATCATCGACAACGGCCCCGGCATTCCCGCGGAACTGCAGGACACCCTCTTCTATCCCATGGTCAGCGGGCGCCCGGACGGTACCGGGCTCGGGCTGGCCATTACCCAGAACATCATCAGTCAGCATCAGGGCCTGATCGAGTGTGAAAGCCATGCCGGCCATACCACCTTCTCGATCTTCCTGCCCCTGGAACAAGGAGCCACAGCCCCATGAGCCGTAGTGAAACCGTGTGGATCGTCGACGATGATCGTTCCATCCGCTGGGTCCTGGAAAAAGCCCTGCAACAAGAGGGCATGACCACCCAGAGCTTCGACAGTGCCGACGGGGTCATGGGTCGCCTGGCCCGGCAGCAGCCGGACGTGATCATCTCCGACATCCGCATGCCTGGCGCCAGCGGCCTGGACCTGCTCGCGCAGATTCGCGAACAGCACCCGCGCCTGCCGGTGATCATCATGACCGCCCACTCCGATCTGGACAGCGCGGTGGCGTCCTACCAAGGGGGTGCCTTCGAGTACCTGCCCAAGCCGTTCGACGTCGATGAGGCGGTGTCGCTGGTCAAGCGCGCCAACCAGCACGCCCAGGAACAGCAGGCGCTCGAAGCGCCGCCCGTACTCGCCCGCACGCCCGAGATCATCGGCGAGGCCCCGGCGATGCAGGAGGTGTTTCGCGCCATCGGCCGGCTGAGCCATTCCAACATCACCGTGCTGATCAACGGCGAGTCCGGCACCGGCAAGGAACTGGTCGCCCACGCGCTGCACCGCCACAGCCCGCGTGCGGCTTCGCCGTTCATCGCGCTGAACATGGCGGCGATTCCCAAGGACCTGATGGAGTCCGAGCTGTTCGGCCACGAGAAAGGCGCCTTCACCGGCGCGGCCAACCAGCGGCGCGGACGCTTCGAGCAGGCTGACGGCGGCACCTTGTTCCTCGACGAGATCGGCGACATGCCTGCCGACACCCAGACCCGCCTGCTGCGCGTGCTGGCCGATGGCGAGTTCTATCGGGTCGGTGGCCATGTACCGGTGAAGGTGGACGTGCGCATCATCGCCGCGACGCACCAGAACCTGGAATCGCTGGTACAGGCCGGCAAGTTCCGTGAAGACCTGTTCCATCGCCTCAACGTGATCCGCATCCACATCCCGCGCCTGGCTGACCGGCGCGAGGACATCCCGGCCCTCGCCCGCCACTTCCTGGGCCGTGCGGCGCGGGAGCTGGCGGTCGAGCCCAAGCTGCTGAAGCCGGAAACCGAGGAGTTCATGCGCAACCTGCCTTGGCCTGGCAACGTACGTCAGCTGGAGAACACCTGCCGCTGGATCACGGTGATGGCCTCGAGCCGCGAAGTGCTGATCGGCGACCTGCCGCCAGAGCTGCTCAACCTGCCGCACGATGCCGCACCGGTCACCAACTGGGAGCAGGCACTGCGCCAGTGGGCCGACCAGGCCCTGGCGCGCGGGCAGTCGAACCTGCTCGACAGCGCCGTGCCGAGCTTCGAACGGATCATGATCGAGACCGCGCTCAAGCACACCGCCGGACGCCGCCGCGATGCCGCAGTGCTGCTGGGATGGGGGCGCAACACCCTGACGCGCAAGATCAAGGAGCTGGGGATGAAGGTCGATGGCGGGGATGACGATGAGGGTGAGGATCACTGACGACTGACGCGTCGCGCTGCGCTCAACCGATCAAAAGCAAGCCCCGCTCCTGTAGGAGCGGGGCTTGCCCGCGAACACGGGCGTAGCCCGTGCCATGCACCGCGGTGTCTTTTTCGCGGGCAAGCCCGCTCCCACATTACCCCTCCAGCCCTCCCCTGCACCGATCCTGTGCCACTTGCACCTCGGCAAGGCACAAATCCCTTGAATCCTCGCAAAACCGCCCTGAAAACCCAGTATTTCCGGGCCTTTCAAAACTGGCACGCCCCCTGCAATAGGTACTGTATCTCCAGTTTCGGGGGCCTCGGTACAGGCAGGCCGGGATATCCCCTCTTTTATTCGCAACACCGCCCGTTTCGGGGACCTCGGTACAGGCAGGCCGGGACTCCCTCTTTTATTCGCAACATCGCCCGTTTTGGGGACCTCGGTACAGGCAGGCCGGGACTCCCTCTTTTATTCGCAACATCGCCCGTTTTGGGGACCTTGGTACAGGCAGGCCGAGACATCCCCTCTTTTATTCGTGCAGCCTCACCTGCACCCGCCAGCGCCCAGCGTCCTCTGCAGCGGCCCACGTACCGCTCAGGGGACGCGCGGCCACCACCGTCAGCACCAGCCCTTCCTCGCTCTGCTGCAAACGCCAGCCCACCGGCTTGCCCTGCAGGCTCAACTGTCCACGCTGGGCCTTGCCCTCGGCCTGGAACACCACGGCCACCGTACCCTCGACGTTCTCGCCATGCAGCCTGGGCTCTGCGTTGAACCACAGGTCGAGGCCGTCCTGAACCGCCTCAACGCGCTCGAGCACACGTTCTTCGGGGGTAGTCAGGCGACCGATCATCAGCCCTACCATCACGCCGACGATCGCCATCGACAGCAACACCCGTGGCCAAGCCTTCGAACGCGGGTCCGGTTCGAGGGTAGAATGCTCGTCATCTTCGTGCCTGGAGCCGTGCATGTTTCACGTCATCCTCTTTCAACCAGAAATTCCGCCAAACACCGGCAATATCATCCGCCTCTGCGCCAACAGCGGCTGCGACCTGCACTTGATCGAGCCGATCGGCTTCGAGCTGGACGACAAGCGCCTGCGTCGTGCGGGGCTGGATTATCACGAGTATGCCACGCTCAAGCGCCATGAGAGCCTCGAAGCATGCCTGGTGAGCCTGGGGCAACCGCGCCTGTTCGCCTTCACCACCAAGGCCTCGCACCCCTTCCATGAAGTGGCCTACCAGCCAGGAGATGCCTTCCTGTTCGGCCCTGAAAGCCGCGGCCTGCCCGCCGAGGTGCTGGACAGCCTGCCCGCCGAGCAACGCCTGCGCCTGCCGATGCGCCCCGGATGCCGCAGCCTGAACCTGTCCAATACAGTGGCCGTCACGGTATACGAGGCCTGGCGCCAACAAGGCTTCGCCTGAGCAGGACCGCGATTCGCCGCCCATGAAAAGGCCGCGTCCCTCACAGGACGCGGCCTTTTCATTTACGCGGTGCGGATCAGTTATCCAGCGCCACCTGCCCGGCAGCACCGCGCTTGCGGTGCAGCAGGAGGCCCGCCGCCACCACGGCGATGCTCAGCAAGGCCGTCGCGATGATCTCGATCCGGTGATCTTCACGCAGCGCCATCACCACCAGCACAGCGACGATGAAGGCGATGGTCGCCCAGGTCAGCCCCGGGAACAGCCACATCTTGAACGAGATCTTCTCGCCGCGCGCTTCACGCTGGGCACGCATGCGCAGCTGGGAAACGGCGATCACCAGGTACACCAGCAGCGCAATGGCGCCGGAGCTGGCCAGCAGGAACTCGAACACCTGGGCCGGGGCGACGAAGTTGGCGAACACGCAGAGGAAGGCCGCAGCGGTCGACAGCATGACCGCCCAGTGCGGGGTGCCCGCCTTGGTGGTGCGCTGGGCCACGGCTGGTGCGTCGCCACGCTTGCTGAGGGAGAACAGCATGCGCGAAGAGGTGTACAGCGCCGAGTTCAGGCAGCTGGTCACCGCGATCAGCACGACGATGTCGACGATCAGCTTGGCATTGGGCACGCCGATCAGGCTCAGCACGGTCTGGTAGGAGCCTTTTTCCGCAAGGGTCGGATCGTTCCACGGCACCATGGCCACGACCAGGAAGATCGACACCAGGTAGAACAGGCAGATGCGCCAGATCACCGAGTTGGTCGCACGGCTGATCTGCTTGCCCGGATCCTTCGACTCGGCGGCCGCGATGGTGACGATTTCAGTGCCCATGAACGAGAACATGGTGGTCAGCATGGCTGCCAGCACTGCCCCCAGGCCATTGGGCATGAAGCCCTGGGTATCGAACAGGTGGCTGACACCGCTGACCTGGCTGCCCGGCACCATGCCGAACATGGCCGCGCAGCCGACGACGATGAAGGCGATGATCGCCAGCACTTTAAGCAGGGCGAACCAGAACTCGAATTCGCCGTAGTTCTTCACGCTGAACAGGTTGGTGATGGTCAGCGCCAGGGTGATGACCAGCGAGAACGCCCACAGGTCGACCGCCGGGAACCAGGCATGCAGGATCGCTGCAGCGGCGTTGGCCTCAAGTGGGATCACCAGCACCCAGAACCACCAGTACAGCCAGCCGATGGTGAAGCCGGCCCAGCGCCCGATGGCGCGGTCGGCGTAGGTCGAGAACGAACCGGTGTCGGGCGAGGCGACGGCCATTTCGCCGAGCATGCGCATCACCAGCACCACGAGGGTACCGGCAGCGGCATAGGCGAGCAGGACCGCCGGGCCGGCTGCGGCGATGGCGTGGCCGGAGCCGACGAACAGACCGGCGCCGATGACGCCAGCAATGGACAGCATGGTGACATGCCGTTGTTTGAGCCCCTGAGCGAGGTCATTGGAATTGTGCTTACCGCTCATAAAACTACCTTTGTAAGGAGTGGACCACCCGATTGCTGATAACGAAGCGCGCCAGGGGTTGATTTAGACGCCTTGGCAATCGGCGCTTTCCAGCTGGCAATAAGTGCGCCAGCGCGGAAAATCATTCGTCTGAATAATGTCTCAGTCCCGAATGGCGGGGCCTTGCGGGCATTTGGCCAGGGTTTGACCGAATGCCCATCCAGGCCTGCGGGCCAAGTGTGCATTACTGAAATACCCACTTACAAATGCACCAAAGGTAGTCCTTGGTAACACCTTTGCACCGATCAGAGGCATAAAAGGTGCAACCTTGGCGTGCAACCTTGAGTCGGTGGTGTGGCCTTCGCGGGCAAGCCCGCTCCTACGGTTTCGGCGGGGGCGCACCACCGAACAAAAGCAAAACTCCTTCCCTCCCCCGCCCAAAACTGGCACCATCGCGCCTTTTTTCATCAAGGCTCCGGTGCCAAGCGCAACGCATTGCGGACATCCGCGCGACGTTGCACTGCAGCGATGCGACAAACTGTCCCGCCAACGACCCGAGCCCGCTGCGACCCGGTTGGCCGCCATTACGCCGCTATGCTAGCGTTGCGCTCGCCAGGAAGGCCGCCAACAGCTGGGAACGCACCCGAACACATGAGGACCGCACATGGCCCAGGCCACGCCCGCGCTGGAAATCCGCAATCTGCACAAACGCTACGGCGATCAGGAAATTCTCAAGGGCATTTCGCTGACCGCGCGCGACGGTGACGTGATCTCGATCCTCGGTTCGTCCGGTTCCGGCAAGTCCACCCTGCTGCGCTGCATCAACCTGCTCGAAAACCCGCACCAGGGTGAAATCCTCGTCGCCGGCGAAGCGCTCAAGCTCAAGCCCACCAAGACCGGCGACCTGATCGCCGCCGACAACCGCCAGATCAACCGTCTGCGCAGCGAAATCGGCTTCGTCTTCCAGAATTTCAACCTGTGGCCGCACATGTCGATCCTCGACAACATCATCGAGGCGCCACGCCGCGTGCTCGGCCAGAGCAAGGCCGAGGCCATCGAAGCGGCCGAGGCGCTGCTCAACAAGGTCGGCATCTACGACAAGCGTCACAGCTATCCCGCCCAGCTTTCCGGTGGCCAGCAGCAGCGCGCCGCCATCGCCCGCACCCTGGCCATGAAGCCCAAGGTCATCCTGTTCGACGAGCCGACTTCGGCGCTCGATCCGGAAATGGTCCAGGAAGTGCTTAACGTTATCCGCGCACTGGCCGACGAAGGCCGTACCATGCTGCTGGTAACGCACGAGATGAACTTTGCCCGCCAGGTGTCCAGTGAAGTGGTCTTCCTGCACCAGGGCCTCGTGGAAGAGCAAGGATCGCCGCAACAGGTCTTCGAAAACCCGACCTCGGCGCGTTGCAAGCAATTCATGTCCAGCCACCGCTAAACGGAGCAACACATGCAGACCTACAAGAAATTCCTCCTGGCCGCTGCCGCCACGCTGGTGATGTCGGCCAACGCCCTGGCCGCGGAAAAACTGCGCATGGGTATCGAGGCGGCCTACCCGCCGTTCAACAACAAGGATGCCAGCGGTAACGTGGTCGGCTTCGACAAGGACATCGGCGACGCCCTGTGCGCCAAGATGAAAGTCGAGTGCTCGGTCGTGACCTCCGACTGGGACGGCATCATCCCCGCCCTGAACGCCAAGAAGTTCGACTTCCTGGTGTCGTCGCTGTCGATCACCGATGAGCGCAAGCAGGCCGTGGACTTCACCGACCCCTACTACTCCAACAAGCTGCAGTTCATCGCGCCGAAGAACGCTGACTTCAAGACCGACAAGGCTTCGCTCAAGGGCAAGACCATCGGCACGCAGCGCGCCACCCTGGCCGGCACCTGGCTGGAAGACCACTACGGCAGCGATGTCGACGTGAAGCTCTACGACACCCAGGAAAACGCCTACCTGGACCTGATCGCCGGCCGCATCGACGGCATCCTGGCCGACAAGTACGTGCAGTACGAGTGGCTCAAGAGCAAGGACGGCCAGAACTACGAGTTCAAGGGCGACCCGGTGGAAGAGAGCGACAAGATCGGTATCGCTGTGCGTAAAGGCGACCCTCTGCGTGAGAAGCTGAACGCTGCTCTGAAGGAAATCATCGCCGACGGCACGTACAAGAAGATCAACGACAAGTACTTCCCGTTCAGCATCTACTGATACGCCCCGACTGGCACCGCCGCTGCGCGGTGCCGGTCCCTTGAACGCACCCTGCCCATGAATATAGACCTGCACGGATTCGGTCCGGCCATGTTGGCTGGCACCCTGATGACCGTAAAACTGGCGCTCTGTGCCTTGCTGCTGGGGCTGGTCCTTGGACTGCTCGGCGCACTGGCCAAGACCTCGCCCATCAAGCCACTGCAATGGCTTGGCGGCACTTACTCGACCCTGGTTCGCGGCGTGCCCGAACTGCTGTGGGTCCTGCTGATCTATTTCGGCACCGTCGGGCTGATGAGCAGCCTCGGCGATGCCCTGAACATGCCCGGCCTCGAGCTCAGCGCCTTCGCCGCGGGCGTGATCGCCCTGGGCCTGTGCTTCGGTGCCTACGCCACGGAAGTGTTCCGCGGCGCGATCCTGGCGATCCCCAAGGGCCACCGTGAAGCGGGCCTGGCACTGGGGCTGTCGAAGGGGCGCATCCTCTCGCGGATCATCCTGCCGCAGATGTGGCGCGTGGCCCTGCCGGGCCTGGGCAACCTGTTCATGATCCTGATGAAGGACACGGCCCTGGTGTCGGTGATCGGCCTCGAAGAAATCATGCGCCACGCGCAGATCGGCGTGACCGTGACCAAGGAACCGTTCACCTTCTACGCCGTCGCCGCGTGCATCTACCTGTGCCTGACCATCGTCGCCATGACCGGCATGCACTTCCTTGAAAAACGCGCCGCTCGCGGCTTCATGAGGGCCGCGCAATGAACTGGGAAGTCATCATCAAGTGGCTGCCACGCCTGGCCCAGGGCGCGACCCTGACCCTGGAGCTGGTGGCCATCGCGGTGATCGCCGGGCTGATCCTGGCCATCCCGCTGGGCATCGCCCGCTCCTCGCGCCACTGGTACGTACGCGCCCTGCCCTACGGCTACATCTTCTTCTTCCGCGGCACGCCGCTGCTGGTGCAATTGTTCCTGGTGTACTACGGCCTGGCGCAGTTCGACCTGGTGCGCGGCAGCTCGCTGTGGCCGTACCTGCGCGATCCGTTCTGGTGCACCGTACTGACCATGACCCTGCACACCGCCGCCTACATCGCCGAGATCCTGCGCGGTGCGCTGCAGGCGATACCCAAGGGCGAGATCGAGGCGGCGCGCGCGCTGGGCATGTCGCGGGGCAAGGCGCTGTTCTACATCATGCTGCCGCGCGCCGCGCGCATCGGCCTGCCGGCCTACAGCAACGAAGTGATCCTGATGCTCAAGGCCAGCGCCCTGGCCAGCACCGTGACCCTGCTGGAACTGACCGGCATGGCCCGCACGATCATCGCCCGCACCTACCTGCCGGTGGAGATCTTCTTTGCCGCGGGCGTGTTCTACTTGTTGATTTCGTTCGTCCTGGTGCAGGGCTTCAAGCTGCTCGAGCGCTGGTTGCGCGTCGACGCCTGCCAGGGGCGGTGAGCTGAAACCGAGCTGACCTTTTCGCGGGCAAGTCCGCTACCACAGCTGCCCTGCATGATTGGAGGGTTGTTGTAGGAGCGGGCTTGCCCGCGAAGGCCTCACCACCGACCACCCTCCATGCCCCCGACCCCATTCCTCCACCCCGACCAACTGAGCGCCCGCTTCCAGGCCCTGGACCAGTTCCTGCTCCAGCACGAATCCCTGTGGAAACCCCGGCCCTTTACCGCCCTGCACCTGGAATGGGAATCCCGCTATCCCGAGCTCGCCCACTGGTTGCGCAACCGCACCCTGGAACAGGCCGAAGCCGCCGAGCATCACCTCGAACACTTGCCGGCCCCCGCGCCCTTCCCGCAGCTCGCGCAGCAGGCCCTGCAACTGTCGAATGTTGGCGAACTGCCCCTTGCACCAATGCCACCGGGCGGCCACCGCCTGAACGTCCACGTCCCCGGCCGCAAGTGGCAGCAGATCGAAGCCTTTGGCAGCCACCTGAGCTTCAGCCAGCCCACCCACCACTGGCTGGACTGGTGCTCTGGCAAGGGGCACCTGGGCCGTCGCCTGCTGCAACCCGGCCAGCAGCTCACCTGCCTGGAATACGACGCCGCACTGGTCAGCGCCGGCCAAACCCTCAGCGACCATCACCACCTGCGCGCCAGCCACGTGCAGCAGGACGTGATGGCCAGCGACAGCGCCCATCACCTGGACGGCAACAAGAGCGTGGTCGCCCTGCACGCCTGCGGCGACCTGCACGTACGCCTGCTGCAACTGGCCAGCGCCCGAGGCTGCCGGCAGATCGCCGTCGCCCCATGCTGTTACAACCGCATCCAGGCCGAGCACTACCAGGCCCTGTCGGGCCCCGCGCAAGCCTCGCAGTTGCACCTGAGCATCACCGACCTGGGCCTGCCGCTGAGCGAAGCCGTCACCTCCAGCGCCCGCACCCGTCGCCAGCGCGACACCTCGATGGCCCGCCGCCTGGGCTTCGACCTGCTGCAACGCCAGCAACGACAGACCGACGAGTACCTGCCCACGCCCTCGTTGCCCACCGCCTGGCTGGAAAAATCCTTCGAAGATTACTGCCGCGACCTCGCCGCATTGCGCGAAGTACCCCTGAGCGGCAACCCCGACTGGGCCGCCCTGGAGGCCGCTGGCTGGCAACGACTGGCGCAAGTGCGCAACCTCGAACTGCTGCGCAACCTGTTCCGTCGCCCGCTGGAGCTGTGGTTGGTACTCGATCGTGCGCTGTTTCTTCAGGAAAACGGCTACAACGTGCGCCTGGGCGTGTTCTGCGACTACCCACTGACACCCCGAAACCTGCTGCTGCTGGGCGAGCGAAACTAGCCGGACAACCTGTGGATAAGTCTGTGAACAAGCTTGTGATGAAATTCACGGTTTATTGGATCCACTGGCTATTTCACGCGCTTCGCTTATTCCCTTCAGTAAGCGAACGCCAACAAAAACAGGCCTTTGCGCAAAGACCAACGGCGCAACGCTTCGGCATGCCTTTCGCGCAGCGCCTGCATGCCGGTTGTGCATAAGCCAAATCCCGGATCCGACGCAAGCCCCTTGCAGCAACTGTCTTGTTCAGAATCTAAAGGCCAGCCCATTCCCTGTGGGAGCGGGCTTGTCCCGCGAACACGGGCGTAGCCCGTGCCAGGCAGCGCGGTGTCTTTTTCGCGGACAAACCCGCTCCCACACCAGGTTCAAGTTCCCACTGCGGCAAAGCGTCGCAAAAGTCATTACAGCAAAATAAATTATTGTATTACGATAATTTATCAAGAATAATCCGCCCCGTTCATCACTGTACGGAGGCACCCCATGAACAGTAGATCCGTCGCCTATGCGCGCTCCCGATTGCGCACCATTGGCGCCCTGGCCGCCCTTCTGGCCTGGACCACCGCTGCCGTCGAGTTCGGCGGCACGCCGCTGCTCTGGCTGCTCGACTACCCCACCATGGTTTCCGCCTACCTGCAGGCCTACGGCGACCAGATGCCGCTGCTCCTGGCCGAAGGCTACCAACCGTCCCACCTGGCGATCGGCCTGGTGTTCTTCCTCGACCTGATTCCCACCGCCATCTCGGCATTCGCCCTGCTGCTGACCGGCATCTTCTTCATGCGCCTGTCCAAGGGCCAGACCTGGACCCTGCCCAACATCCGCCTGCTCTGGTGGGTCGGCCTGCTGTGCATCGGCTCGCCGCTGCTCTGGTCGCTGATCGGCACCTTCGAGGGCCTGGCACTGGCCATCGACCTGCCTGCTGGCGAAAGGAGCTTCAGCGTGTCGATCGGTGTATCATCCGAGGCTGTCTACGAGATCATGAAAGGCATTCTGCTCTGCGCCTTCTCGCTGCTCATGCGTGACGCCAAGACCATCAGCGATGAACACAACTGTTATGTCTAGCCACCCCTTATGCCGATAATCATCCGCCTCGACGTCGTCATGGCCCGGAACAAGATCCGTTCCAAGGACCTGGCGGAAATCATCGGCATAACGGAAGCGAACCTGTCGCTGCTGAAGAACGGCAAGATCAAGGGCTTCAAGATCGAAACCCTCGAGAAGCTGTGTCGCGCGCTGAACTGCCAACCCGGCGACCTGCTGGAGTTCAGCGAGGAATGATCAAGGACTGCAACACCCATGTATTTGCCCCACAAAGGTTTACTCGCCGTACTGCTGGCCACCTGGCTGATCAGCGGCTGCGGCCCGAGTTACACGTATAGGTATTCGCCACCGCCCAGCGCGCATGGCATGAACTGCATCAACAGCTGCTCGAGCGAGCGCAGGCATTGCCAGCAACTGGAGCGTCTGGAACAAAACAGCCAGCGCGCCCTGTACCAAGCCGAAATGCGTGCCTACCAGTACTGCAAGACCGGCAAGAGCAAGAAGGAAGCGCGTCACAACTGCTACCAGCCGAGCTACCCATTCGGCAGCTCATCCGGCTACAGTTGCGGCCGCGATTACGACAGCTGCTACATGGCCTGCGGTGGCACCATCCAGCGCATTCGCAACCCAGATTGATAGATGAACGGATTTCGACACGTGAAATACACCACGCCTTTCACCCTTCTGGCCCTTGGCCTGGCCCTGAGCGGCTGCTCCAGCAGTAGCAGCAGCTACACCCCCAAGACCTCGAACCTGGACTGGGAAACCCCCGGCATGCAGCTCGGCGGCGACCGCGGCCTGCCCCTGCGAGTGGACGACCGCTGCCGCAAGCGCGGTTGCGACAACCACAAGCTGTTTTTCAACCCCGCAGAGCCTGAACCGAGCGTCAACACCATCCACCGCGGCTGGTAGGATTTTCTCCTTTGAGGGCGGCGACTTAGGCGATTTCGCGTTGAATGCAAGGAAGTGGTTTACAGCAGCCAACCGATCGCTATAATGACGCCCCTGTGCCGGTATAGCTCAGATGGTAGAGCAACTGACTTGTAATCAGTAGGTCCCGGGTTCGATTCCTGGTGCCGGCACCATTCAAATCAAGCAGTTACGGACGTTTGCTCAGGCTCGTTCAAGCCTATGCGTAACAACGCACGTAACAAGCACCCTCCTCAAGGCTATAGCGGCCAATCGAAGGCAAGCCAAGGCTCGTATGCGAAGGGGTGAGTAGTAGCAGTATCGCGCTGTGATAGGCCGGGTTTTTCATGCCGTCGCTGTGTATACGCGTCATACGAAACGCCCCCCTGCACGTAGCCAAGCAAAATTTAGGTTGACCCCTAAAAAGCCTGTCAGATTTGTCAGATAGATATTCTTACCTCTGTCTAACCCTTATAGATCAAGGCCTACAGCGTTTTCATGTAGTGTCAGAAAGGTGTCAGCGGGGTGTCAGAACCTGACAAAACCACAGTGTCAGATTTAGCTTTCTCAACTCATTGATTTATAAGGCTTTTTATTTTGGTCTGTCAGATTTGCCACGAATTTCCCAGTTCGTTGTCAGATCGCAAACCCAATAAATACGGGGCCTCCAGCCGATTTCCTGACAGATATCCATGTTCTGACAGGAATTTGGGGGTCAGCCTGAAAAACCTTTCATGGGGCACCCCGAAGCTATCCTTCAAACTGCCCCGCGTAGCGAATTGTTCGAGAGCATCAGCATGCGCAAACCAGCGACCCAAGCGGCACTGCCTATCATCGAAGTAATCCAGTCCGGCAAGACGTGGGAGGTGCACTGGGACTACCAGGAAGCACCCGAGAGCTCGATCCTGTTCAAGCGCCGCGAGTACCTGGATGGCTACATCGATGGTGCGATGGACGCGATCGGCATTACCCCGGACAAGGTGAGCTGTGCGAGCGGGCGCACCGGTGCCGTGAAACGTCTGAATGAGGGCCAGGCCATGCAACTGCGTGATGCCCTGAACCGCCTGCTGACCCCCGTGGTTGCCAATGAATTCAAGCGCCTCAAGTCGCTGGCCAACCTTCCGCACCTGCGACTGGTAGGCGTCTGAAAGGAAAGCATCCTGCCGAATGAACGGTGCGCAGAGCTGAAATAGTTGACATAGATGTCACCTGTTGCGATCATTACCTCACTACTCAGCCCCGTACGCAGCGATTCAGTTCGCTGGCCGTTGGGGTGAAGAAACCGGCCAAAGGCCGGTTTTTTCGTTTCTAGGGATTGAAAATCTTGCGTACAGCGTGCTTTGTAGACGGATACAACTTGTTTTATGGGCTGCTTGCTGGCTCACAGCACAAGTGGCTCGACCTGCCCTCTTTACTTGCCCACATTCTTCGCGTTGAAGACCCGAAGAATACATTGTCGTCGGTAAGCTTTTTCACATCTGGTGTGATGCCAAAGCTTGCCAGCCGCGGCAACCTCTCCAAACAAGCTCAGGACAGTTACCTACGGGCGTTACTCGCCCGAGGCGCGACTGTCGCTTATGGCAGGCACCAACTGGAACCGCGCCGGGCTCCTCGCTTCGTTGACAAGACGACACCGCCCTCAAGGCTCGACCAGGTAGATATCTGGAAGCTCGAAGAAAAGGAAACGGACGTTCACATCGCCATCAGTATGTATCGGCTTGCAACACGTCAGGCAGCCCTTCCCCCCGAGGAACGAATCGAGCAGTTGGTGCTTGTCTCGGCTGATACGGACATGACACCTGCACTGAGGGCCATCAGAGAGGACTTTCCTGATCTCAGAGTCGGCGTCATTTTGCCCCACCGGGAGGGGGTCAATCGGACAATCCCGGGCTCGCTGAAAGAGCACTCGCATTGGATGCGCCGTGTTGTGACAACAGAAGAGCTTGCCGCTCATCAATTCCCCGACCGCGTGCCGACGACCAAGAAGCCCGCGATCAAGCCTGAGTACTGGTAACACCGACACTGAAGCATTGTGCAAAGCTGCAGAATCGCCGCGCCCCCACCATACTGGGGCTCCAGGCAAATCAAAGCTCTGCACCTGTTGCGCTCTGCAACGGATAAAATGATCGGGTCCAAATTTAAAAACCCGGACAAACCACGATTTTTTCACCGCTCCCCCCGTATCTCGTGGCCTGCAGCCGATCCCCTGAATTCCTCCCTCCCCAGCGTCCCAGCCCACTGCAACTGCACAACCTTTCATTTCCTTTCACAGTGTGCAATTACCGCCACTCTGCAAGCCCCCGCTAACTGCGCGGCCTAGAGCCGGCATTGCACCGTACCGCTGGTTTTCACAAATTCACGACGGAAAGCGCGTCGGCGGGAGGGGGATAAGTGATTTTCTTCACCGTTTTTTTTTGCCGCCGGCATTTTTTTTGGCCATCAGGATCATTGAGCCTAACCACTGGCTGTCGCTTTCAATTCTGCGACCGTCCTTGGCTAGTCGAACACCTCAAGGCGCACAAACGCCCTCCCCGCGATAGCAGGCGCTTTTTGGAAAATTAAGCACATCAAGATCGTTGAAAAATTCAGTAAACTCAGAGGGCTCTTGAAGGACTCGCTGTGTCCAGTGCTGTTTCACCCGCACAAACAAACCGATAGCGCGATTGAAGGCAAGCAAGTAAGCTGCACACTCTTTGAAAAGGAGGATATGCAATGATCAATGTTTATTCTGGGCGCAATGTAACCAGCAATAACGAAAGAAGCATCGTAAACGAGTACTGCGACAAATACGGAACTGATCACATTGACGCTGCCTTCCTAGCAGCAGGTTACACTCGAGCATTTAACTTAGGCACCGATGAAGCCTCTATCGAGCTTTATACCTTCAACAAACAGAAAGATGACGAACCAAAGGAATTCACCGGAATCGCATTGGTATCTCTAGGCGAGCACATTGAAGAGTACGCCATGCCAACATTCCATGACGCGCTTGATTTCATGAGAGAATACGCCCCCACCATTAAAGGCATAATTGCCCTTAAAAAACATACAGATTTTTAATTTAACCCGAGCAAATCTTCAGGAGTGTGAAATGAATCAGGACGAACTTCTCGCTGCTGCAAACATCACGGAAGACGAGTTTAAAAGATCAGGCTGCACATTCGAAAACCTTGCCGCGATATATGAGCACTACCAAAGGATTCAGCCACCTCTCATTTCTGCAGCAAAGATGATTGCGTCTACGATTCAGACATTCGAGAAAGTCCACTCCGTACGCTGGCGCGTAAAAGAACCACTTCATCTGATAAAAAAAATTGTCCGCAAAAATCTTGAGAAAGACCCCCAGGAAAAATGGATACATGTGTCTCCCGACAACTACCTTAGTGTAGTTACAGACCTAATCGGCGTGCGCGCACTTCATCTATTCAAGGACGAATGCGCTCCGATAGATCAGAGCATCCGAGACTACTGGGAGCTAGCAGAGGAAGTGATTGCCTACGTCCGCGCAGGAGAAGAGCCACACGATGCAATTTCCGCTAGCGGCGCCGTTAAAAAGGATCATGACGGTGGTTATCGATCAATCCACTACATAGTAAAGATCCAACCGGCCAAACTTACCTTTTACGCAGAGCTACAAGTTCGAACAATTTTTCAGGAGGGCTGGAGCGAAGTCGACCACACCGTACGCTACCCGGACTTTTCAGACAATGCTCAAATAGCGATTTTCCTGAGATTGTTCTCCGGCCTCGCGGGCAGCGCAGACGAAATGGGACTTTTCGCTAAAGATCTGAACCAACTATTGAAAGATGCGGAAGCAGAAAAGTTTCAATTAATTACGGATCACCAGCGTATCGCTGCTGAACTGGAAGATGCAACGAGGAACGTTGATGCTACCCTAGCACGGCTCGAAAGCCTCGAATCCAAAGACGAACAGTCGCAAAAAATCATTAAACAGCTTAAAAAAGACATTCAAAAACTCAAAGCCACAGAAGATCGTGCTGGTGCATCGCACTTCGGAATCAGCAAGCACGGCCTTGAACGGGGAATTATGTATAGCGGGAAAGGTATCTCGCACTTTTTGGATTTAGTGAAGGATCGCCGTGATTAGGAAAGCGTTACACCCTTAGTTTTCTCGGACAAGCCTTGGGCTGACTGGGCTGCAGCGCTAAACACCGCCGCATTGTTTGGCGGCGGCGTAGGCCCATGAACGTGCCCCGCCAGTTGCAGATTCATCTCCTGCACCAGGTCGAGCAGGTCGCACAGCACCTGCAGCACGTTCACCCCCTCAGATCCTAGCCACGTTTTCGGCGCCTGCAGGCGCTGACTGACAGTGACTACGCTCCGGCGCAGGCCCTGGATCTGCTCCTGGTAGTCACCGCCGATCGTCGCATTGAGTTTCTGCCCCACCACCAGGTTGAGATCCCGCCCGGTCGCCTGGTGCAGGTCATCGACAGCGGCCAGGCTCGCGGATCCGCCGGACAGCAGCTTGAGCGCGCCCAGGGCTTCGACCTTCTTCACTCCGCCTACCGTCTCGGTCGAGTGGTCGTCCACGTTCCTGGTGTGGCTCTGGAACTGCTCGCGGTTGGCTAGCGACTCCACCTCGCGCTCGATCGCCTTGTCCTGGATCTTTCCATCCGTCTGGCGCAGCCAGTTGCCGTCCGCGTCCACGCGCTGCTGGCAGGCCTCGCTGTGCTGCCAGACCTGGTCGCCTTTGGGCACCCGGGGCAGGCTCAGCCCGTGCGGCAGGATCTGCTGAATAAACGGCTTGTGCGGTAGGCCGTAGGCGAACGACACGACCACGGTCGTGCCTTCCTCGGGGAAGCCGAACATGCCGGCCTCTTGGCCGCCCATCGGCGCTGGCAGCGGCAGACTGGTGAACACCGGCAGCGCCGGATCCGGCTCGCCGTCTGGCAACAGTACCTGGACATCCACGCCGAAGCGCGGGCGGAAGTCGTCACACAGCCCGGGCGCCGCCGGCGCGTCCGGTACCGCGACCACGCGACCGAAGCGCGGCAGGTGATAACCCCCGGTGATCTCGGGAAATTGGCGCTCTACAGCGCGGCGGATTGCGTCTTCCATCGAATGGCCATCTGGTTGCCGGCGAGGGCCACGTGGGTGACGCGCTCGCCCTGGTTGATCGTTGCACCAGGTCGCAGCCCGGGAAGGGCCGCGATCATGGCGCTCTGGTTGCCCTGGTAGCTGTCGAACAGCTCGACGGGCAGCTGCAGCGCAGGACGTACGCCGAAATAGCTATCGGCCCAGCTACCCACGAACACCTCGCCGTCGCCCTGCTGCTGCCACATGAAGTCGGGAATGTCGTAGACCTGGGCCAGGCTTTCCATCGCCTGGTAGCCCGCCGCCAGGCTGTAGAAATACGGCGCCCGGCTCGAGGCGTAGGGCCGATCGGGGACGCGGAAGCGCAGCCCGGTTTGGCGGCTGGCCTCCTCGAGCACGGCGCGCAGGTCCACATGGCGCAGGTTCATCGGCATCGGCTTGGCCAGGATCGCGGCGAGCTCGCGGCAGAACAGCACCTGCTGTTTCGAGTTCGCTGCAGTACTCCGTTCGACGTAGCCCAGGAAATGCCGCTGCAGTGGCTTGTCGTTGTAGCCCAGGTCGAAGGCCACCAGGCCTCTCAACGGTTGCTCGGCCTGGACCGTGAACGTCGCCCGGCCCGGGTTTCGCAGCTCGAGGCGTACGTCTGCCTTGACCAGGTCATATCCGACCCCGGCCACGCTCAGTACCTGGTGCAGCTTCATTTGCCACCCCCAAGCCAGTCATCCACCTTTTTCAGGGTCGCCTCGAAGCCGGTCAGCTCCTGCTTTTGACCATCGTCCCCGCCGCCACCAGCACCGCCCACGGCGGATCCGGTACCGGATTGAGCGGTGACGGTGCCCTTGGCGCTGCGCTTCTCGACCTTCTCCGGGTTCGACTTTTTCTCGGTCAGCCCGAACTGGATGCGCCACATGGCAAGGATGTCGTCTTCGCGGGCGCTCACACCCTCGGCGAACTGCACTTGGCGCATACCAAACGCGGCGGCGGTGTCGTTGACGACGCGGTACGTCTTGAGCTGGCCACCGCCCTCGGTGGCCTCGGCCACGCGCATCAGATCGCGCAGCCAGGCGGCGTTCTTGTACGGGATGTTCAGCGTCACGGTGAGCGTCTTGGGCTTGAAGCCCTTATGCGCAGTCTCCGTGTTGCTGGTTTGCCCGGACAGGTCGTCCGCCTCGATGCGCAGGTTTGCTGTCACTTTCAGGCCTTTGCCCTGGATCGCGGTACCGTCGAGCAGGAGCAGTGTCATAGGCCCACCAGTTCGCGCACGAAGCTCAGGCCCTTCTGTGAGCCCACCATGATGACGCCGGCGCAAATAACCCACTCATGCCCCGGGGCGTCGTGCTCGAGCAGCAGGCGGCGCAACTCGGCGTTGCTGCCCGGCCCGATCGTCCTGGCCCGTGTGGCGGTGTCCGGCTGGCGATCCTGCAGCGACTCCTGCAGATCCTGCAGTTGCTTGTCACGGTTGCGCTGTTGCTCGGCTTTGCGGCTGGCCAGCGCGCTCAGGTCTGCCATGGGTGAGCTGTCCGCCGCGTAGCTCTCCAGGACGGCCAACTGGCCCGCCATGGACTGCTGGGCGGCCTTGACGACGGTGCAGCGCTCCAGGGGCAACGCTTGCCAGCGTGGGAGCGGCCCGGACTGGGGGATCTGCCACTTTTCCGCCTCGAGCTTGGCCAGGTGATCGGCGCGGCGCTCGGCGCGGACCAGCTCCGGGACCGGCATCAGTGCATTAAACCGGCCCAGACTTGCGGCCAACTGGTCGTAGCGGGTGGCCAGGAACAATATGCACAGGGCGTGCTGCTCGCCCTGGGGGCGGGCCGCGTCCGTGGCATCGGTGAGTTTGTTGGCCAGCGTCTGCAGGAGGTTCGGTGCCGACAGAAAGCGCTGGTGACCGCGCCCTTGCCCGATACCAGATTGGAACGGTGTCACGACCAGGCACGCCGGCGGCTCGCTCAGCTGCTCGGCCATGGCCTGGCGTCCGGCCTCACTCGGCCCCTTGGCTGCTGCACCGACTGGCCCCGGGTTGGTGGTGGTCACCGCCTCGAGGTCGGCCAGGCGCGTGCCGGTGCTGGCCAGCTCGCGATCGGCCAGCGCCTTGGCGCCGCTCAGCTGGTCCATCCACCTGGTGGATTCGGTGGGCCAGCGCATTGTGACCGGCGACCAGGTCATGCCGGCGCCGTCCAGGTGACGGCGCGCATCGCTTTGAGCTTCTTGTCCTGCAGTGCCTTGGCCAGGTCACGCTTCAACTGATCGGCGTGCTGCAGCGCGGCCTGCTTGAACAGCACCAGGTCTTTGTTCACCTGCAGCAGCTGCTCGCGGGTGTGGTCCCGGAAAGCGCGGACGCCATCCGGGCCGGTGCACGGATAGGCGCTGTCCAGGCCACTGAACATCAGGCCGGTCAGGTTCACCTGGTCCTCCAGAGCGCTGCTGTAGCGGAAGGCCTCGCCCAGGGCGCTGGAGCTAAAGCCCGCCTCGATGTACTGGCTGCAGCCGCCATTCACCTCTGTCAGCTTCTGCTGGTACAGCTTGGCCAGGATGGCGTTCGTATCATCTACCCACTCGCCATTTTTCCAGACCTGGTCTGGTGCTGGCTTCTTCATCGTGTAGCCGGACGGGATCGGCCCCATGCCGTCCAGCGTCAGCGACTCGCCGGTGGTGATGCTGTACACGACCAGACCTTTGAAGTAGTCCACCAGCTGCCACTGCTTGCCATCCCAGTGAGCCGCCTTGTTATCAGGAATGAGCGGTGGAGGAGTCTCCACGCACCCGCCGGGGATAAGGAACACGCCAGGCTCCAGCGGCGACTCTTCGGCTTCGGTAATACCGGTGAACAGGCCCATCGGGGAGGTCTGATAGACGGTTTTCGTCTTTGTCATGAATGCCTCAATACTTGATGTAGGTGTACAGGGCCATGTTCACAGGCCTGGATTCGTTGCCGCCTGACGGATCGACGGTGACGGTGTGGGCATGAACGCCGTCCCCCAGCATGACCAAAGACGCGCTGTGGACGTGATTTCCGCCTGGATCTACGGCTTGGATGGAACGCACTGGTCCACCACCTGGGGCGACCAAATCCGGGTAGATGCCCGCTACGTCGTTGCTACCCATGCGAAGGGTATGAGGGTGAGTGCCGGACTCACCGATGGATACCGACGACCCCGGGTGGTAGTGCCAACCGTTTTCGCCCGTGACGGCGTAGTGGTTGTGGCTCTGGTTCTGGCTGTACTGCAAGGTGCTTTGCACCCGCCCTACGTCGAATCCACGGCCATCATCCATGTCGCGAAAGAACACGCCCCGGGTGTCGGGCAAGTTGAAGGTATTCACGCCGTCACCTGCCCCGTACAGGGTGCCGATCTCGGCATAGAGGCGGGAATAGGTCGTTCGACTGACTGCCGCGCCATTGCTCCGCAGGCATCCGGGCGGCGCGGTTCTGCTGAACGAGGTGACCAGGCTGCCCACCGGCAGGATCACTTCAGGGTTCAGGTTGCCCGTGTGGAACAGCTCGACGGTGGGGGTCCAGCTGCCGTCATTCTTTGTGGAACGCGCAAGCATTCGGACATTCGGGCCGCCTTGCTGGAATGCCAGCTGGGCCGCATGAGTTGAGGCCGCGTACGGCATGTTCAGCACGCTGCAGTAGTTGGTCAGGCTGGTCGCGCCATCCGTGAATGAATGGAAGCCGCCGGGTAGTCCTACCGTGTCGATCGGGCTGACCGGTGCTGCACTGGACCCCAGCCCTACCTCACCCCGCCGAATCGCGTCGGTGATGCCATACCCTGCCAGGGTGGTGGCTTTGTTGGCCTTGCTGTTGGGATTGAAGTTGTCTTCGCTCCATATCACGTTGCCGTTCCAACACAATACCCCGTTGGAAGTCATGGCCAAGGTTCCAGCGGTGACCGTTCCCCAATGAAAACCGAGGCGGGGAGCGTACTCGAACGCTCTGCTTGCGCTCTGAACCAAGCCTACTTCCCGGATCTCCAGCGCCGGCGTTTGATAGGTCTCGCCAGGCACCGGAGAGTAGAAGCGGGGCACCTGATCCGAATGACCGGTGTGCAATGCATCGGTGATGCCGTAGCCGGCCAGCGTGGTGGGCTTCCCGCTGTTGATCTTGCTCCAGTCGAGTGCAGGGATATCGCTCGGCAGCAGCAGCTGGTTACCGATGACTTGCCCCTTTGCGTTCACGACGGGCTTCGCCCAGGCGCCAGGTATGACGCCGCTATCCGCCAGAGTCAGGCGAATACCCACGTTTATCGACCCGTCGATGTCGGCCTGGCCGGTTGCATCGCCCAGGAAGGCCACCCGGCGCGCCGAGGCCCACCGGTGGGCTTTGCCCGCTGGGGTGGTGCCGTCTTCGAGGTCGGCGACCCGCTGGCGGACCTCTGCGACCGATCGCGCAGAGGCAAAATGCTTGACCAGCGGTCCATCGATCACTTCCACACCGCGCCGATCGACGATACCTGCAGCGCTGAGGTCGGCCAGCGGTACGCAGTAGTGCTGCACCCCCAGCGCGTCTTTCCAGTCGCCGAACGCGTTGGCGCCGCCGAACACCACCGCCCAGCGGGCTACCACGTCGCTCAGTTGTCGTTCCAGGACAACGTCCAACCAGGCTGTGGTCGGCAGCGCCGGCGGCATGATTGATGCTGCTTTAGCGTCGAGCCGAATACCCTCGACGTAAGCCGTTCCCGCTTTGACCTGGTACCCGGTCTCGGGCGTGCCGATCACCTGCAGCGCATCGTTGAAGAAACAGGCGCGCCCGTACACGTCGCGATTGCTCAGACGCTCGCGCTCATCAATCCCGGCCAGGCGTACGGTGAAATCATGCTGCCAGGTGCTGGCATCGATGGAGATCCCGGTCAGCTCCTGGGCGCCGCTGTACTCCACCAGGATGTTGCGGGTGATGTTGTTGCCGATCTGCACCGGTGGGATGTTGCGCCGCTTCTGCTGCAGCGGCAGATAGGCCACGGCGAACAGAACGCCCTCGGCGGACTCCAGGCCCAGCCAGTTCCAGTCGAAGTCCCCGATATCGCTGCCCAGCATCGAGCTGTAGACGACCTGGTTCGGGTTCACGTACCCGCTGTTCTCTGCCGGGATTTCGTAGGTGTGAACGATCTGCGCTGCCGGCGGCTTCGCTGCAGCGCGGTCGATCGGCTTTTCAGGATCCAGCCCGGGCACGTTGGCGTAGATGAAACGGGTGATGTGCAGGACTTCCTTTGCCCCCTGCTTCTGGGCAATCAGGCTTTCGCCGGCGAGGGTGATTCTGGCCACGGCGGGCTCCTACAGGCTGGCGACCAGCGTCTGCTGGTCGTCGTTGAAGTCGGCTGCGAGCACGCGCAGCGTCACAGGGGTGATCGACACGAAGTCATAGCGGCGGCACGTGCGCCCGTACTGCTGCACCAGGACGCGCAGCAGCTCGGGGTTTTCCGACAGCTGCGAGTCGGAAAGGCGCAGGAGCACCACGTCCCAGTCCCGATCGGGCATGCGCTCATCGATCTCGATGTAGCCCACGCCCAGGCGGCGCAAGATGCGCTTGAGGCCTGCCGTGCTGCCCGCGTCCACCGCGTTGATGAAGGCGTACTTCACGCGCAGGCGATACAGGCGCTCGGGCTCGTTGCTGAAGCGGGTGATGTCCCGCTGCCAGGCCATCAGATCCAGGATGGTCAGGTGGCAGGTCTCGGCGTCGGCCTGCAGGAGCGGCCACTGGACCCAGCCTTTCACCTTTTCCCACCAGGACTGCGCCGCTGCGGTGAGCTTGGCCAGCTCGGCACCGCCGAGCCAGAACGGCAGTTTCATGCGAATCATGCGAACGTCACCTGCAGGGTTGCGATGCGGGGGATATCCAGCTGCGACACGATGTCTTCGCCGGCGAAGCGCAGCGACTCGATTTCGGGAAACACCTGGTGCAGCTCCTCGCCCAGGCGGCTCAATGAAAAGCGCGACTGTGGGTAGGTCAGGGTCGGGCGGTAGTCGCTGGCGGTGCTTTCGCGGAACGCGGCGCGGATGAATAGCGCGATGTTGTCCTGCAGGGCTTGGGTCTGCAGGGCGGTGAGGTTTGGCCGGGGCCACACGGTCACGCTGATGGCATGCGGGGTTTCCGGCATGACGAACACGACCAGGTCATCACCATGGCCATGGTTCCCGCCGTCGCGGATGTGGGCGTTGATCTGCTCCAGGAACGATTCCGCCGGCACGCCGGCGTCGAACAGCACGTAGGCGTTCGCGCTACCAGGACCGCGTGGCGCGCCGTGTTCGAAGTAGATCCCATCGGGCCGCACGCCCGGGAACGCGGCGATCATGGCGCGATACACGGCGTCGGTGTGCCACTGGTTCACCGCACTGAACTGGTTACGGACGCGAAGGCGCAACTGGTCGTCCGGTTCCGGATCCGCACCCGGTGCAGTCATCCAGTCGTCTGCGTTGATGACCTGGGCAATCCCCGGTACCGGCTCGAGTAGGATCGCGTAATACCCCGGGGCCAGGTTGTAGCCGCTGCCGACCTCGCGGGCGCTGACTTTGACCGACACCTGCAGGCGCCCGTCTGGGAACGTCGCGTCCTCGATCGTCACCAGCTGGTAGACGTGCCCGTTGATCGCAGCGGACTGCACGATCACGCCGGCGGGCATCTGCAGCTCGCCGGCGGTGTTCTCGCGGGTGAACAGCAGCACGCCCTGGGCCTTGGTTGCGCCCTTGCGCTCGGTGTTCACCGCCCACGCCAGGGTGTCCAGCCAGGCACCGCTGGCCGTCTTGACGAAAAAGTTGGGCAGGACGGTGTCGCTCAGGAACGTCAGCAGCCACATGACAGGCTTGGTCACAAGCGCGGTCACGACCCGCCAGAACGGGCTGTATGCGCTGGTGTTGCTCAGCTTGCTGCCCTGGGCGGCCACCTCGGCCTCCCAGGCTTGGCGCAGGCCTGCCTCGTTCGTCGGAATGCCGGCATCGCTCAGCGCCCGGCGGAAATCTACGTCACTCACAGAAACACCTCGATGTCGCCGAATTTCAGGGTTTTGGCCGTGACCAGGTACACGCCTGGTCGGTCCTCGAGGATCCGGGCGGTGCCCGGTACCAGGCGTTCGTCGTCTTCCACCAGCAGCTCCAGCTGCAGGATGCAATCGGCTTGGCGTTGGCGGCTGCGCTCTGCCACCAGGGTCACCAGCAGGCCGCTCTCGCGGATCATGTGGGCGATGTCCTGGGCGATGCTGGCCCGGTCCTCGATCAGCAGCGGCTGGCGGGAGGGATCCAGGACCAGGTCGTTGTCCTGGATCAAAAGGTCGATGTACTCGCTCATCAGCCCACCGCCATGCCGATCATGTTTTCCAGCTCCAGCGGGGTCATTGGCTTGCTGCCGTTATTGATCTCCACCTTTTCAACGTGCATGCGTCGATCCTGGCTCTGTGTATTGTTCTGGATCTGCTTCATCAGCCCGCCCTGGGGCACCGCATTGGGCCGAACGGGGGTGATGCTGGGCGCAGCCTGTGCCAGGCGCTCGCGGCTACGTTCGGCCTGCTCGATCGGCGCGGTGACCTCGACCTGGACCGGCGCTGCAGGCATGGCTTCCATGCGCTTGAGCAGCGGCGCGATCGGTTCGACTGCAGGTGGCAGCGCTGCGGCCGGAGCGATCGCCGCCGGCGCAAGTGCTGCGCCTGGCAGTGTCTTGGGCTGTTGCTCGAGCACCTTGGCCACCGGTGCCGGCGGCTCAGCCGCGGCTGGCAGCGCGGCCATCAGTGGGGCCTCTGGCTGGACGGTCATCAGTGCCCGGGGCTCAGGCAGCGTCAGTGCCGGCGCTGGCATAGGCGTGACGCCGATCGGCACAGCCTGGCCAGGGATCTGCGGCACGCTGGGCGGCGTCGGCACGTCGCCGAAAGTGGTCTCGATGTTCACGCCCGGGATCTTGTTCAGCATGTCGATCAGGCCGCTGATGGCCTTCTGAAAGATCGCCACGATCCCATCCCATGCTGACTGCGCCATGGCTCCCCAGCCGCCCATCGAGCCGAACCAGTTGGCCAACTGTTGCACCTGGTCAGCGACCCACTGGAACGCCTGGGTGTTCATCAGCGCGCTGGTCCACTCGTCCCAGTACACGACAGCGGCCACGACCAGGGCGATCAAGGCGGCAATGCCCGCGATCACCAGGCCTACGGGGTTGGCCATCATGGCGGCGTTGACAAGCCAGATAGCGCCCTGCCACAGCAGCATGGCGCCCTTGGCCAGGCCGATGACCGCGATCATCGCGAGCACCCGGGCGACCAGGAGCACGCACTGGATGGAATGGGCGATGAACATCGCGATGCTGCGCCAGCCGGTCCAGGTCAGCAGCGCCCAGACGACGTTCAGGCCCAGCATGGCCATCTTGCTCAAGCCCACCACGATGCTCAGCGTGCTGATCGCGGCGGTGATGGCCAGCGTGGCCAGGGTGGCGATCCCCATCACCCGGGTGATGTTCGGGAACAGTTGAGTCCAGCGGGTCAGCGTCTTGCCGATATCGACCAGGCGCGTCATCAGTGGCTGCAGCATCGGTATCAGCGCCTGGCCGAAGGCGATGCGCAGCGCCTGGACCGCCGCGCCGAGCTGCTGCCAGGGATCGACCATGGCAGCGGCCATCTTCTCGGCCTGCTCCAGGCCCCGGACCTTGCCGAGCTGGTCAATGCCGTTCTTGAGGCGGTCAGTGTCCTGGGCCAGGGCGCCGATCACCTGGGCACCTTCACCGCCGAAGGCCTCGACCAGCTTGTTGTTCGCTGCAGCGTTGCGCAGATCCCCGAACTTGCCCTGCAGCTTGGCCAGGATGTCGAGCATCGGCAGAACCTTGCCGTTGGTGTCGGTGAACTTGATCCCCAGCTTGTCCGAGGCGTTGCTGATGTTCTCGAAAAAGGCCTTGTACCGTCCGCCGGCGTCGCCGCTCTCCATCGTGCTGGACAGGCTGCCCAGGACTGCCATCTGTTCGGCCAGGTCGATGCCCGAGGCGGTGGCGATCGCGCCCGCTTCCTTGAAGCCGTCTTTCATCTGCTCGCCGCTGGTCCTGAACAGCTGGACCGCCAGGGCGGTCTGGCCGCCCAGCTTTTCGACCCACTGGCTTTTGCCCATGGCGTCGGCCTGCTGCTTCTGCAGGTTGTACAGCGTGCCCACGTACTCGCTCATCACCGCTGTGTCGGACTTGGTGGCTTTGGCGAGCACGTTGCTGGTGTTGGTGAAGGTGGCCAGCTGGGAGCCGGCCAGGCCTTTGATGGCGCCCTCGATCTTGTACGCCGAGGAGACGAACGACGCGGCGTTCTCGCCGTAGGCAACGGAAAAGTCCAGGGACTTGGCGTTGAGCGCGTCCAGGGCGTCCTGGGCCACGCCCAGCGAGCGAACATCGCCCAAGGCGCGATTCACCTCCAGGGCCGGTGCCAGCGAGCCCTCGATGCCGGTCAGCGAGCCCCACAGGCCCGCCACGCCGGTACCGATCTGTTTGATGTTGGCTTCGCCCTTTTCCGCCAGGTCACTGAAACCCTTGGTCACCTTGGCCAGGGGTGCGGTGACTTTGTCAGTCAGCGACAGGATGAAGTCCAGGCGGCTGGATGCGTTGTTCGCGCTCATGGGGTGGTCAGCTTCCGTTGAATGCTCGTGCGATACCGTTGGCTACGGCGATTTCCATCCGCCGCCAGTGCTCGTCCTCCAGCCATTTGGCTGTGCCCAGGTTCTCGGGCGTCGGGGCGGCACCGGGTAGCCAGCGTTCGCCCAGGGCCAGCAGCTGGCCCAGGCCGTCCTCGGTCAGGCGCTCAGCGTGCTCGAGCGCTTTTTTACGACGACCTCGACTTTCGGCGAGAACTCTTCAACCAGGGCGCCGGCGATCTCCATCGCGGTGGTGGGGTGCGACAGCAGCGGCTTGAGCTTGGCTTTCTGGTCCTGGACCACAGCGTTCATCAGCAGGTTGTGGGACGGGGCGACCTTGTTCGCTTGGGTCAGGCCGTTGATGTACTTGGTCACCAGGGCGGTATCCATGACGAAGTCGAAGTCTTCGCCGCCGATTTCCAGGGTGATTTCAGCGCGTTCGGTCATTGCGGTATTGCTCCTGTAGTGGGTGGGGTCGTGCAAAGGATGCGGATGTGGCCCTGCAGGCCGAGAATCATTTTCTGGCTGAGGGCGAGCTGATCCCGGAGGGTGAAATAATCCGATCGAGCGTCTGCTGCGAGTTCGGCGGGGGCTGCATCAGCCACGCCGGCGGCGCCGGTACCGGAGCCGGTACGCACTGCGGGGCAGGTGGCTTTGACGAGCAGCCGCTGATCACGATCATCAACAGCGCGGCGCAGATCCTGGTTGCGTTTGAGTGCATCGGTCAGTTCCTGGAAGTGTTGGGCGTCGTTGGCGGCGGCGATCGCCAGGCGCTGCCCGGTGATGTGCGCGGCTTCGCGCAGGCCTGCAGCTTCTGTTTGCGCGGTGTCGCGCTCCAATCGGGCGTTGTCGCGCTGCTCGAGCACATGCGCGAACTCAAGCCAGGCCGCGCCGGCGACCAGGGCCACGGCCAGCAGAGCGATCAGGCCGCGCACAGGGCGGCCTCCTCAAGCCTGCGCGCGTGCAGCCCGGGTACAAACACCTTGCGGCCAGCGGCGTCGGTGACGTAGGCCCACACGGGGCGGCCATCGGCGCCCCAGGCCAGTGCCCGGCAGCCTTCCTTGATACGCCCGAGGTTGATCAGCACCAGGGCGCGGCTTGCGCAGGTCGATGGCGTGCCGACGTTGTGTCCGTGGCTGGACAGGGCGTCGAACGTGTTCTGGCTGATGCGCTCATTGGTCAGGCAGTCGGCCAGGGCCAGTTGCCCCTTGCGCGTCACCAGCTGCTCGACCTCGGCGCAGCGCGCCGGCGACCAGTAGTCGCCGACGATCACCGGATACGGGCTGGTGTAGCGAGTGATGCCCTTGCAGACGGTCGGCAGGCCCCGGGCAAGCTTGTCGGCGTAGACGACGTTCTGCCCTTCGCCTTCCCACTTGCCCAGGAACGCCATCAGCGTGCTGCTGCTCAGCACCAGGGCGACGGCCCCGGTCAGGATCTTGTTACGCAGGCTCATGGCTTGATCCTCCAGTCACGCAGCATCTGGCGGTATTTGGGGACCAGCAGGAGGATCTGCAGCACCATATAAACCGCCGTCAGCATGTAGGCGACCGCCGACCAATCGACGGCGCCGGTCACGCCGGTGGCGGCGACCCCGATCGCGGGCGAGGCCTTGGCCAGCGCGATCGCGGTGTCCTGTGCGGCCTGGTTCGTGCTCATCGCTGGCCCCTTTTCTCGAAAGTGGATTGGCACGGGACGCAGCGGGTCATGCCGCCCAGGGCGCGGCGCGCCTCCGGGATCTCGTCGCCGCAATCGTCGCAATGGGTGAGGCTTGGCCCTGTCGCCGGCCCTCTGCCTCGAGCAGCGGCGATCGCCTGGTCACGCTGACGCTGTTCCAGGGCCTGGGCGCGGTCGAAAGGGCAGACCATCAGCTCAGGCCCTCAGTCTCGCGGGCGGCCAGGTACGGCACGCCGTTGATGCGGATGAAGTCCGGGCTGGTGACATCGAATGGCAGCTTATGCTTCGACTTCTCGCCGCCCTTGGCGTCGATGTTCAGCAGGCTGGAGACCTTGAACTTGCAGCCGAAGGCCTCCACGCGGATCTCGTCGGTGGGGGTCTTCGCATAGAACAGCTGATCGAAGGCCTCCAGCTCGCGGAAGCTGCCGGCCTTGCCGGCGGCCTCGATCACCAGGTTGAAGTTCGTGGTGTCAAGCTCCAGCTCGCCGCTGGCGGCCACGTCGCCCTCGACCCAGCCGTCTGGCACGCCCTTGGTCTGCGCGACGGCGCTGTTGTCGGTGATATCGAGGGTCGCGGTTTCGACGTGAATCATCAGGTCGCCCACGGTGATATCGAAGTTCTTGCCACTGATTTTGGCCATGCGGGGTTACTCCTGGGCGTCCTGGGAAAGGTCCAGCGCGATATTCGCGGTGATGTCCTTGGGGCAGTTGTGTGGGCGGATCTGCAGGAAGACCTCGACCTGTGTGCGGCTCTTCCAAACGATGACCAGGTCACCGTCCTTGGGCGTCTGGATCTCGCCCGGGAAGACCTCGCCGGCGAACTTCACCGCCTTGGCCATGCGGCGCAACGGCGCCATCAGGGCCATAGTGTTGGTGGCCATGCTGGTGGCGCTGCTGTTCAGGCGACGATCGCCGATGCGGCGGATCAGCAAAGGCCGGACCTGGCGCGCAGCCTTGTCAGCGAGGCGCAGGTACTCCAGCACTTGGAAGTCGCTGCCGGCGGTGTCCAGCAGGTTCGCATCGCCCCAGTACACGCCTTCGTAGTCGGGATAGGTTTGGGAGACGGAGAAGCGCGACTTGTCCAGCTCGCTGCGGATCGCAGACGGCAGCGGAACGTTTTCCTTGTCCTGGGGAACGGCGCCCAGACCCAGCAGCGGACCGCTGGCCACACGCATAGGGCTGTCGGCGATGCTCCAGGCCGCGTTGGCCAGGCGCCCGGCCAGCACGCCCAGGTCATTGCCGTGCAGCTGCGGCACGACGACAACCCGGGGCGCAGCAATGCCGGCAGTGATCGCCTTCTGCTCGACCAGGTATTCGGACCAGGTCGCGGTCGGCAGGATGCCGGCGGACGCCGCCAGCACGAACGAACGGCGCCCGTACTTCGCATTCAGTTGCTCGGCGGCAGTATGCATGGCCAGCAGCTCGGCGCCGGCGGTCACCGGTTTGGTGATGACCACGGCCTCGACCGAAAAGCCCTGCTGCTGGGCCAGTTCCAGGGCGGTGGCCCAGTCGCCTTCGGCGCCGATCGGCGCGGCCAGGCAGGCCCAGCGGTCGCCGCCGTTCGCTCGGGCTGCGATGACCTGGGTTTTCAGGTCACTGCCTGCAGCGCCGAGGTCGTTGTCCAGGTCGCTGTCGGTGTTGAGCGGCAGCAGCTTGCCGACGTTCTTGCCGGCGGGGCCGATGAAAAGGAAATAGCGCTCAATCTCGGTCACGGCGCCCTGGCCGCGGTTGAGATTGTTGGTACTGACTTTGCCGAGTGCCATGCGGAGCCTCGTTATCGGGGTGAATGGATGATTTGTTCCATGACCTGGGCGACCAGGGCGCTGGACTCCTGGGCGCTCGCCCCCAGGAACTGGCGTTTCGGGAGCTTGATTTCCCAGCTCTCGGCACCGGTGGTTTCGCCTTGCTCCTCGTCCAGGACGCGGATCAGCAGACCGGCTTGCATGAAGCTGACATGCTCGAGGATCCAGGCGACGGGTGGACGGGTGAGGCGTTTCTTGCCTTCCTGGCGCACGCGGAAGCCCAGGCGGCGCAAGCGCTTGGCCTGCTTGGACGTGGACTTGGCGCCGGGCTCGACCTTGTTCCACTTGCGCATCTGGCGCGCTGTGCGGCGCTCGGACGACCCGTTGTGCTGCTGCGCCGCGACCCAGCTGGTGAGGCCGTTGCGCCATCCCAGGACGGCCTCGTCCTGGTCCACGCGGGTCACCTGCAGGAGCTTGCCCAGGCCGGCCTCCATGCGTTTCTGCCCGGGTTCCTTGCGCTTGCGCGGCACGAACGGCGTCCCGTCCAGGTTCTGCTGGGCGCGGATCCGCTTGTTGCTCAGCGTGCGCACACGCTTGGAAACGCGGTTGAGCAGGCGCCGGCGCAGCTGCGGCGGCAGCTTGAGCAGAGCCAGCTGGTCCTGGACGCTGAGCATGCCGCGCACGTCCTGGGAGAAAACCCTACTGGCCACGGCGGATCACCTCGCCTTGCTCGGCAAGCCACAGGTCAAACGGAATGAATGACCAGGTGCTGCCGAAGGCCTCGATCTCGCCGGCGTCGTCCTCGGCCAGGTACTGCGGTTCGATAAAGTCCAGGACCAGCTCCACGTCGAACAGATCGTTGTCCAGGTCCAGCGGCTCGATCGCGAACGCCGGCGCCGCCAGGTCATGCCGGTGGCGGTCTGGATCGTGGGTTTCCAGCCAGCTGCCCACCAGGGCCATCAGGCGCCCGGGGTGGCCGTTGAACCGCTCCAGGTTGATCACAGCGCGATAGCGCATGTCGCCCATGTGCAGGCCGCGCTCGGTCTCTGCCCAGACCAGGTGCAGGTCCACCTGCTCGCTGTACGATTCCAGCTGCTCCTCCGGTACCAGCTCGCGCTCGAGCAGGTAGGCGGTCAGTCCCTTGAGGCCGTTCACTGCAGCGATACCGTGATGCGGCTGCGGCCCTGCAGGGCGCGGATCGCCTGCTGACTGAACGCCAGGTACTGGTCGGCCCGCTCGGGTGCTTCCTTGCCGGTGTTCTCGGCGATTTCGCGCCGGGTGACGGTTGCATAGTCGGTCAGGGCGGTGGCCTTGGCGCGGCAGTACACGGCGCGCTTGTACAGCTTCACCTTGAATGCGCGCTCCTCGAGGAGCAGCGGGTCAGCGGTGGCCACCTCGGTGATGCCCAGGCTCTTCCAGCTGTTCGCCAGCTTGCGCAGATCCTGGTTCACCTCGGCCATGGCCAGTTCAAGTTGAGTGACCAGCACCTCGCTCAGGTACTCGCCCGGCAGGCGGTAAGCCTTCTGGTATTCAGCCAGCGAGAGGTCCGGCCAAAAGCCGTTGTTCTCGATGGTCTGTTCCACAACCGTGGCGGATTTGCCTGAAAAGCTCATTGCTGGTCACTCGAAAAGGGCGGGAAACACCGTTGCGACGGGGCGGGGCCACAAGTGGTCGTCTCGTTTCACGGGTTCCCGCTGGGGGGGTAGTCGTTATGCGGTGGTAGCCGCCGCCTCTGCCGCTTTGGCCTGCTCTTTACGCAGGGCCTTGCGGGCGTTCTCGAGCCGGGTGTCTACGCCGACCTTCGGATACAGCTGGGTGGCGCGCTCCAGGTGCGTGATGGCCTTGGCCCAGTCCTTCGCTTCCACGGCACGAATGCCGATGAGCTTGTGGTACTTGGCCGGGATCTGCTCCGGCAGTCGCCATTCGCCGTCTACACGCGGCAGCAGGTCGGACAGGTACGGCTCGGGGCTGCGGCCTGCCTTGTACTCGTCATAGGCCCATTCGCAGATCGCATCAGCGACAAACGTCTGGATATCGCGGCGATTGAAGCGCTCGGGCATTTCCTGGCCCTGGGCGATCGCGATGTCTGCCAGCTCCAGCGCGTCCTCGAACTGGACGGTGTCGAACAGCCAGATCACGACTTGCACAAGCACGCGGTTCGGAAAGACCAGACCGGACTCGACGTAGCGCTGGACGTAGTCCTGGTACTTGGGCAGCAGTTCGTTGCGCTTGAGGTCTTGGCGGCTGGCCAGGCCGTTGATCGCACTCAGGCGCGCCAGATCCTCGTCCAGGCCGGCGACCATCAGTGCCAGGTGCTTGCGGGCATTGGCCGGGCTGCTCAGGGCCTCACCAGGTGAGTACGGCAGGGCAGCTGCAGCGGCCACCTGGGCTACTGCAGCGGTGCCCTGGGCGAGCAAGCGGCGCTTGTGCTCCAGGGCGAGGCTCATACCAGCTCCACCGAGTCGGATTCCAGGTAGGCGAACTTACCCAGCTGCTCGATCACGTAGCCCTCGTTACGCCCGTTGTAGTCTTCGACGCGGGAGCGCTTCGGGTTCTCGAGCAGGTGACGACGCCAGCTGCTGTCCTGGAAGTAGATCGACAGGTTGTCCCAGGAGGTGACCAGGATCCCCTTCGGCGGGAAGAACGGGATCAGGAACGACGGCTTGCCGCCATAGGTGGCGATGACCTGCGCGTCCTCGATGCGCTCCTTCTCGGTCGGGGTCTGGCCTTGTGCTGCGTACAACTTGCCCTTGTCGTGCGCCAGGAGATCCGAACCGATGATGGCCACCAGGTCGCCCTCGTCGCGGAACACCGGATCGATCATCTGGGTCACGTCGTGGACGGCTTCGTCGAGGTTCTGGTAATTGCCACCTTTGCCGATCTTGATCTTCTGCGCCGGGTCAGCAGCTTTCAGCACCTGCTCCGGGATCTGCTCGCGGGCGATTTGCAGCCAGCCCTTGTTCACGTCCTCGAGCATGGGGAACTTGGCCATGTCGGTTTGCGGTGCCGCGTGGGTGCCGTGCCAGCCGATGAGGATCCGGTCCAGCGCGATGCGCTTCTGCACCGCTGCCAGGTACTTCTGTGCGAACTCGGGGAACTTCGCCCAGGCGTCGATGGTGGCGAACTTCAGGGCCACATCGGTCTCGGTGTGGAACAGCTCGTACAGGTTGTTCTTCAGGTCGAGCAGGTGGCGCGGCTCGCGGTCGTTCTTGTCGGTGTCGGTCCGGCTGCTGGCCGGGCCGCTCAGGCCCAGCAGCACCTTCTCGCCCTTGATCTCGCTGACCGGCACGACGTTGATGCGGGACAGGAAGTCCACGCGCTCGGTGATCTGCTCGTTCAGTTCCTGGGCGTGGGTCGGTTCCACGGCAAAGGTGCGGGTGGCGTCATCGATGCTGTACGCCTCGGCCAGGTCGTCCTGGAGCTGCAAGTAGGCCGTTGCAGCGCGTTGCGACAGGGCGCCCATCAGCGCAGCCCCCCGCCGCGTTTCTTGCCATCAGCCGGGCCAGTGTTGCGTTTGACCGGGCGACGGCTCGAGGCGGTGTTCAGCATCTTGGTCATGTTCTCGTTGAGCTCGTCGATGCGGGCGCTCAACTCCTTGACCTCGTCCTTGCCTTTGCCCTTGCCGCTTTTGCCGTCCTGGCGGTTGAACTCACGGTTCTCATCGGCCTCGTCGACCACGTCCTGGACCGCGGTACCCACGGCGTCGACCTGCTCCTGGCTATCGCCGGTGTCAACGCCTTCCAAGGCTGGCTCCAGCACAGCCTGGAAGCCGGCCAGAATGATCACGAGTTGGTCTGTCAGCGCCTTGAGCGCCTTGGCTGTTGCTTCATCCATCGGTTTGGTCTCGTCGGGTGAGTTGGTGTTAGAAGTGGTGTCGGCGAAGCGCTTGCAAAGGCCGGTCAGTGCATTGAAAAAGCGGCGCAACTCGCCCGGCTGGTCGCTTCCCTCTCGAAGCGAGCCCAGCTCAACAGGGGCGCATAAATAGGTGTTCTTGCTGTAGTGCTTGCCTTTGCGGGCACGCCTGGAGAAATACAGCTCCTGGGTACCCAGGCTTGCCGGCTCGTCCGTGACGGCCAGACCGGTGAGGTAGTGGCGCCCGGTTTTGGCGAAGTCCGGCCAGATCTCAACGCTGGTGAATAGCTTTTCGCCCTGGTCGTTCAACTGCAGTAGCTTGTCGTTGGGCTTGAGTTGGGCTTCGAGGGCGACCTGGCCGGGCTGCAGCTCGGGATCGTCGTCTTCGGTCACCAGGCGCACGGCGAATACGGTGCCGTGGGAGCCAGGCCAGCGTTCGTGCTCACTCCAGATCACTGCGGTGTAGCGAGACGGTTTGTAGGTGTCCGCACAGTCGCGCAGCTCCTCGACTGTGATCTCGCGGCCATCTGCGGTTGGGCCGCTAAGAGCTACGCGTTTCCAGGAGGAGACAAGGGATCTGGGCATCGGTTGGAGCGCTCGGTGGTGATCGATGAGCGCAACGATAGGGAGCCATTCGGCACCGGCCAAACGCTTTGTTTCCGTGCCGCCCCTATCTCATCGTTATAGGAGAAACTAGGAGTTTTCCCCGAAGTTTGTGGGTTGTTCGGCGCATAGACTCCGCCCCATGAACTACTCGATAGAAGTCAAAGAGGCCGCCAAGCGGCTGTACCTGCGCCGTGCCTCGGTGAAGGAAATCCAGGCTCAGTTGAAGCTGCCCAACGTGCGCATCATCTACTACTGGATACGCCAGGGCAGTTGGGACGACATGCTCACTGATGAGGAGCCACTGACCGCGATCAGCCGGCGGATCACGCTCATCTGCGAGAAGCAGGAGACGCTGACGAAGGGCGACCTGGACGAGCTGGACCGGCTCACTGCCGTGCGTGAAAAGCTGATCAAGCAGGCCAGCAAGCCCCCGGCGCCGGCGGCGCCGAGCGAGTCACCGCAAGGGCAGGCCGATCAGGAGCAAGGCCAGCGCCGTGAGCGGCGCGGCGGCGGTGGGAAGAAGCGAGAGAAGCCGGCCAAGAACGACATCAGCGGTCTGACCGAGGTGGACTTCCTGGATAAGTTCATCTCCAAAATGTATCGGTACCAGCAGGAGTTGTTCGCGGCGAAGCAGAACCCGCTCACCTGCAGGCTGCGCAACATCCTGAAAAGCCGGCAGGTCGGCCTGACTTACTACTTCGCCGGCGAGGCCTTCATGGATGCCGTGCTGACTGGCGACAACCAGGTTTTCCTGTCGGCCAGCCGCGCCCAGTCGGAGATTTTCCGCAGCTACATCATCCAGTTCGCCAAGCAATGGTTCGGTATCGAGCTGACCGGTAACCCGATCACACTGAGCAATGGCGCAGAACTGCGCTTCCTGAGCACGAACAGCAGCACCGCCCAGGGCTACCACGGGCACGTATACGTCGATGAGTACTTCTGGATCCGCGACTTCGAGAAGCTGAGCACCGTGGCCAGCGCCATGGGCACCCATAAGAAGTGGCGCAAGACCTATTTCTCCACGCCGAGCGCGGTAAGCCATCAGGCGTACCCCTTCTGGACGGGCGAAGCCTTCCGCAACGACAAACGCCGCAAGAAAGCTGCAGGAGAGTGGCCTTCGGAGGCTTCATACACCCAGGGCGCCCTGTGCCCGGATGGCCAATGGCGCAAGACCATCACCCTGGACGACGCCATTGCCGGCGGTTGCGATCTGTTCGACGTGGCCCAGCTCGAGCTGGAGTATGACGAAGACAAGTTCCAGCAGTTGTTCTACTGCAAGTTCATCGACAGCACACAGAGTGCGTTCGGCCTCAAGGATCTGGAAGGCTGCTACTCCGACCTGATGCTATGGGACGACTACGACCAGGATGCCGATCGCCCGTTCGGTGACAGCCCTGTCTGGATCGGCTACGACCCAAGCCGTACACGCGATGACGCGACATGCGTGATCGTCGCGCCGCCGGCAGAGCCAGGTGGCAATTTCAGGATCCTGGAAAAGTACAGCTGGCGGGGACAGTCGTTCACCTACCAGGCAGCGCAGATCAAGCAACTGACCACACGCTTCAACGTGCAGCACATCGGTATCGATACCACCGGGGTGGGCATCGGTGTGTACGACGTGGTTTGCGACTTCTATCCGCGTGCGCAGCGCATCCACTACAGCCTCGAAACGAAAACGACGCTCGTCCTCAAGGCCCAGGACGTGATCCGCGCCGGACGGATCGAGTGGGACGCAGGGTGGACCGATATCGCCCAGGCGTTCCTGACGATCAAGCGCGGCACTACCGCCGGCGGCCAGATCACATTCAGCGCCTCGAGGACCGAGGCCACCGGACACGCCGACATCGCCTGGGCTGTGATGCATGCCCTTCACAACGAACCCTTGAACACCAACAAGCGGCGCAAGAGCCGCTACCTCACGAGCGGAAGCTATGCCCAGACGACAGAGAAAACCTCAAGCCCCGCAAGCGCCGGCGCAACAGCCCACACGCGTGTTCACGTTCGGGGAGCCAGAGCAGGTGCTGACGGCCAATATCGGCGAGTACCTGGGCATCTTTCCCACCGACGACGGGCGCCTGTACAAACCGCCGGTGTCTCGCGTCGGCCTGGCCAAGTTGCTGCGCGCCAACGCGCACCACGGCGCCATCCCGAAGTTCAAGCGCAACCTGCTGCTGCGTGAGTTCATCCCGTCAGAAGGCTGCAGCGCTCAGACGATGAGCTGTGCAGCCCTGGACTACATGGTGTTCGGGGAGGCGTACTTCCTGGCGCACGAGAACTTCCTGGGGCATGTCCTGGAGCTCGAGCACCTGCCGGCGATCAACATGCGCGTAAAGGTGGACGGCGGTTTCGTCATGTTGCTGCAGAACGGGCAGGAGGAGGAGTACGACCAGGACGAGATCGTCCACATCAAAGACTACGACGTTGAGCAGAATATCTACGGCATCCCGGACTACCTGGGCGGCCTACAGGCGCTGCTGCTCAACGAAGCGGCGACCCTGTTCCGCCGGCGCTACTACAGCAATGGTGCGCACGCAGGCTACATCTTCTACACCAACGACCCCAACCTGTCCGAGGAGGACGAAGACAACCTTCGGGCCCAGATCAGTGCGAGTAAGGGGGTGGGTAACTTCCGCTCGATGTTCGTGAACATACCTGGCGGGGCCGAAAACGCGATCAAGATCATCCCGGTAGGGGACTTCCAGGCGAAGGACGAACTGGAGAAGGTCAAGAATATCACCCGGAACGACATCATCGCGGCCTGGCGGATGAACCCCGCCCTGGCCGGCATCATCCCCGAGAATACAGGCGGTTTCGGCGATATCGAGAAGATCGATCGGGTCTACACCAGCAACGAAATCAGGCCGATCTGCCAACTGTTCAGTCAGATCAATGAGGCGCTACGCGAAGACAGGCGAATCTACTGGAGATTCGAGCTAAAACCAGACGAAAACCCTACAAAAGACAACACTTTGTAGCTGTTTCAACCATCGAATGGCGGCATAATAGTGGCGCATCTGAACCCTGGGGAGGGACACCATGCGAGTCTACTGCACGACTTGTGGCCATAAAGGCCGGATCAGTTCGCGGGAGGAAGTCACCCGCGTCTACGCAAAACTCTACTGCCAGTGCCTGGACGCCCAGTGCGGCCACACTTGGGTATCAACCCTGTCGTTTTCGCACACGCTGCGCCCATCGGCTCAGCAGCTGGATACGCTGATTCTGGATCGGTTCAAGAGCCTTCCTGCAGATAAGCAGAAGGAATTGTTCGAGCACATGAGAAGACCAGCAGCATGACAAGACCGCCGGCCAATTGGTCGGCGGTTTCATTTGGTGAGATCAGGATTCCGCGTCATCCGGATGCTTGGCCAACTGATCAATCAGGCGCCGCACCTGGTGACGCTCGAGCTCGGTCATCTGGCGGAATAAACCGATCATTCGGCGTTCGTTCACGCTCAGACCCATCCACTCACACCCGACCAGGTCAACGCAATCCTGCTCAGCTACTGCCAAATTCAACATTTGCTAACTCCTTGATATGCAATGCGACCAGGAGTTATCAGGGCAGGATGGATGCTTTACACGGGGTAGTTGACGAATGACTCCATGCTCAGGACGTCGCGTCTTGGAACATGGCTTTCAGGAAACGGCGCAGCGAACGTCGGTCCTGTTCGGGGATTGCACGGTACTGCTCGAGGAGGTCAGCTTCCTCACTGGAAAGTCCGGCGGGGAGGGTCCTTGATGCCGTCACGATGTATGTCGTATCCACACCGAAGGCCTCAAGTGCGGTCAGGTACTTCAAGTCCATAGAGCTCGATCCGGTGCCCAGCTCGTATTTCTTTTGAGTTCCGCGGCTCACCCCAACACGGACACCAAACTCCTCTTGCGACAGCCCTAAACGCTCACGCTCTTCCCTGAGCCTGTTGCCCACTCCGTCAGCGATTAGCATTTTTTTGACCACAGAACCTTGACTTGAACATTTTTCTGACCAAGAATCACCACAGACGAACACAAACAAACAGGAACAAACACTATGCCCGCGCCAGTTACGCCTGAGCAAGCCCGCGCTTCGCTTGATCGCAAGGGGATGAGCATTGCCAAGTTCAGTCGGATTCATGGTTTGAACAAAAATTTGGTCAGCGGCCTTTTGACAGGCCGCATCAAGGGGCTTCGGGGGGAGGCACACCGTGCAGCGGTACTGCTGGGTATCAAAGACGGCGTGATCGAAGATTAAGGCCATTGGCCATCAGGGAAAATCAGAACATGAATCGTTCAGTTCTCAAGACAAGGAAAGACGTGATGAAGGAGATCATCCGTGCCTACCCAGGCGGTCGCGTCCAAGCAGCAGAACACCTCGGCCTGAAACTCAAGCAGTTCGATAACTACGCGTACGAGAACGGGCATTCCCGCCCTCTCCACGACGTCCAGATTCGCCAGCTGGAAGCCACACTCGGCACCACCCACCTGCCGGACTACATCGCCTCGCTGTACGGAGGCATCTTCGTGCACGTCGCAGACGTCGATGCCCTGGACAACATCGAGCTGTACACCATGTCGATGATTACCTCAGCGAAGCGTGGCGCAGTTGACTTCGAAATCGCCAAGGCCTTGGCCGATGGCTGTATCTCGCAGGACGAAGCCGACGAGATCATGCGTGCCCATGAAGCCCATATGTCGGCCCGGCACACCGAGGTCCTGTCGGCGATCGCGCTGCACCGGGCGCGTGGGGTGGTTGCAGCATGAACACTCAGCCGACCGACTACCAGGACGTACTCCAGTCGTCCGCTCGCCACTACCTGCAGCGTCACCAGGCCGAACACCTGAGCGGCGACCAACAGCTGTTCACCCGCGCCGTTTGCCACTTGGTGGCAGACCACAACGTTTCCGACCCGACGGCAGAAAAAGCCGTGTACCTGGCCATGACTGACCTTGGCCTTGGCGCAGCTGACCGCTCGCCACCCCGCGCAGCGCGCACCTAACCCCTACCCATTGCCCTGCCCCGCTATCCGTGGGTTTGGGTGAGTTGCGTCCGAAGTTGAGGTTTTCATGGAGAACAAGGTGGTAATCACAGCGGAAATGAGCCCCGAACAGGCCAACGCCCTGCTGGCTTCCCTCAAGTCGGACTACAGCGCTGCGCTCAACGAGCACTGGTACGCCGACACCTATCGCTACGTGCCGGAGAAGCAACGGCACACCGCGATCGTTCTGAAAAACCCCGCCATGGGCGCGCAACGCCGGTTGATCGGCGCGCTGACCTACAGCCTCAAAACTGCGAAGTAACCCCGATGATGAACGAAAACATCCTCACCCAAGTACTGCAGCGGCTCGAAAGTGATTTCGGGCTCAAGCACCGCGTAGGAACCGACTACATGCGGGGCGGCACTTGTCCGGCCTGCGGAAAGAAAGAGCTGTACGCTCGCTACGATCGCCCTTGGCAGATCCGCTGCGGAAGGCCGGAGCGCTGTGGCCACATCGAGCACGTCAAGGATCTGTACGAGGATCTCTTCGAGGACTGGAGCAAGCGTGCCCCGGCCACCGAGAACGATCCGAACGCTACAGTCCGCTCGTACCTGGAGTTCGCCCGTGGGCTGGATAGCTGGAAGATGACCGGCTGGTTCACCCAGGAGAGCTACGTCAACCAGGAAACCGGTGAGTCCAGCGCCACGATCCGCTTTCCCCTGCCCAACGACGGCTGGTGGGAGCGCTTGATTGATCGTCCTGGGCGCTTCGGCAAGATGAAAGCGCGCTTCAAATTCAAGTACAGCGCCCAAGGGCAGTGGTGGTGCCCTCCGAGCCTGGATCTCAGCAAGGTCGAAGAGCTGTGGATCGTTGAGGGCATCTTCGACGCTGTTGCCCTGCTGCAGAACGGCCTAGATGCCGTGTCGGCCATGTCCAGCGTGAACTTCCCCGTCGAGGCCTTGAAGCAACTGGCCGAGCAACGCCGTGGCAACCTGCCCACCCTGGTGTGGGCCCTGGACAACGAGCCGGTCGCCCGCGGCTATCTGCAGCGCTGGGCGAAGCAGGCCGCGGAGATGGGCTTCGAGTGCAAGGCCGCGCTGATCCCCCAGCGGGACCGGAAAGTCGATTGGAACGACCTGCACCAGCGCTGGCTGTTTGAAGACGAAGGCAATCCACGAAACCACAAGCGCAAACGCGACCTGGCAGCGGCTCGTCACGAGGGTGACCTGCTGCTGGCATCGACAGCCCGGGAGAAGGCGCTGCTGATGTACATGTGGGACGAAGGATTTACCGAGTTCGCCTTCGACTTCGGCAACCAGACCTATTGGGCAAAGTTCGACCTGTCCAAGCTCGAGGATGAGCAGAAGAAGCTGGCCAGCAGCACGGACCAGGACGACGAGGAGAAACGCCAGGACACCCTCAAGACCGTCTGCTCGTTGAAGCTGCTGGCCAACTGCAGTTTCCAGGCCCTCTACAAGCAGGTGAGCGACGTCACCAACGAGGCCTGGTTCTACTTCCAGGTGACCGGTACCCGGGACGACAAGGGCGACAACTACACCTTCACGCCCAAGCAGATCGCCTCCAGCAGCGAGTTCAAGACCCGCCTGATGTACTCCGGCGCCACTTGGCTGGGCACTCAAAAGCACCTGGATCAGATCATCCTTCGACAGACCGAAGGCCTCAAGACCGTCGAGACGATCGACTTCCTGGGCTACAGCCGGGAACACCAGGCCTACATCTTCAACGACATCGCCGTGCACAACGGCTCCATCTACAAGGCCAACGACGAAGACTACTTCGAGTTCGGCAAGCACAAGGTCAAGTGCCTCATGAAATCCGTGAAGATCAAGAACGCCCTGGACGCCAAGGGCTACAGCGAAGCCTGGCTGAAAAACCTGTGGACTTGCTTCGGCGAGAACGGAGTACTCGCCCTCACCTACTGGTTCGGTTCTTTGTACGCCGAGCAGATCCGTGCCGAACACGAGAGCTTCCCGTTCCTGGAAATGTCGGGCGAGCCTGACTCGGGCAAGACCACACTGATCAAGTTCCTGTGGAAGCTGTTCGGTCGACTGTACGAGGGCTTCGACCCTGCCAAAAGCTCGTTCTCCGGCCTGAGCCGCGCCATGGGCCAGGTGGCCAACCTTCCCCTGGTACTGCTCGAGGCCGACCGCAACACCAACGAAGACAACGCCAAGGCCTTCGAGTGGGACCAGTTCAAGGACTTCTACGGTGGCGGCACCCTGCGTACCCGGGGCGTGAAATCGAACAGCAACGACACCTACGAGCCGCCGTTCCGCTCCTCGATCGTGATCGCGCAGAACGCCATCGTCACGGGCCACGAGGCCATCATCAGCCGGATCTTCCGCCTGCCGTTCCTCAAGCCGACGATCACTGACGACAGCCGCCGAGCCGCTGACGCGATCGTCCAGACCGAGCTCGAGGACGTCAGCCACTTCATGGTCAAGGCCATGCGCGCCGAACAGCAGGTGCTCAAGCGCTTCGCTGAGCTGTACCCCAAGTATCGCGCTGAGCTGTGGTCAAGCCGCAAGCTGACCTCCGATCGGGTGATCAAGAACCACGCCATGATGCTTGCCCTGGCGGACTGCCTGCAGCTGGTGATCGAAGTGCCGGACCACATGGTCCAGGCCTGCCGGAAGTACGTGATCAAGGCCGCCAGCGAGCGCCAGGCGGCCATCACCACCGACCCGAAAGAGGTGAACGAGTTCTGGCAGGTCTTCGACTTCCTGGAGTCGCTGCCCGAGGCCCCACTGGTCAACCACAGCAAGAAGCCTGGCGAAATTGCCATCAACCTCAACCAGTTTCAGCAGGTGGCCACCGAATACCGTCAGCGGATCCCCGAGCTGGGCACCCTGCGCCGGCTGCTCAAGGACTGTCGCGCCCACCCCTGCCTGGCCGACCAGAAGCGGGTGGAAAGCGCCATTCGGGCACGCGATCAGCTCGCCAGGCCCCTGGCCAACATCCCATCGACCGTTCGCTGCTTCATCTTCCGGGAGTAACCGCGATGGACGTGCAAGTTATCAACAGCCCACGACCAGGTACGGCAGCGGATCGGCGGCTGCCGATCGTCCAGGCCGACGCTTACGCCGTGGAAGGCCTGCTGGACATCTTGGAAGTGCGTGCTGGCCGTGGTGAGCGGGAGATTCTGGTGTTGGCCTGTTCACCGGCGCAGGTCCAGGCGGTTCTGGAATGGAGCTGCCTTCACGACGACGGCGAACTGCAGGGTTTGGAGATTTACCTGGTACGGCGTGGAAGCGCTGACAGGTGAAAGGCCGGCGTAGGCCGGTAGAAGAACGGCGCCGAGGAGATTGCAGCTCCTCGACGCCAAACCACCACAGAGGAACGATCTATGAACCATAACCAACGCAGCGGCACCGCAGATCCTACCACAGCTGGGCCGTCTCACAGCCCGCGCCTGCTGGCCATTGGCGTTGTCGGCGCCGCCCTGATCGACCACCAGGTGCACCGCACCGCCGACAGCCGTGCCCGCCTCGAGGGCGCCGCCGACATGGCCCGCCGCCTGGGCGTGCTCGACGGCGCAGAAGCCCAGCTCGTTGCCAACCTGATTGCCCGCTACGACGCGGGCCAACCTCACACCGCTTTCGCTCCAGGAGCACACGCATGACCACGCCAACCAACATCAAGCGTTTCAAGGTGAAGGACACCTGGAAAGACTACGAGGTGACCTTGGAAGTCGACCTCGATCGCCTGACCACCGAGCGAGCGGAACTGATCAACACCTTCTGGGACGGCGCTGAGGATCGGCTGGATGAAGAAGACCAGGACGTGGTCCTTACCGTAGTTCGGCTGGCCGGGCATGAGGTGATCTGCAGACTACTCGAGGATCGAGGGGCAGATTTCGGTGACAGCGAAAAATGGTACTGCGAGAAGACCAGCAAGGAGCTGCACACCAGCGAGGGCTGGGGCGGCGAGATCGAGGGCGACGGCTACGGCTGGTGCGGAATCCGAGTTGTAGGGGCTTACGTGCAATTGCCCGATTTCAACGACGTCGCCGTGTCGGAGGTGACCCAGTGAGCATCCAGAAGCCCGACGACCTGATTATCACCGTCCGCCTCAGCGCCGGCTCTTACACAGCCCGGGCACGTGGCGAGAAGACCACCGCCAGCAGCTCGATTAGCGCCGAGGCTGCCGCTCGGGCGCTGGCCACCAAGCTCGGGCTTGAACTCGCTCAGTTGGACCTGTTCGCCGGGGATCGTGGTGCTGAGAACGGGGTCGTTCAATACTCAGCACGGGCCGCCCTGCAGCAACCTCAGGATGCCGAAGTGAATCCTGGAAACGAGCTGAATCAGGAGTGGACCCCGCCACATACATTGAAGGGCTTGAAACGACTGGCCACGAAAATCAAGCGCGAGCGCGGAATCATTCACGCTCAAGCGCTGGAGCTCAGCGCGCAGCGCATGGGCTACCCCTGCTACAAAACGGCCTTGATTGACCTCAGCGAGGACCTGGAGGCTACACCATGACCAGAACCCACATGTGGCATCGCATGGCCATGCTTGGCCTGATAGTCGTGAAGTGCGGCCGAATGGTCAAAGCCACCCAGTTCACAAACGAGCCAAGAAAGGTTACCTGCAAGGCCTGCCTGAAAAGGATGAGTGGCACCACTCCCCGCTCGAGGCCAGAAATCACGCCCACGTAACAACCCTAGAAAATCTGCTCACAACTTCTAATAACGACCCCGCCGGCGTTGGACCACAATGCCGGCGGGTGCTTTTGCGAGACACAACATGGGGCATGCAACCACCGACGTTCTCAGCTTCGAGGACCTGCAACGGATCACCGGCTACCAGCGCCGATCGGACGTAGAACGAAACCTGGTCGAACAGGGCATTCGCATGTTCCGGGGCAAAGCCGGCCCCTGGACTACCATTGATTTGATCAACCGTGCCGCCGGCGTAGGGCCAGGCCACCCGGAGCGATACGACGCTGACATCCTATGAAGAAGGCCCGCAAGCGGAAGCACAATCCGCACATCCCCAGCCACATCGACCAAGCCGCGCTCCCCGCGGCTATTTACTTTGACCACCGTGGACACGGGATCTGGTACACCTCGCATCGCGACGATGAAGGTAAGCAGCGCCGGCACAACGTTGCACCGGCCGACGCTACGCTGGCCGAGCTGCACCGCATCATGGACGAAGCCAGCAATCCAGCCCGCGACACCCTGAACTACTTGTGCCAGCAGTACCACGAAAGCCCCAAGTTCAAAGGGCTCTCCTCCCGTACCCAAGACGACTACACGTACTGCCGTGAGGTGCTGACCAAGCAGAACACCAGAATGGGTAAGCCGCTTGGCGAACTCGCCGTTCGCGGCTTCTCCCCCGCCCTGGTGCAGCGCCTGGTCGACAAGATCGCCGGCGAGGGCACCCCATCGAAAGCAGCCCACGTGCTCAGGTACCTGCGCCTGGTGCTGCAGTGGGGCCGCAACCGTGGCATCGGAAACCTGGACAGCAATCCCGCCCAGGGCGTCGAAGCGCCAACCGAGCGAAAGCAGCGCCGCCTTCCTGCAGCTGACGTTATGGAGACCTTGATCGATCGGGCAAAGGCACTGGGCAGGCTGCACCGCAACGAGCCTGGCAGTTGCCCCTCATACCTCAGCATCGTGATGGAGCTGGCCTATCTGTGCCGGCTTCGCGGTATTGAGGTCGTGACCCTCACCGATGCCAACGAGCTCGAAGAAGGTGTGCTGACGAACCGGCGGAAGGGCAGCCGCGACAACATCGTCCGCTGGACGCCGCGTTTGCGCGCCGCGTGGGACGAGGCAAAGGCTCAGCGCGCCAGGATCTGGGCTCACCGCAACATTCCCCTCCACCTTCACCCTGGACGACGTCCGCTGATCGTCAGCAGCCACGGCACGGCACTTAGCAAGTCAGGCCTGGACACGGCCTGGCAGCGCTTCATGGCCAAGGCGATTGAGGCTGGTGTACTCCTTGAGGAGCAGCGCTACGGCCTGCACGACCTCAAACGCCGTGGCATCACCGACACACCAGGTACGCGGGCCGACAAGCAGCAGGCCAGCGGGCACCGCAACGAGTCCATGCTGGACATCTACGACCTTGGCCTTCCCCTGGTGAATCCCTCCGATACTCCCCCTCTCCCCCATGCGTAACAAGCGCACGCAATACCCTGGAAACATTGGGTTTTCGGGTAGCCGTGCGTAACAAGGATGCGACCTAAGTCCTTGATTTCATTGTTGTGCGTAGGTGCCTTGTAATCAGTAGGTCCCGGGTTCGATTCCTGGTGCCGGCACCATTCAAGGTTCCAGAGAAAGCTTTCAAAATCTCTGGAACCCCCGAAAAACCCGCCTTCTGGCGGGTTTTTTCGTTTTGGCGTTCCGTCGGATTCCGAGGGTAGCCAGCGCTAATAAGGGTACTTTTAAGGATACCTACCAATTCGACATTGGAAAGTACCCTTATGGCTCGCACAACAGCTCCCCTTACCGACAACGCCTGCCGCACTGCAAAGGCTCGCGAACGTGAGTACAAGCTTTTTGACGGCGATGGCCTTTACCTGCTCGTGAAGCCCAACGGTCGCAAAGGCTGGCGGCTCAGGTATGTCAAGCCCGATGGTCGCGAGGGCCTGACCTCACTCGGCAATTACCCGGTGGTCGGGCTGGCTGACGCTCGCCACAAGCGCTTCGAGCTCAAACAGCAGCTCGCCAACGGCATTGACCCCATCCAATCCAAGCAGCAGGCCAAGGTGCAAGCCGTAATCAATGGCCGTACCTTCGAAAGCGTCGCGCTCGATTGGTATGCCGGGATGGTGCCCAAGTGGGCGCCGGGGCACGCCAAGACTGTGCTCAGCCGGTTGAAGACTCACGTATTCCCTTTGCTCGGTGCCAGGGCAATCGCTGAGTTGGACACCCACGACCTCATGCAGCCACTGGAAGCCGTGACGAATCGCGGCACCATCGACGTGGCGCTCAGGATCAAGAACTACCTGCAAAGCATCATGCGCGAAGCCAAACGGCTGCGGCTGATCACCGCGAACCCGGCTCACGACCTCGACGGCTCGATCAGAGCACCACGGGTTACACATCGACCCGCACTACCCTTATCGCGGCTGCCAGAGCTGCAAGCACGCATCGACGACTACAAAGGTCGTCCACTCACACGCCTTACCGTGATGCTGTCGCTGCACGTGTTCGTACGCTCCAGTGAGCTGCGCTTCGCCCGCTGGAACGAGTTCGACCTCAATCGCGGCATCTGGGAGATCCCCGACACTCGTCCGGCGCTCGACGGCGTACCGTTTTCCACAAGGGGTACGAAAATGGCCGGAGACATTCACGTTGTACCCTTATCGCCGCAGGCAGTGGCCTTGCTTGAGCAAATCCACGCGATCACGGGCAAGTTCGACCTGGTGTTCGCGGGAGATGCCAAACCGTGGAAACCGATGTCCGAGAACACGGTGAATGCCGCGCTCAGGACGATGGGCTACGACACCAAGGTGGATATCTGCGGCCACGGGTTCCGAGCCATGGCGTGCAGTGCGCTGGTCGAGTCCGGGCTGTGGTCAGAGACCGCCATCGAACGGCAGATGAGCCACAAGGAACGCAACAACGTGCGGGCCGCTTATACCCACAAGGCCGAGTTCCTCGAAGAGCGCCGGATGATCATGACCTGGTGGAGCCGGTTTCTGGAGGCGAACCGCGAGGGCCATGTGACGCCGCATGAGTTTGCCAAGCAGACGGGCGAGAACGTCACGCGCCTTCGCAGTGCCAAGAGGACCGAGTAACTCGCCGCACCACCGCATCAAACTCGCTGTGAAGTTACCCACAGCACCGCATGAAGCTCCTCCGCGCGGGTCCTTTCAAACGGGGCTGCAAAGCCGCCCCGTTTGAAAGGACCATACCTAAGAAAAAAAACGCTGGCACAGCGTACGTCTGTGGAAAACCACTGATGCCCACCGGGGGATAGTTTTATCCACAGGCGCTAAATCCCTGAAATCGCTTTGCTTGACGAATATTGTCCACAGGCGTAGACCGGGAGTTGCAAGAGCTGTCGATGACAGCACCCCAGGTGACCCGAACCTTAAAGGTCACGCCGCTCCCGCGGTGGTTCTCCCCAAGTACGATTCGCGTCCGGCAGCTCGTACGGTCACTACCCATGTGATGGATGCCAACTCAATATCGTTGCCCCTGCGGCAACCACCCTACCCATCTGCTCAGCAGCAACCTATCCGCTTGGCCATTTCGCGTGCGCCGACCTGCGCCCGTCTCTTTCACTGGAAAGAGACGGGCGCTCCTGACACTGCTGCAGCCCTGATCGCACATGGCTCAGCGGCAATTCCCCTCGTGACAATTGGCGTGACAAACGCCGATGTCACCAGCAACAGCCATGCAGATGATGGTGCCGCAGACCAGGGAATGGCCTGCACCTGACTGACAGTCAGGCATGCCCCGGTCATCGCATTGCTGCGTTCACCCGGCTCAGGATCTCTCGGCATTGGTCTCGTCAGCCAATGCAGCCTCCACCCGCCCACCGGTAACGGTGCTCAGGAGGCCAGATCATGAGATGCCCTTGCTCCCGGTCGTAAGGAGCCGCCAGTCCCGCGTTAGAGGACATCCCCATAGGTCGCAGGGGCCTTGATCCCTGATAACACTCAGCATTCTTGGCGGGATGACGTGGGGGCGAGGATCGGAGAGCGAAGATGAGGTGACCGACATGGCATTGGTGGGTAGGCGCGACGGCCGCAATTTCGGCTACGGCAGGCAACTGAGCTATGCAGGGCCGCAGGCACTGAAAGACATGTTCGGCGGTGGCCATTACGGAACGGTCAAAGCGCACTGTGACCGGTGGTTGGCATTCGTGAAGTGGTGCCGTTCCGAACAGGGGCCGGGTATCAATGATGCGCGGCAGATTGATCGGAAGGTGTTGGCCGACTATGCAGCATATCTGCGCGACACGGTTGAGCGCGGTGACCTCGCCGTCAGCACCGCGCAAAACCGGCTTTCCAGCGTCAACAGGATCATGGCGGCGCTTCGCGGTGATCAGTACGTGAAGTTACGAAGTCCGAGCAAGGCACTGGGCATGCAGCGCACCGGGATTCGCCAGTCGGTGCCGCAAGGCCAAGACCGCGAACAGGTTAAACAGATTGTCGATGCGCTCTGCCGTGATCATCAGCAGCGGGTCGCCGCGATTGTTCTGTTGACGCGCGCCACCGGCATGCGCTTGCGTGAGGCCATCCTGGCTGACCTGCCACGGCTAAGCCGTGAGGCTAACGATCTAGGCAAGATAAACATTCAGGATGGCACCAAAGGTGGCCGCGCGGGTGCCTCAGCGCCACGTTGGATTGCGGTGGATGACCATGTTCGAGGTGCGCTCGGATTTGCACGGCAGATGTCGCCTGCAGGTAGCAGCAACCTAATAGCGCCACATGAAAGCTATCTGAATGTTCTGCAAGAAATCATTCACCCCGCGCGGGCCATCCTGCATGCACACAACCTCAGAGGCTTCCATGAGCTCCGTGCGGCGTACGCATGTGAGCGCTATGAGCAAATCACCCAGCACCGGGCGCCTATCAACGGCGGCCAGTGTTGCCTGGTAGATAGATACCTTGATCGTGAAGCTCGGAGGCAAATCAGCAGTGAGCTAGGGCACGGTCGGATCGATGTGGTCGCGGCCTACATTGGAGGACGGACATGAGCAAGCCATTCGATATGGAGCTGTTCTTGGCTGGCGTGCTGATCGGATCGCGCGCGACGCGGCAACGTCATTTGCGGCAGGCGAAGCTTATCCAAGCTGAGATTGCAGATCGCTGGCAGCGAGAGACGCCTTGGGCCTGGCAAAAAAAACACTTATCTTGGTTTCTTGAGCATCGCCTATGTAGACACAGTGAGGCGACGCGGTATTACTACGTACTGACGGTACGGCTGATAGTTCGCCGCTTAAAAAAATCATGGAATTTCAAACTCTGATCGAGTGCGTTGCATGAGTGACTCAGCAATTTGCTTTCACAGGCTTTCGCTCTATTCAATGAAGAAGAAGCAATTAAGAACAATTTAATTATTCTGAAAAGTCGAACACTATCAAATAGCTTTAGCACCTAAAGCCACATAAAGGCCTACGCACCTGGATTACTCTCAATTCCGCCAAGGCGCACATTATAATCAGAAATAGACTTACCATTCAAAAATTAGGAGCAACGCTGAAGTATCAGACAACAAACGGAAACTAGCCAGCCACTAACACCTTAAAGCTTCCATACCAAGATCGGCCGAACTCTGCGCCCGGCCGATTCGCAGGCTTATCGGAACTGAAAAACCTACATCATTTGAAATATTAGAGAGCAGTCAGAATATCTCAACCCATAGATTCCCTAAGCGGCATAGACCTAAAAACAAAGTACCGAATACATGTCGATTCTTTTAGACCGCCAGCATCAATCATCCAAAGCATGACAAATGAGCCTTTAATGCATTATGAACAAAGACTTTGTTCTGGAAGAGAATCTCATCATCACCCCTGAAGGAGAAACGCATTCTTTCATGGTGCTCATCTATATTCCCTATAATTCCAACACGGAAAAGATCTTTTAGCACTTCACGAAGTGAAACTCGCTCCAGCAGCTTTTTCGTCTCATCATGTTCCAGCACTACAAGATCTGCCCTCTCACTTAACTCAGCAAATGTAGCTATTTGTTTGTATCCATAGAAAAGATATTTAATCCCTTCAACTTCAGCAGCCTTATATTTTGCCTTCAGTTCTTCTGCGAGCTCTACCCAAGATGCAGTGGAATATGCTTTGCGTATAGCTTCGAGAGCTTGCAAAGAAAAAGTTTCATCATCTGGATATTGGTCTTGCACAGTAATTAGCAAGCGCACTACATCACGAGGACGATACCATGAATTATGAAGAATATAGACTTGCGGACTTTGATTATTTATTTTTCGTGGAAAATAATGATTCCATAACTCTTGAGATGATAAGTCTACAAGTCCTGCTTCCTCGCGCGCATTGTTTATGCGCTGCCAGATAATATTCAATAGCGGCTGCTGTGTGGCATCAAGCCCGGGTCTATTCCATGATATTACAGACCCGAAATCAGCAATCGGCTTATTGATTTCCTTCCCCAATGCGTCCACAGCACTTAAGACTTCTGATCTGATGGCTGCATAGAGGCAGATTGGATAGCCTCTCGACTTACAAGTCGCGTTCAATCGCTCAATCGAGACAATCAGATCCCTAACTAAGCGAGCATCACGCTGGTACTGCTTGTTGCTAGCGTAATTCAGCTCGAGCTCGTCAAAAAAAACGTTCAACCGTCTTGCATCAGGCTCTAATTTCTGGAAGGCTTGATCGGCTCTACGTACAAGGTCGTTGAAATTAACCTTTGCTCGACCAGAGTCATCCCAATCAAATTCCAAACCTAACTTCGGCGACTGGCTTATTTCAACCGTACCTTTTCGAATATTAGGCACCAATCGCATAAGTCCAGATTTCTCTGGCTTAGCATCTGCTTCAGAAGTGACCAATGCAACAAACGTATTGAGCAATTCGTTATTCTGGAATGGTGAGCTGCCCTCTTGAATTAGAGAGGCAATTTTTCTATAGATAAACCAACGCCATACGGTCTCAAAATCATCGCCGTCATAAGCATCACTATTTTCTGCCACCACTTGAACCCTGGCTGCGCGAGCAAAATCCTTTCTCAAGTCTTCATCTACGTCTGATTTAAACAAAACGAAACTTGAATCTGAGTCGCCGGATTCCTCAAGCTTTAATGAGACATAGCGCAGAAGAGCTGTTTTCCCTGTGCCTTTTAATCCCACTATGTAATATTTTTTCTTATCGTAAAATTTTTCTATCGATAGCGCTGGCGGAACAACAAACGAGTTAACGAAACGTACGATTTCTTCAGGACTATTACTCAGCACCTCATTCTTAGCATCTGTGCTACCAAGAGGAATATCCTTTAGCTTTAGTACACCTGAAGTAGTCATCAAAAACTTCCTGTATATCCGATTTTAACTTACTGTAGAAAAATAGGTTATTGCCCAAACTGAGCAGCACGCTACTCGCAGCGCGCCTGAGCCATAAGAAACTATTTACCACACATCCGCCCTCGGCGCCAAGCATGCAGGAGAAATATTCCTGTTATTAGTGACTAACTGCTGTTCACAACGTTGCGGATAAATCTTCGACAAGGAGGACAGGTGAGGTCGCGCTTGTTCGCAATTGGCATTGCGTCTCCCATGTTCTATAAAATTGTTCATACCGGTCGCTCCGAGGCAACGCTGTCTATCCTTCTGTTGATGGAACTACATTGAGAGTAACTCCCGTAAATAGAGGTATCGCTCTCGTCTCACTAACAAGAGCATGAGTCAGTGGAAGTTAGCGGCGACTACAAAGGTCCGTTACTGAAATAATACAGGCGCACTGGTACAACCGGACGGTAAACTTCTGACCTTTGATATAATACCACTCGAGGAGGAAGATAACTTCTCTCGAAAGCTTACTGAAAATGTTAAGCAATACAAATAACGGATCGCCTGCGCCTCTAAAAATTACGATTACATATTATTCAATCTGACGGGCAGATCTCCACTCAAGCAGCCCCATTAGATGCGGGTGGACTTTTCACTCTCCTGCGAGCCAATGCAGATAACTGTAATGCAGTATTTTCTGTTAACTCTGAAAATAGTTGCATTGGGCGCGGGATGCCGACTGCAGAGCGGATCCCTACGGCTTCGGATAGGCTACATAGAGGATTGGAAGATGAGCTTGAAGTTCGAGAGTACAGACAGCGTGAGGCTGAGGCTGCTGCTATAAAGATAAATCCATGGGGATATTTTTAGGGGTAGAAATAGGTAACCGAAAGATAAAAAACATTATAAATCAGATAGTCACAACTATTTTCGACTCCTGGTGCCACACATACCCAATGGCAGCTCCCGCAGCACCCAAAAAACTAGCTACTTGCCAGTACCTGTTACTCCCGGCTCACTACCCGCTCAGCAACCGCTCGATAAATCTCCTCCCGCTCGCGCTTACCCACAGCCACTACAAACACAACAACCTGCTGCTCCACAACCTGGTAAACCAAGCGATACCCACTGCTACGTAGCTTGACCTTGTAGCAGTCCGGAAGATCACTCAACCGATTGGCCTCAACCCGAGGGTTCTCCAAGACCGCTACCAACTTTTTCTTTAATTGCTGCCGAACCGTGTCCCCCAGCTTGCGCCACTCCTTCAGCGCTCGCGCATCAAACTCGAGGCTATAGGTCATCCAGTGAAACCTTCACACGCTGCGGATCGGCCAGTCGCTCCCTGACAGTTGCCAACAGTGCCTCGTCCTCATCTGTGACCAGCACGGTCTTGAAGGGAAGCTGCCCACGCTCGGCAACGTATTGCAGTGCTTGGCGCATCAGCTCGGAGGGCGTCACTCCCAGCTTCTCCAATTCGCGGTAGGCGCGCGCCTTGAGTTCGTCGTCGATACGGACGTTGATGGATGCCATGAAAAGGGGCCTCTGCGTAATGACGTTGGTCTTTACAATGCCGTGCAGAGACCCGACACGCAAGCTGAAACGACAACTGGCGTGTCGCTTCCCAATCGGTTCCACCAAAAGCTACAACCGGTCAATCTCCCTCCGAGGCAGGACAAAAAAGCCCCTTCAAATAGCCCCCTGCCCCACCCGCTTCGCCAACTCCTCCGCACTCTCCTTCCGTTCCGAATACCGATCCACCAGATACTCCGCCCGCCCGCGCAACAGCACCGTGAACTTCACCAGCTCCTCCATCACATCCACCACGCGGTCGTAATACGCCGAGGGCTTCATCCGCCCTGCCTCATCGAACTCCATATACGCCTTAGGCACCGACGATTGGTTGGGGATGGTGAACATGCGCATCCAGCGCCCGAGCACGCGCAGTTGGTTGACGACGTTGAACGACTGCGAACCGCCGCACACCTGCATCACTGCCAGGGTCTTGCCCTGGGTGGGGCGCATGGCGCCGAGTTCGAGGGGGATCCAGTCGATCTGGGCCTTGAACACCGCCGACAAGGCGCCGTGGCGCTCCGGTGAGCACCAGACCTGGCCTTCGGACCATTGCACCAGCTCGCGCAGTTCCTGGACCTTGGGGTGATCGACAGGGGCGTCATCCGGCAGGGGCAGGCCGGAGGGGTCGAAGATGCGGGTGTCCGCACCGAAGTGTTGCAACAGGCGCGCGGCTTCTTCGACCAGCAAGCGGCTGAAGGAGCGTTCGCGGGTCGAGCCGTACAGCAGCAGGATGCGCGGGGGGTGAGCGTTGTCCAGCGGCTGTCCGGGCAGGTCGTCGAACAACGACAGGTCGAGGTTGGGCAGCGTGTCCGACATGGTCCCTCCTCAGAGCGTGCCGATACGATCCAGCTCGCGCTTGAGCTGATCACGGTCGAGGGCATCCGGACGCAGCGCAAAGAACGCCTCGAAACGCCGTTGAATATGCGCGAGGGTCGCCCGGAATGCGGCGTCGATCGTGGCGTCGTCGCCCACCACGTCGGAAGGGTCTTCCAACCCCCAGTGGGCCTTGAGCGCCGGGCCGAAGTACACGGGGCACGCTTCGCCAGCGGCCTTGTCGCAGACGGTGATGACGATGTCTGGCGGGTTGCCTTCGAAGGCTTCGTTGCCTTTGCTGCTCAGGCCATCGATGGCGATGCCGGCTTGCTGCAGGGTCTGCAGGCTGCGCGGGAGCACCTGGCCTCGTGGGAAGCTGCCGGCGCTGATGGCTTCGTAGCCTTGCGGGGCGAGGTGGTTGAACAGGGCTTCGCACAGAATGCTGCGACAGCTGTTGGCCGTGCACATGAACAGGATTCGCATCGTTCGCTCCCCGCCGCGTGGCGGTTTTCAAAGGCCCAGGCGCAGTGCCAGGGCGGAAAGGGTGATCAGCAGCACCGGCAGGGTCAGCAGGATGCCGACCTTGAAGTAGTACCCCCAGGTGATGCGCATGCCTTTGCGTGCCAGCACGTGCAGCCAGAGCAACGTGGCGAGGCTGCCGATGGGGGTGATCTTCGGGCCGAGGTCGCAGCCGATGACGTTGGCGTAGATCATCGCGTCGCGCACCAGCCCTTCGGCGCCGCTGGCCTGGATCGACAAGGCGCCGACCAGCACGCTGGGCAGGTTGTTCATCACCGACGACAGCAACGCCGCGATCAGGCCGGTGCCGAGGGTGGCTGTCCACAGGCCGTGGGCAGCGAGGCGGTCGAGTACTGTGGCGAGGGCGTCGGTCATGCCGGCGTTGCGCAGGCCGTACACCACCAGGTACATGCCCAGCGAGAACACCACGATCTGCCAGGGCGCTTCGCGCAGCACGCGGCGGGTGGAGATCACATGGCCACGGGCGGCGACGGCGAACAGCACGGCGGCGCAGGCTGCGGCCACTGCGCTGACCGGGATGCCCAGCGGCTCGAGCACGAACAGGCCCACCAGCAGCGCCAGCAATACCACCCAGCCGACGCGGAAGGTCGCGCGGTCGCGGATTGCCAGGGCGGGGGCCTTGAGGTCATCCAGAGCATAGCGCGCCGGGATGTCGCGCCGGAAGTACAGGAACAGCACCAGCAGCGTGGCAGCCACGGCCACCAGGTTGACCGGCAGCATCACCGAGGCATAGGCGCTGAAGCCCAGCCCGAAGTAGTCGGCCGAGACGATGTTCACCAGGTTCGACACCACCAGCGGCAGGCTGGCGGTGTCGGCGATGAAGCCTGCGGCCATGACGAAGGCCAGGGTCGCGCCGGGCGAGAAGCGCAGCGCCAGCAGCATCGACATGACGATGGGGGTGAGGATCAGCGCGGCGCCGTCATTGGCGAACAGAGCAGACACTGCGGCGCCCAGCAGCACGATGAAGGCGAACAAGCGGCGTCCGCTGCCGCGGGCCCAGCGCGCCACATGCAGGGCGGACCACTCGAAGAAGCCGGCCTCGTCGAGCAGCAGGCTGACGATGATGATGGCGATGAAGGTGGCCGTGGCATTCCAGATGATCGCCCAGACGGCGGGTATGTCGTGCAACGACACCGCGCCGAACAGCAGCGCCAGCAGTGCGCCGAAACTGGCGCTCCAGCCGACGCCAAGCCCCTTGGGCTGCCAGATGACCAGGATGAGGGTGAAGACGAAGACGCAGGCGGCGATCAGCATCGGCAGGTCCTCGTCCACTCAGCAGCCGGCAGCGGCACGGACGGGGCGATCGTCCATGTGCTGCAGGCGGGCGATGTTGTCCTGGAGCCAGGCGGCATTGGCCTGGGCGGTGACCTGCAACAGCTCGCTGACCCAGGCGGGCAGTTCAGGGTTGAGGCGGTAGTACACCCACTGCCCCTGGCGGCGGTCCAGCAACAGGCCGGCGCTGCGCAACTGGGCGAGGTGGCGGCTGATTTTCGGCTGGCTGTCGTCGAGGGCGCACATCAGTTCGCACACACACAGTTCGCCAAGGCGGGCGATCAGCAAGGTGGCGCGAACGCGGGTCTCGTCGGCGAGGGACTTGAAGACCTGGGTGGGGGTGATCATGGGAGGCACCTGAACATATGGAAATCCGAATATACGGATTTCCATATATAGATTGCAACAGGTGCTGTCGTTTGATCAGAACGCCGTGCTGACGGTCAGCGACAGGTTGCGCGGATCGCCATAGATCGCTCCGGCGTAGAAGCCGTAGCGGGTGTAGTAGTGCTTGTCGAACAGGTTGTTGGCGTTGAGGCTGACGCTGGTGTCGTCGGTCAGTTGGTACTTGGCCATGGCATTCCAGATCGCATAGCCCGACCAGTTCACGTCGCTGGAGCTACGGCTGACACCGTTGGTCGGCTGGCCGGCCGGGGTGGACAGGGCGCGGATATTGGTCTGCGCGGTGACGCCGGTGCCGAGGGTCAGGCGGTCGAGCGGGCCGGACAGGCGGTAGGTGGTCGAGGCCTTGAACAGGTGCGACGGATCGCTGCGCCCGTCGCTGTCGAGGCGGCGGAAGTGCAGGTAGGTGTAGCCGGCGTAGACGTTCCAGTTCTCGGTCAGGGCGCCTGCGAGTTCCAGGTCGATACCGTCGGTTTCCTGGCCGGAACCTGCCTTGTAGGCGGTGGCGCCGGTCGGGGTCAGCAGGTCGCCGTCGGTGACTGCCTTGTTCTCCTGCTTGGTGCGGAAGTACGCGGCGGATGCGTTCAAGCGGCCGTCGAACCAGGCGGCCTTGATGCCGGTCTCGTAGCTCTGGCCGCGGATCGGCTCGACCTTGGTGCCGCTGGCGGTCTCTTCGGTCTGCGGGTTGAAGATGTCGGTGTAGCTGGCGTACACCGAGTAGGTGTCGTTGAGGTCATACACCGCGCCCAGGTAGGGGGTGACGATGCCGTTGTTCTGCTGGTTGCTGCGCACGCCGCTGACGTTGCGGGTGGTGGCCGAGTAGTCGGTGCTGCGCACGCCGAGGATCACCGACAGCGGGTCGGTGATGCTCAGGCGGGTAGCGGCGTACATGCCTTGCAGGCGGGTGGTGGTCTTGCTGTGGCGACCGGTCTGCGAGGCGAGCATGTCGTAGTCGCTGTCCACGCCGTTGAGCCAGTTGCTCAGGGGCAGGCCGTTGTTGGCGCGGAACTGGCAGCCCAGGGCCGGGGCGCTGACGCTGTTGGCGCTGACCATGGTGCAGGTGTATTCCGGCGACCAGGCCACGGTGCGGCTGTCGTTGTAACCGACCATCGCCTGGTGGGTGCGGCCGAACATCTGGAACGGGCCGGATAGGTCGATCTGCGCCGATTGCTGGGTGGTGTCGCTGGAGCTGTGCAGGCCGTTGAGCACCGCGCCGCTGCCATCCTGGTCCCAGTAGCCGCCGTAGACGCCGCGCCCGGACGAGTTGACCTTGGCCAGGCCGCGGTGGTTAAGGGCATCGCTGGTACTCTGCGAGCCTTTCAGGTCCAGGGTCCAGTCGTTGTCGAAGCGGTGCTGCAGCGAGCCGAAGGTGGTGCGGGTGATGTACTCACCGAAGCTCCAGCTGGGCACCACGTTGGTGCTGCGCGGCAGGTCGGTCTTGCTGCCGTCGCCATACCAGATCGGGATGTTGGCGCCCCAGCCGCCACCGACCACCTTGTTGTATTCGTACTGGTAGCCGGCGCCGAGGGTGGTGGCCTCGTCCAGGTCGAACTCGAAGTTGGCCAGCGCTGCACGGGCGCGCTCGGACTGGTTGTCACGGAACGAGTTGGCATCCTGCTGGGTGACCACGAAGCGCGAGCGCAGGCGGCCGTCTTCGGAGAGCGGCAGGTTGAGGTCGGCGCCCAGGCGGCGTTTGTCCCAGCTGCCGTAGGTGGCATAGGCGCTGCCGCCGAAGGTGCGGGTTGGCGCCTTGCGGATCAGGTTGACCGTCGCCGACGGGTCACCGGTGCCGCCGAGCAGGCCGTTGGCACCACGGACGATGTCGATGCGCTCGTACAGGTCGAGGTTCAGCGCGTTGCCGCTGCCGCTGAAGTCAGAGCCGCCGGGGAACTGCAGGCCATCGATCTTCCAGTTGCTGATCGAATAGCCACGGGCGCGGAAATCGGTACGCCCGCCCACTTCCATCTTGCTGACGCTGATCCCCGGCGCGGTATCCAGCGCCTGCTCGATGCTGTGCACATCGCGGTCGTCCATCTGCTGGCGGGTGATGCTGGTCACCGACTGCGGGGTCTGGCGCGGGGTCAGGTTCAGGCCGGTGGAACTGCGCGTGCTCTCGACGGTGTAGCCGAGCTGGCCGGCGTCGTCGGCACTGGGCAGCGCGCTGTCTTCGATGTTGGTGGCGCCCAGTTCCAGGGGCTGGGGGTCAGCCGCAAAGGCGCCTGCGGACAGGCTGAAGGCGATACACAAGGCAAGCGGCGAGAGGCGGCTGCCACCGCGGGTGAAGCGGGCGCAGGCGCCAGGGATGCTCTGAGGTTTCATTTGGGAAGGCTTCGTATTCGCAGATGGTTTTTGCTACGATTCTAGGGATGTGCCCTCTGGGCTCCATCCCCGGCTTGTACGGGGATGTAATGGAACGTAACGGGCGCCTTTCAAGCGCCCCTGACAGGTGTCCCCCTCAATGAGCACAACCTTGCTGGTTGTCGACGATGACGACGAGATTCGCGAACTTCTCTGCGATTACCTGACCGATGCCGGCTACCACGTGCTGGCTGCCGCCGATGGCGAGCAGATGCGCCAGCAAATGGCGCGGCACAAGGTCGAGCTGGTGGTGCTCGACCTGATGCTGCCCGGCGAAGACGGCCTCAGCCTGTGTCGCCAACTGCAGGCGCAGCCGGGCCTGGCGGTGATCATGCTGTCGGCCAAAGGCAGCACGCTGGACCGTATCATCGGCCTGGAAGTGGGCGCCGACGACTACCTGTCCAAGCCCTTCGAGCCCCGTGAACTCATTGCCCGCATCAAGGCCGTCCTGCGCCGCCCGCAGCGCCTCGACACACCCAGCGAAGAGCCCGCCAGCCAGGCACAGCAGTTCGCAGGATTCAGCCTCGACCACATCAAGCGCCTGCTCACTCACCCCGACGGCCAGACCCTCACCCTGCCCCGCTCCGATTACCGCGTGCTGCGCGAGCTGCTCGAGGCCAACAACCGCGTGGTATCGCGCGATCACCTGACGCGCAGCGCCTTTGGCCGCGACCACCTGCCCGACGACCGCTCGGTGGACATGTGCATCAGCCGCCTGCGCCAGCACCTGCGCCGCGCCGTCAACGGCAGCGCGCAGATCCTCACCATCCGCAACGAAGGCTACCTGCTCAGCATCGCCCGCGAGCCAGGCGCCTGACGTGCGCCTGTTGCGCCGGCTATGGCCAAGGACGCTGTTCGGCCAACTGCTGCTGATCATGATCAGCGGCACCCTGCTGATCCAGTTGATGTCCAGCAGCATCTGGTTCGACGTGCGCTTCGCCCAGGTGTTCGAGGCCCCGGTGCGGCTGATCGCTGCGCGCAGTGCCCCGCTGATCGCCCAGGCGGACTGTCACGCCGGCCAATTGCAGGTGCCGCCGCGCTACCACCTGCGCTGCGCCGAATCGCTGCCCAACGCCCAGCGTGATGATCGACGCGGGCGGCACCGCATCGAACTGCTGCTGCACCAGGCGCTGGCCTACGAACTCGGCCACGACCAGCTGGCGCGCCTGCTGAAGGTGCAACTGACCGATGAGCTTGGTCAGCCGATCGTCTGGCGCAGCCTGTTCGGCCTGCGTACCGCTCAGGCACATCTGCAGTTCGCCGTGCCGATGGAGGACGGCCACTGGCTGGTGATCGACGGCGAAGAGTTGCAGGGCTGGAGTGGCGAGTCGGCCTGGGTGCTGATCAGCGACTACCTGCTGCGGGTATACGCTTTGCGCATCGTCGCCGTGCTGCTGGTGTGCCTGGTGGCCGTGCGCCTGTGCCTGCGCCCACTGCGCCGTCTGGCCGATGCTGCCCGCGGCCTGGGCCGCAACCTGGAGCAACCCGCCCTGCCCCTGGAGGGCCCCGAGGAAGTGCGCCAGGCGGCGCAGGCGTTCAACGCCATGCAGCAACGGTTGATCGCCATGGTCAACGACAAGGCCTACTTTCTCGCGGCGGTCTCCCACGACCTGCGTACGCCACTGACCCGCATGCGCCTGCGCCTGGAGCGACTGGAGGATGGCGAACACAAAGAGCGCCTGCGGCAGAACATCGTGCAGATGGACGGCATGATAGGCCAGGTGCTGGATTATCTGCGCGCGGGGGAGCAACTGCACCTCGAAGCCGTGGATGTCGATCACCTGGTGGCGCGCGCCTGCGCCGACCTGGCCAGTGCCAGCGAGCCGCTGCCGGTGCGCGGCCAGGCGGGTGAGGCGCGGGTCGATGCGCTGTTGCTGCAACGCTGTTTGCAGAATCTGCTGGTGAACGCCTTGCGCTATGGACGGGAGGTGACGGTGGCGCTCACCCGTGAGGACGCCGGGGTGCGCATCGCGGTCGAGGACCGTGGGCCGGGCATCGAGCCGGCCCTGCTGGCGACCATCACCGACCCTTTCGTGCGCGGCGAAGGCTCGCGCAACCAGGGCTCTGGCGGCTACGGGCTGGGCCTGAGCATCGTCCAGCGCATCGCCACCAGCCACGGCGGCGCGCTGCGCTTGGCGAACCGCGACGGCGGCGGCCTGCGCGCCAGCCTGTACCTGCCAAGTGCCTGAGCGGTGACCGACGGCAAGCTCACCAGACAGAATTGGGCATGAACCGGACATTCATCCGATAACGCCGACCACGGTGACTCCGTATTCTGGACCCATGCAGCAAGGGCTACCCCACTGCACCGGGTCAAGCAGCGAACCACGATGGCTGCCTCGCCCGACTCACCCCAACCTGATAGGAGTCGCCGCCATGAAATCGATCACTACCCTCTTCCTCAGCGCCACCCTGATCGCCACCAGCGTCAGCGCTTTCGCCGTTCCGAGCAAACCCGAGCAACCGGTCGTCGCCGAAGGGGGCTTCGAACGCACCCCGGCTGGCCAGCGTGTCGCCGAAGGTGGTTTCGAGCGTACTCCGGCTGGCCAGCGTGTCGCCGAAGGTGGTTTCGAGCGCACTCCGGCTGGTCAGCGTGTCGCCGAAGGTGGTTTCGAGCGTACTCCGGCTGGTCAACGTGTTGCCGAGAACGGTTCCGAACGCACCCCTGGCATGCTGCGCGTCGCCGAAGGCGGCTCGGAACGGCTGCGCGACCACCTGCAGCGCGGTTGAGGCCATGTCCATTCTCCGAAGCGTGCGTCTGGCCAGGCGCACGCCGGTCTTCGAGGCATCACAACCGTATCATCGAGACCGTCGAACTTTGGGACGCTGGGCCTTTGAAGCTCTATCGGCTTGACGCTTGTGTCGATACTCGGCAAGTAGCACGCGCATCTCTCGGTATTTCTTGCTGTTGAGTACCAGCAATGCCAGCAGCGCGACGACTATGATGCTCAGGAAGATCCCCATGTGCGGCCGGAACCCATAGGTCGGCAACAGGAAAACCACGGAGCCGATACAAAGGGCGGCGACCACCCATACCCCCCAGTCACGACCTCGCACTACGGCGGCATGCGCCGTGACCAGCGTCACCACCAGCACACCAAGGCTGAGCGGATAGTTGATCTCCCGGCTGCAGTCACGGCAATAGGTACTCCACACCAAAGAGAACGTCCCAGCCATGGCGTACAGCGAGAGAAAATACCCCGCCAGGAACACCATGAAGTAGCGATCGAGAAACTTCTGAAGGTCAGGGTGCCGACTCATTACTCGAACTCCTCATAGAGCCCCAGAGCGATGCTCTTGGTCTTGTCCTGCACCGTCCCGCTGCCGACAAAACCGATGGAAGCGCCAAGCGAATCCTTGATCAGTGTTTGAGTGGCGTGCTTGATCTGCGTGGGCGTGTGACGCTTGATCAGCTCGCCCGTGCTCTGTTGCAGCTTGAGTTGCTTCGCGGTGAGCGAAGGATGCTTGATCGACAGCAACTCGCGGGTGAGAGCGCTACGCTGCTGACGGCTCAATGAACGGGTCAGGTCGAGCCAGTTGGCGCCCGTGGCCGCCTTGCGCACCTGCAGGAAGCGTACAGTCGTGAGGGCCGAGCTACCGACGCCGAGCAGCGATATACCGTCGAGCAACGGTGTGGCCGCCCTGTACCAGGCCTCCTGTTCCATCGCATCATTGGCTGACGGGTCGTTGACCTCGTTGACCGTTCTGACAACACCGATAACGCACTGTGCGGTACTGGCGGTTGCTGCTGCATATCCGGCAGCGGTAAGCGCGAGGCTCACACCGCCGGAGAAGGGGACGGCGATAGTGCCGCTGAACATGACGACCCAACCCAGGATCGCACCAGCGCAGGAGAGCGTGGTGCCTACCGCCTCCTTGACCACGCGCGACTCACGCGGGTTGGTCTGCAACTGGTTCATGAATTGCTGGGGCGCAATGTAGCGAGGCGCCTCGCGCAGGATGATGCGCTTGGGCTTGATACTGCAGATCGGCTGAAACTCGCGCAGCACGATCACGTTGTAGTCGGCATCGATATACACGACACCCGCACCGACGATGCCAGGGTCGGCATCGATCGCCTTGAACAGCTTCTGCTGGTCGATACGCCCCTGCAGGCGCTGCTGCGCCAGAAACTGCGAGGTGTTGGCCAATTCGTTGACCAGAAGGTCTTTCATGAATACGTGTCCTTACTCAGCTACAGGCTGGCCTGTCCACAGCACAAAGCCGCTCCCTACCGAAGCGGCCTTGCGTCGCGAAAGGGGCGCGATGCACCCCTGTAATCCCATCAAACGTTCGGGCAAGGCACCGGTGCCCAGTCACCCATGTCCGGGTTGCGGCACATGCTGTTGACCTGATCCACGCCCGCCTTGGCCACCTGCTGGGCTTCAGCTTTCTTGCCGGTGGCGTTCTGCAGGGTCTTCTCGGTGGCGACTGCTTCGGTCGGCACTTTGGTGTTGGTCTTGCCCGCAGCCTGGCCCTTCTTGGTGCCAGACTTGCTGGTCGCTTTCGGTGGCTGGACCACGGCCACCACTTCCGAACGTTGCACACCCACCTGTTTGAGGTCCTGCTCGTAGGCCTGGGTGTAGTTGTTCAGGTTCTCACCCAGACGACCGTTGACGGTGCCGAGCAGCTGGTTCGACTCGTTCAGGCCGGCAACGATCTCGGCCAGGCGCTTGCGGCCTTCGGTATCGTTGATACGGTTGGCCTTGCGGTTCTGGATCAGGCTGGCGAATTCGCGCTGGTAGCAGGCCTGGGACGCCTTGGCGTACTGGGTGGTGCGGTCCAGGTCGGCGGCGCTCTTGTCGATGTCGGCGGCGTAGGAAGCGATGCGCTGCTTGTCGTCGCTGATCTGCTTCTGGCGCTCGGTGTAGTAGCCCGCCGCACCACCGACCAGGGCACCACCGGCCGCGCCGATGGCAGCGTTGCGACCACGGTTGTCACCGTCCACCAGGGCGCCGGTCAGTGCACCGCCTACCGCGCCGAGCAGTGCGCCGGTGGCGACCGAGCGAGTCATGTCGCCGTCAGTGGAGCGCAGGTGCTGCACCGGCTCGTAGCAGTTGGGGTAGTACTCCACCTTGGTCGTTGCACCGATCTTGGAAACCGGCGAGCCGGCGCAGCCGGTCAGCAGGACGCTGCTGAAACCGGCAGCCAGCAGCAGGGCGGCACGGGCCTTGGAAGCGGTGATCAGGGAGGTGCGATTCAAGCGCATGGTCGGGTTCTCTCTCGGGTTGTGCTGATCCGGCCTGCTTCATGCGGGCCGGGGTCTTTTTTCAGGGTTTCTTCAAGGTCGCGGAGCAGCCGATGCCAGCAGCTCCTTGAGGATCGTCGCCGGGTCGGCCCGCCGGTTCTGGCGGTACTCCCCGACGTGGCGGACGAACAGGGTGGCGCGGGTCTCCAGGCTCTTGCCCAGCACCGGCTTGCGCTCGAGCTCTTGCTTGACCCGCTGGAACTGCGCCTGGATCACCGCGTCGGTGTAGCGCGTGCCGCTGGCCAGGTTGTCGATGTAGATCGCCAGCGCGCCGTCCAGCGCGCTGCGGCCGTTGGCGATGGCGGCGCCATACATGCTGGCGCTGGCCTGGTCGCCCGAGGCCTGGGCCTTGGCCTGGGTGTTCTGCAGGTTGGTCAGGCGGATGTTGTAGTTGTTGATGGTCTCGGCCACGAGGGCCGCCGACTGGATCAGGTTGCCAGCCGCTTCCTCGCGCTGGCGGGCGATCAGCGAAACATTGCGCTTGAGCTCTTCGTTGACCAGACCCAGCTCGGCCTGCAGGCGCGGGTCGCTGGCGCCGGCGATGATGCCGTCCAGGCGCGTGGTCGGGTCGTCGGCGGCATTGATGTCGTCGGTGAGGCCAGCCAGGCGCCCCTCTTTCTGCCACTGCTCGAACAGCTCCTGGTAGCGCGAACGCGGCGCCGACAAGGCACCGATGGCGACGCGGAAACCGGTGGTCTCGTTACGCTGCTCAGTGCCGTCGGCACCGAACAGCGGATACTCGCGGCGCATGCCAGTGAACAGCGTGGTCTCGCCTTCCAGGTAGTTGCCACCCTTGACCACGAAGCCGCCGTAGGCGCCCTGACGGCGACCAGCGTGCACTAGCTGGAACGACTCCTGGACCATTTCGGCGGCATTGCCGATCACATCGAACATCCCGAGCGGGTTGGGTTGCTTGGTCCCGATCGGCATCAGTCGCGCAGCCTGTCCGGTGCCACCAGCAACCTGGTTGAACACCGCCCAGTCGGCCAACGGCCCGTCACTGTCGCTGCCTTCGACCTTGCGCGGGAACAGCCGGCCATCGAGCTCCTGGCGGCTGACCGCCGAACCGCCGCGGGCGGCGAACTCCCATTCCACTTCAGTGGGCAAGCGCACGAAACCGGTCCCGCCATCTTCGGCCTTGCTGCCCCGGCCACTGACCGGCAGCAACTCGCGGTGGTGCTTGATCAACCAGGCGCTGTACACCGCAGCGAAGCGCTCGGCCTCGAAGCGCGACAGCTTGACCTTGGGCAGGCGACCGGCGGCCTCGGTGACCGGTTCGCAGGCGGGCTCGGCCTCGCCGCTGGCCAGCGACTGAGCCTGGGCCATGACCTGGGCATACTGGCGCGCTGTGACCTCGTACTTGCCGATGAAATACATCATCGGTTTGAGCGGGCTGCCCGCCTCGACCTTGGGCAGGCTGGCGCCGACCTGCTTCTGCCAGGCGGGAGACAGGTCCTGCAGGCTGAACTGGCCATTGATGAAGTCGCGGCGATATCCGGAAATGAACGACTGCTTGTAACCCGCCTCGCCTTCGCTGAAGGGGTAACCCAGGTTGACCTCGCGGTCAGCGAGGCTGCCTTGCGCCAGCACGTAGACATGTCGGAAGACAATCTCGCCGCCACAGGGCAGCGGCAAGCTGACGTCGTCGGCCAGGGGCTTGGGGTTGTCCAGCTTGCTGGTGGCGGCGGGGTCGGGCGTGGCGGTGTTGACCGCGGAGGCCTGGGACTTGTCCTCGCCATCGGCGGGGGAGCAGGCCACAAGGCCCAGTGTGGTGACGATCAAGGCCGCTACCTTGAGGCGAAGTTCAGACATCACGAATTCCTTGCGAGGCGTCGATCCGCGCCACCCGCCAGCCACCCAGGGCGGCGGCAGCGGTGCTGGCCGACAACACGGCGAGCAGCGCGACGAGATAGTGCATGGGCAGCAGGTGAGCGGCGTATTCGCCGGGCACCTGCATGAACAGTCGGTTCAGGCCGTGCTCGGCCAGGGCATACAACAGGGCCGCCAGCCCGGCGGCGAGCAGGCCGCTGTACAGCGCCTGCAACACCACGAACAACAGCAGCGCGGCAGTGCCGAAGCCCAGCAGGCGCAACACCGCCAGCTCGCGCTGCTTGCGCTCGACCGCCGCCACCGCACCTGCGGCAACCGCCGCAACCGCCCCGGCCACGGCCAACGCGGCGATGATCCAGAACACCAGGTCGAGGTTGCGCCCGAGCGACTGCACCTGGGCGATCTGCGCCGCCTGGGTCGAGACCAGCAACTGGCGCTCGGCGAAGAACTGGCGCAGCGGCTCGACGTCCTCGAGCGTGCGGGCATACAGGCGAAACGCCGGGTAGACCCGCGCCGCGCTGCCGGCCTGCAGCTCGCCCGCCCACTCCAGCGCCGGTACCGCACGCCCGTCGCGGTAGTCCTCGGCGGCCTCCAGCAAGGCCAACGGTGCAAACAAGGCGTCGCGCTCGAACGCTGCCAGCGGCAGCACGGCACGCACGTGCAACGAGGTCTGGCGCCATTGCACCTCGCCCGCACGCTGGCGATTGAAACTGGCCTGCAAGTGATCGCCAGGACGGGCACCGAGCTTTTCCGCCGCGGTGAAACTCAGCACCACGTCGCGCAGGTCGGCTGCATCGGGGGCCACGGCGCCGTCGAGCAACGGATCGCCGGGCGCGGTCGGCAACATCTCGACCGTCACCCCACGCCCTTGTGCAGGCAGCAACAGCTCGGCGGTGGCGGCGATCTGGCGGGTGCGCGGGATGGCGAAGGCGACATCCGGACGCGCCGCGAGCCCGGCGATGAAATCGGCAGTGAAACGTCCCCCACCCAAGGGAATGACCTCACGCACACTCGGGTCGCGCTGCAGACGCTCGGTCAGGCTGCCGATCAGGCCGAACTTCAGGCCGAACAGCACCAGCAGTGGCGCAATCACCGCCACCAGTGCCAGCACCGCGCAGGCGGACAGCCGCGCGTCGGTGCGATAGTCCTGCCAGGCCAACCCGGCGATCAGCAACGGGCGCATCAGGCAGCCTGCCCCAGGGTCGCGATGACACCGCCTTCGGCATCGCGTCGACAGTGCATGCGCAGCACCCGCAGCCCGGCGTCGCGGGCCAGGGTCTCGTCGTGGGTGGCGATGATGCAGGTCACCCGATGCGCCTCGGCCTGGCGCAGCAGCAGCTGCATCACCCGCTCGGCATTGACCGGATCGAGCGCTGCAGTCGGCTCGTCCGCCAGCAACAGCGAAGGCGCATGGGCCAGGGCGCGGGCACAACTGACCCGCTGGCGCTGGCCCAGCGAAAGCGCCGCCGGACGCTTGTCCAACTGGTCGCTCACATCCAGCGCGGCCGCCAGGCGCTCGACGCCACCGTCGTCGGCCAGCCCCAGCAACTGACGGGGCAGGCGGATATTGCCGCGTACGTCGAGAAAGCCCAGCAGCCCGCCCGCTTGCAGCACATAGCCCAGGTGCCGGCTGCGCAAGGCGGCCAGCCGGTCGAGTCGACGACCACGCCACAGCCCGGCGACATCCTGCACGCTGCCCTCAAGTTCCAGGGTGAAGGCGTCCGCCGCATCCGGCGCCAGCACCAATGCCAGCAGGTCGAGCAGCGTGCTCTTGCCGCAGCCGCTGGGCCCGACCAACGCCACCCGCTCACCGGCGCCCAGACGCAGATCACCGATCTCCAGGCGGTAGCGCCCGCGCGTCTTGTGCACCCCCTGCAGGCTGATCATCACGGCAGCGTCGACAGCGGGACACGGTACAGGGCGTCGCCCGGCTCGGCGTTGCCGAAGCGCACCCAGTTGGCCATGTCGTTGTGGAAGGTTTCGTAGAGGCGAATCTTCGAGTCGAGCTCGTCGATGAAGTCCTCCTGCTCGGCGACCGACAGCGACAACCACAGATCCTGGGTCATGCTCAGCGACTTGCTGCGATACGGCAGGCCTTCGAGGTACTCACCGAGCACGCCGCCCTGGGCAAGGTTGGCGCCCTTGCTCAGCGCGCCCGGGTCGCGGCTCATGTAGGCACTGGCGCTGGCGATTTCATTGAAGAAGTCGCCCGGCGAGCTGCGTGTCTTGCGCGCCGCATCGACGATCAGCTTGAGCGACTGCTGCAGGTCGTTGAGCTGCAGCTTGGTCAGCATCACGCACACCTGCAAGGTCGGCAGCGCCGGGTTGGTCAGGTCACGGTCGGCGGTCCAGGCACTCACCAGTTGCGGCGCCTGACTGGCGCTGCGGCGGCCGAGGAAGTCCATGTGCATGGCATAGCCCACGGCCTGGGTCTTGGCAGCAAGGCTGGAGCCACTAGCGAGCAGCGGCACGGCCTGCGGTTGCTGGTTGCGTACCTGGTGAACCAGCTCGGCGAAGGTCGAACCGATCTCCTGCACGCGCGCGCCAAAGGCGTTCACATCGCCGCCCGGCACCCCCACGTAGAGGTCGCCGATACGCGGGTTGCTGTCGGCGGTGAGCACGCGGTACTGCTGCTCGGCCGAGCCGTGGTTCTTCACCCCGGCGGGGGTGCGCAGGTGCAGGGCGTAAATCTTGATCTGTTTGCTCAACGCCGCCTGACGCACCTCGGCTTCGTTCATCCGCGTACTGCTCTCGGGATCGCTCTTGCGCAAGGCGCCAGCATCGCTGACCAGCAACACGATGCGCCCGCCGTAGCCGGACCAGTCCATGCCCTCGACCGCCTGCATGACCCCGGCGAAGGCATCCTCGTTGAACGAATGGCTGGACACGGTGGTGGCCTTGACCTGCGACGCGGCCTTGAGAAAGCGCGCAGGGTCGCGGCCTTCATCGAGGGTGACCAGGGTCTTGCTCAGGTAGTCCAGGCCCGGCGTGCGCTTGACGCTGTTGCGAAAGCCCACCAGGCCAAAGCTGACGCTGTCCAGCTCACCGCGTGCCGCCAGTTGCTGCTGCAACTCGCTGACCACCTGGCGCACCCGGTCGATGTAGGGTTGCATCGACACCGAGGTGTCCACCACCAGCACGATACCGGTGCGGAAGCTGTTGTCGCCGGCGCCGGCAACACCTGCGGCCTGCGGCGTGCTGCCGGCCGCACTGCTGCCGGGATCGATCGATGCGATGTTGAGCAGTTGCACCGGCTGGCCGTCGGCGTCGAAGCTCTCGCGGTAATCGAAGATCGGCATCAGGTAGAACTGGTCCTGCGGCACCGCGTTGGCCGCAGGCTCCAGCGCCAGCACACGCGGTACCTGTGCTGGGTCGTTCTGTGCCTTGAGCAATTGCGCGCGGGCCTGGGAACTGTCGTCGAGCAACTGCTGCACATCGTCGGGCTGACGCATGAACATCACCGGCGCACGACCAGAGCGTTCGGTGAACTTGAGCACCAGGCTCTGCTTCCAGTCGCTGGTCTGCTCTGCAGCCAGCCAGCCCTCGCGCGCACCATCGCTGGCAGCACCGACCTGGACCCAGGCTTTGCCGTCGATATCCTTGCGCTGATAAACGTAGAGCACCGAGAAGGCCGGCAGGCTGTCACCGGCAGCGCCACCAGGGGTGTCGGCCAGGCGTGCGCCGGGCTTGGTCAGCACGCGCTGGAACAGGGTCTTCTTGCCCGCCATGAGCAGCGGGCGCTGATCGTCCTGCGAGGTGCTGGCGACAGGAGGTGGCGCGCTGGGTGGGGCCGGTGTCTGTGCCACAGGTGTGGCGACGGCGGGTTCGTCGTGACCGGCGAACAACCAGTAGCCACCCGCCGCGAGGCCCAGTGCCGCTGCGATGGCCACCGCCAGCAGCGCCACCGCAGGCTTTTTCTTCGGCGCAACGACAGGCGCCGGGCGGCCTTGCTCTGGCTCACGCTGGACGGGCTCGGGTTGCGCATGCGCCTGCGGAATCTCGATGGACACTGGCGTCAACCCTGCGAGCTCGGGGGCCGCCGGGGGCACGACCAGTGGCCGGATCACCGTGCTCTGGTTGTCGTCGGCCGGCAGGCGATCCAGTGCCGCCAACAAGGCAGCGGCATCGGCGAAGCGTTCGTTGGGGTCCTTGGCCAGCAAGCCGCGCAGGATTTCCTGGTAGCGCCCATGCTCGATGGGCAACTCCGGCAGCGGCTCGGTCAGGTGCGCCAGCGCCGTGGACAGTGCATCGGTGCCGCTGTAGGGCAGCTTGCCGACGAGGATTTCGTAGAGCACCACCCCCAGCGCATACAGGTCGGCGCGCCCGTCGATCTCAAGCCCGCGCGCCTGCTCCGGGCTCATGTAGCTGGGCGTCCCCACCGCGAAACCGGCCTGGGTGAACTGGGTGTGATCGTCCAGGGACTTGGCGATGCCGAAGTCCGACAGCACGGCGTTGCCATCGGCACGGAACAGGATGTTGGCCGGTTTCACGTCGCGGTGCACCAGGCCTTGGGCATGGGCATAACCCAGCGCCTGGGCCATCTGGCGCACATAGACCAACCCTTGCTCCGGCGTCAGCCCGGCGGCGATGCGCTCCTTGAGCGTGCCGCTGGGCAGGTACTCCATGGCCATGTAGTACAGCTCGCCGACATTGCCGATATCGTGGATGGTGGCGATGTGCGGATGGGCCAGGCGCGCAAGGGTGCGGCCTTCGCGCAGGAAGCGCTCGCAGAAGGTCGGATCGGCCGCCAGGCTCGCGGCCATCACCTTGAGCGCGACCTTGCGCTGCAATGAGCGCTGGGTGGCCAGGTAGACGCTGGCCATGGCGCCTTGGCCAATCTCGCCGTCGATGTCGAATCCGGGGATCTGCATGTCCATGATGTTCTTCAATTGGCCTTCACCACCACGGCGGTGATGTTGTCGGGCGCGCCTCGGGTCAGGCCCAGGTGGACCAGGCTGCGTACTATTTGATAGGGGTCGGCATGGTTGAGCACCTCGCCGATCTCGAGGTCTTCGGCGGTCTTGGTCAGGCCATCGCTGCACAGCAGGTAGGTGTCGCCAGGGCGCACCTGCAAGGCCACGGCCTGCAGTTCCAGGTGGTCCTCGACACCGATGGCACGGGTCACGATGTTGCCGCGCGGATGCACCCGGGCCTCGGCTTCGCTGAGCAGGCCACTGTCCTGCAGTTCCTGGACGTAGCTGTGATCGTGGGACAGGCGCTCGATGCGCCCGCCGCGCAGACGATAAAGACGGCTGTCACCGGCCCACAGGCCGATGGCCTGGTCGCCGCGTGCGGCCAGCACCACCACGGTACTGCCCATCATCGCCACGCCACGGCGCGCGGTTTCCTCACGGACCGTGAGGTTGACCCACGCCAGGCCGTCACGCACTTCGTCGGCGAACTCCGCCAGCGAGTCGAGCTTCGGCAGGCGGCGCAGGCTGTCCACTGCCAGGCTGCTGACATAGTCGCCCGCCGCATGGCCACCCATGCCGTCGGCCACCGCCCACAGGCCCGCCCAGGTCAGGTCCAGGCAAGCGTCCTCGTTGATCTTGCGTACCATGCCGACATGGCTGTAGCTGGCCGCGGTGTACTGCAGGTCGGTCATGCGCGTGCCGCCTCGCTACCCAGAAGAAACCCGGCGAAATCCTCACTGCGCGGCAGGCCCGGATAGCGCATCAGGCCCGGCGCAATCCGCTCCGAGCCCCTGCCCCACCACAGGCTCATGCCTTCGCAGGCGCACTCGGCCAGTGCTCGCTCCCGCCCTTCAGGCGTGGTCGCGGCCAGACGTTGCAACCCACCCACCGCAGGCGCGCTCGCTATCCCCTGTGGCAGCGGGGTGGTGCCGCGATAGGGCCGCACCGCATCCTCGAATGCCTCGAGCTGCGCACCTTCCTCCAGCGTGCCGAGCAAAGCCGCTTCGACCTGCTCGAACCACTCATCCACCCCCACCACCGCAACCGCCACCGAAACCTGCGGCTCCAGCGCCTGCGCCACGGTCAGCGGAAAATACCGCCCGACGCGATCGATGCTCGGCATCACCACCCCGATCATCGCCTGCGGCCCGCACACGCCCGCGGCCAGGGCAAAGCGCCACAGCGGGCTGACCAGGTACGCCTGCAGCCACTGCTCGCCCAGTTGTCGCTGGCTGGCCTGGATACCTGCGGCCAGCCACTGGTCCCAGGGCTGGATGAAACTCTGTGGCAGGTCGCGGCTAACGAAGTCGCCGCGGCAGGCCATCTTTCCGTAGAAACCGACGTCGTTCACAGGCGCTCCGGCAGGCTGAAACCGCTGACCACTCGGCTGCGGAACGGGTTGAAGGCGCTGCTGGCACGCAGCTCATAGGACACGCTGGCACCGTCGACCCGCAGGCGCAGGCTGAAGCGCTCGGGCGAGGTGCCGGCGATCAGGTCGGACTGGTCGAGCAGGCGGAACCACGCCCACGGGCCTTCCAGCGTGAGCCCCGAGCGGCCACTGGCCGAAGGAGGCGAGATCGACAGGCGCACCACGCCGATGCTGTTCGGGTTCGGCCACTGCAACGACACCGGACGGCTCGGGCCGTGGTCATAGCTGACCTGTTGGCCATCGAGGTCGAGCATGAACTGGGTGATCGACGCATCCATCGCCACCGGCTTGAGCTCGAAACGCACGCCTGGCGTCAGGCCGCTGCTGTTACGGAAGAAGGCATCGCGAATGGTCGCAGCGCGCTGGAAGGTGTTGAGCACACCGGCATTGATCCCCAGCTTCTGCGCCGCCCCTGGCTGCCAGCTCCACGGCGACGTGGAGGTGTTGACGTAAGGCTGCAGGTATTTGCGGAAGTAGTTGTCCATCACCCCGCCAACACCGAAGAACTGGCCGAAGTCTTCCAGGGTCGCATCACGCGGGCTGCCGGCCGTCAGCGGGTAGCGACCGCTGAGGGACTGGCGGTAGACATTGACCACCTCGCTGGTCCAGGCGGCATTGAGCTGGTTGCGTACGCCACCCATGACGATGGCGTTGGTCGAGCCAACCACCGAGCCGACCAGGTTCTGCACCACTTTCGGCTGCCGCGCGGCACCGAGCGAAACCCTCTGCGAGGCAGCCTGAGCCTGGTTCTTGGCCTCGCCCAGCAGGGCTTCGCCACTGGCGCCGACCATCGCACTGACCTGTACGTACAGGGCGTTGAGATCGGCGAGCAGGCCGTCGATCGAGCTTGGCTGGCCTTCGCCACCTTCGACCAGCTCGGCCAGTTCGGCGAAGTGTGCGGTCACAGGGTCCACCTCACGCGCACCTTGCTCAGTGCCCGGGATCGGCGTGTCGCCGAGCAGACCACCCAGGCGCTGGCGCAGTTGATCGACACCGGCCTGTTCGACCTTGGCCTGGGCTTTGTCGAGGGTGGTGGGCTGCTGCAGGTCGGTTTCCTTGGCCACCGCCTGCAACAGTTTCTTCATCGGCGAGGTAGGGCCGGACAATACCCGCAGCACGTCGGCGGCCTGCCCGACACTGGTGATCGGGACGAAGTCCAGGTCGGCCAACAGCGCGTCCCAGTGGCGGATGTAGTCCTGGTAGTAGAGCTGGCGCACATCGTCGGCCAGGCGCTTGGCATCGCTGGCCTCGCTCAGCTCGCGACCAAGCACCCAGCGCTCTTCGGCGAGGGTTTCGCTGTGGGCGACGCTGGCAGCGAGAAACGCCTTGCGATAACCCTCGACAGTGAAGATCCCCGGCAGCGGCTCGGTCAGCGGCTTGCCACTCTTGCGCTGGAATACCAGCGCGGCATCGCGTCCAGCGGCGTCGCTGATGCGAAAATCGCTGACGCCGGCCGGCAGCTTCTGTCGCTTGACCCGGTCATACACACGTTGCGCCACCGGCAACTGCTGCAACTGGCGGCGGGTGTCGTCGATCAGGCGTTGGTCGAGGCGCGCATTCGGCGGGCGCTTGTCGAACAGCGCCGCCAGGTGCTGTTCAAGTGCCTGGCGCTGCTCGGGGGCCAGATCGCGCGGCAGATGGCGCTCCCAGTCGAGACTGATCCAGGCCTTGAGGAAGTCAGCGTCGTAATGCTCGCCGTCGGCCAGCATCAGATAGGCCTTCAGGCCCTCGTACAGATAGTCGGAAGGACCGCCGGCGTACAGTTGCTCCTCGATGCGGGTGACCAGCCGCGGGGCGAAGATCGCGATCAACAGCTTGCGATAGACGCTGGTGGATTCGGTCTCCAGCATGTCGCCCTGGTACAACCCGAGCCCCTCGGCCCAGGCCGGCGGATCGTCTGCCAGACGGCGCACGGCGTTGAGCAGCGGCAGCACTTCGATCACCTCGCGCTGCGCCGGGCTCAGTTCCTGCACGCTTTTGCCCAGTGGTTTGAGGCGGCTGTCGACTTCGGCGATGTACTGCTGGTTGGCGCGGTAGCTCAGGGTCCACAGGGTGCCGACCACCAGCACCAGAGCCACGCTCAGCGCCAGGGCACCTCGGGTGATCCACTTGCGGCGCTGCTCGACCTTGGGGTTGCTGCCCACCAGCCCTCGCTCGGCGAAGGCCACGGCGCTGAACAGCTTCTCGATGAAGTAGCTGCGTCCGGTGCCGGTCTGGCGCGCCAGGTGCGCGCGGTCCAGGCCCATGCTCTGCGCCATGCTGCCGATCAGGCGATCGATGGGGCTGCCTTCCTGGGTGCCGCTGGTGAAGTACACACCGCGCAGCAGCGCCCGCGCCTCGAAGGCGTTGGGTTTGAACACGCCGTCGAGGAAGGTCTTGAGATTGCCGCGCAGTGCCGCGAACTGCTGGACGAAGCCATAGATCAGGTCGCGCCGCGCCGGGTCGCGCTCCTGCTGCAGGCGCTCGACCAGACGCTGATTGAGGCGTTGTTCGAGCAGGCCGAACTCCTGGTCGAAGCCGGCCAGTGGGCCGTCGCCCTGCTGCCCGTCATCCAGCGCGAAGGTCATGCCCCACACCTGGGCGCGCTCGTCCTTGCTCAGGTTGTCGAAGTACTCCATGAAGCCCGGCACCAGGTCGAGCTTGGTGAGCATCAGGTAGATCGGGAAACGCACACCGAGCTGGCTGTACAACTCCTGGATTCGGGTGCGGATCGCCGCGGCATGGGCGGCGCGTTCAGCGTCGCTGCCCAGCAGCAGATCGGACAGGCTGATCGCGATGAACGCCCCGTCGATAGGGCGACGCGAGCGCTGGGTCTTGAGCAGGTCGAGAAAGCCCAGCCAGGCGGCCTTGTCTACCTGCGCATGGCTGTCCTGGGTGGTGTAGCGCCCAGCGGTATCGAGCAGCACCGCCTGGTCGGTGAACCACCAGTCGCAGTTGCGCGTGCCACCGACACCACGGATGGCGCCCTCGCCCAATTGTGCCGCCAGCGGGAAATGCAGCCCCGAGTTGACCAGCGCGGTGGTCTTGCCGGAGCCCGGCGGGCCGATGATCACGTACCACGGCAGCTCGTAGAGGTTGCGGCGCTCGTCACCGCCCAGGCGCGCTTTCTTCAGCAGCACCAGGGCCTCGTCCATGCGTTGGCGCAGGGTCGCCAGCTCTTCGGCGGTGGCCAGGCTCGCAGGATCCGGCGCGGTTTCGGCGGCCAGGCTCTCCATCACCTTGGCGGCCTGGCGACGCGCCTGGACGATGCGCCAGGTACGGTAGGCAATCCACACCGCGAACAGCAGGACGATCAGAATCCAGCGCGGCGCGGGCGGCGCCAGCACGTCCAGCAGCGGCCCGATGAACCAGATGATCAGGCTGAGGGCGATCAGCCCCAGCACCAGGATCACCCAGCGAATGACAAAACTGAAAAACGCCTTCACTCGACGCCCTCCGCCAGTACGGTGATTTCGACCCGGCGATTCTTCGCCCGGCCCTGTGCGGTGTCGTTGGAGGCCAGCGGCTCGGTGTCGCTCAGGCCTTGCGCGCTGAAGCGCTGCGGCTGCCCGGTGCGCGCGGCGAGCATTGCCTTGACCTCTTCGGCACGAGCCTGGGACAGCGCCCAGTTGGAGGGGAAGCGGATCGTGGCGATGCGCTGGTTATCGCTGTGGCCAGTGACGCGCACGTTGCCCTTCACCTTGGAAACCGCCTCGGCGATACGCAGCATCAGCGGCTCGAAATCGCCTTTGATACTGGCGCTGGCAGACGCGAACAGCTCGTCGCCACGAATGGTCACAACAGAGCGGTCGACCGCATCTTCTACCGAGACCCGACCGGCCTTGATGTCATCGGCAAGGAAACCTGCCAGGCGCGGGCGCTCGACCGGCTTGGGCTGCACCACCGGGCGATCCATGGCCTGTACCGGGATTTCACCCAGGGCATGGATGCCGCGAAATACGGGTTCTGCATCGGAGGCCAGCTTCAGGCGCAGACCGAACAGCAACAGCAGCAGCAAGGCCAGGGCCACCGCGAGCCCTACCCAGGGCGGCACGAACTGGGTCAGACGATCGCGGCTGACCGAGACGCCGCGCCAGTGCGGGGATAATTCGCGCTCGATCTCTCCGCGCGCGCTGCGCAGGGTCGCAGCGGTACGCTCACGCAGCGCCTCGAGCTGTGCACGCCCCCCGTTCATCACCCGGTAGCGGCCCTCGAAACCGAGGCTGATGCACAGGTACAGCAACTCCAGCAGGTTCAGACGCTCGCGCGGGCTCTGCAGGCAATGCTCAAGCAACTGGAAGACCTTTTCACCGCCCCAGGCTTCGTTGTGCACGGTGATCAAGAGGCTCTGCTTGCCCCAGTCGCTGCTGCTGCCCCAGGGGGTGCTGAGCACGGCTTCATCGAGGGCGGTGCACAGGGCATAGCGCGCCAGCAGCACTTCGTTGCGCGGTACACCGCCAGCCTCGGCGCGCTCCTCGAACTGGCGCAGGTAGGCGAGCAGCTGCGCGCGCAGGCTCGCCGGGGCTGGATGGGCGATGGTATTGCGCAGTCGTGTAAGCATTGCCAGCAGCGGACCGGCCGCCTGCTCCAGCGGATTGAGGCCCTTGCCCTGGCCCGGCGCCAGCGGCTCGGCCGGTACGCTCAGCGGCGGTGGTGCGGCCTGGGGTGCCGCCGTCGGCTGCGGGCCTCGTCCGCCCGGGCGAGGCATGAACTGGGTGCGGTCGTTGGCCTGCGGATCGTCGTGCTGCATCGCGGCTTATCCTCGAATGGCCCAGAAGGCCAGGTTCAGGCCAGGGAACTCGCCAGCGACGTAGAAGGCGAAGCCTCCCGAATGTTGCAACTGCTTCCAGTGCTCGCTGCCGCGGTCGAGTTCGAAATAGGTGGAACCGGCATGGAACGGAATCTGCCGCGGCGCCACCGGCAACGGCAGCAGGCCGATGCCAGGCAACTGCAGATTGACCAGGTCGCGGATGTGCTCCACCGAACCGATCTTGCTCTGCTGGCCGAAGCGGCTGCGCAAGGTCTCGCCCGGCACATCGGCGCGCACCACGAGGATGAAACTGGCGCTGTCCAGCAGGCTGCGATCGGCGAGCATGGCCACGTGCACGCCGTAGGCTTTCTCGACGATCGGAATGGCCACCGCCTTGCTGTCGATCAGCATCGACAGCGCTTCACGCAGCGATGCCATCAGCGGCTGGAAGGTCGCCGCAAGATCATCGTGCTGGTACACCGGGAAGCTCTCGGGGCGACGCCCCTCGCGGGTGAAGGTGGCGAACTCGCCTGCCAGCGCCACCAGTTCGCTGTACAGCCGCTCGGGGTGCAGCGGGCTGAGCTGGCCGAGGTGCTCGATCAACGGCTGTGCGCGGTTGACCAGTTGCAGCAGCATGAAGTCGGCAATTTCCGAGGCGCCGCCATTGGCCGAGGCCACCACCCGCCCGGCCAGTGCCTCGCCACGCTGGTGCAGCAGCCCCAGCAGCTCGCTGCGAAAATTCGACAGCGGGTTGCTGGCCGCCACATCCAGCAGCGGCGGGATGTAGCTGTCGTCCAGCACCAAGGCCCGGTCGGCACGCTTTTCCCGGATGCGCACCACACCCAGCGCGGCAAAATCGCCCAGGCCATCTTCCTCACGCAGCAAGCGCAGCGCGCGGCCTCCCAGGGCCAGGGGTGCGCGATTCTCGAACGGCGCGTTGTCGTCGCGCACTTCGCTGACCCGCGCCACATAGCGCGCGCCGTCCAGCGCCTCGCCTTCGTCGACGGTGTCGCGGGCACCGGCACGCTTGAGCGGCAGGCCCAGGTGAATCACCCCGTCGCGCAGGTCGTCGGGAATTTCCAGAGGCGCCGGTGGCAGGTCATCACGAGGGATATCGAAGGGTGTGCCGTCCGGCAACAGGCCACGGGCACTGAGGATCGCCAGCTTGCCCTGGGCCAGCAGGCCCTGGTCGACCAGCAGCTCGGAAAAGCCCCAGGCCGCGCTCGACAGAGGGCGGCTGCGGGCATCGATGAAGTTTTCCAGATAGCGGTCGTGCTGCTGGAAGTGCTGGGTCGTGATGAACATGCCTTCCGACCAGACCACACGATTGTTCCAGGACATGGGTTCTCCGTTTGCCTAGCGGGCAGGCACAGGTTGTGGGGTGGCCACGGCGCTGCGCACGGCGCGCACATCGAGGCTGATCTGGTAATCTCGAGGCGGTACGGCCAGCACGCTGCGCCACTGCGCACGGTCGATCTCGCGGTAGCCGACCACCAGGCCGACCTGGCGCGTCGCCGGGTTCAGTGGGCGATCCAGCTGCAGTTGACGACCGGGCTGCAGCAGTACTTCGTCCTGGTCGATCAGGTCGGCGCCCAGCGTGGCCTGCGCCCGTTCGGCCAGGGCAAAGTAATCGGCGCGCTCGAAGGCGGCGGCGTTCTTCAGCTCGAAGATGCGCACCCGCACAGGTGCCGGCGTGCCATCGGCACCGGGGTTGAGCCCGGCGGCGGCGCTGAAGTACAGGGTGACGCCTGGCTCTGCCGGCTCAGCGTCGGAGCTCGGCACCACCGACGCATCCTTGCTGCAGGCACTGAGCAGCACGAAGGCCAGGGCTGCCATCAGTCTTGTTGCACTCATCCTCGTCCTCATGACGTATTGGTGTTCTTCCTGCCTTGAGAATCAGCCTCAAGAGCGTTGCAGTCGGGCGTTGTGTGCCTCGTAGGCACGGCTGAACTCGCGGCCGAACAAGTCCTGGAAATCGTCCTGGGCTTCAGCTGATATCTGCCCGTACAGCTCGGTGAACTGCTGCCAGCAATGGGCTTGGCGCGAGCCGCCGAATACCCTCGACAGGCCTGTGGCCGGCGCCAGGCGAGCCTCCAGGCGGGCGGGCTCGAAACGCGTCAGCACGTGCTTGATCGCCGCCTCGACGCCGGCCATGACCGCCAACTGGTGGGCGCGCAGGTCATCGAAACTGTCGCGTACCGCCTGGTCGGCGGGCATGAACGCCTGGTTGCCCTGGCGCAGCAGCAGCAACAGCGCCTCATCGGCGTTGGGGGCGAATTTCAGCGGGTTGTTCTGCACCGGCGCGATGGTGGTCTGCTGCATGCGGAACTCGCCCTTGAGGCTGCTGCGCGCGCGCAGCACGTCGATCAGACCCTCGACCATCAGGCGGTAGCTGCGGCCCACCGCCTCCATCTGCGCTGCGGCATCGCCAGCGTCAATGCGCAGGTGCTCGATGCCCGCACCGCGCAGGAACGCCTGCAGCAGCGCCTGGTCGGGCATGGCCTGGGTGGGGGGCGGGACGGGTGCGGGTGCGGGTGCGGGTGCGGCGACAGGTACAGGCGGTGGAGGCACTGGGGCAACAGGCGCGATCGGCTCTTGCGCAGGCAGGGGGCTGGGGGCCGGGGCCTCGTCGAACAGGTTCCAGTCCGCCGGAATCACCCCCGGGGCGGGTGCGGCAGGCGACACGGCGGGCGTTACCGGCGCGGGCGGACGAAAGTCGTGCTGCTGGGCCGGCACATGGTCAGGTTGGCTCGCCGCTGGCACGCTGGCGGGCCCAAGGAAATCGAAGATGTCGGGCAGCGTGTCGTGGCTCGAAGCCCCTTGCAGGAAAGCAGCCGGGGCGGGTGCAAGGGGGGGCTCGGAGGGCGTCGCCTGCCCGGCCATCAGCGCCTCGAAGCTCTGTGCGCCAGGCTGGCGATTCTCCTCCAGCGAGAACCCCGAATCGATGCGCGCCTGGATCTCGTACTCGCCAATCCGGATAACTTCGCCATCCATCAAGGGCTCGCTGTTTCCGCGGCGCAAACGCACGCCAGCGTGTACCAACTCCACGCCATTGGTGCTGCTATCGGTCAGGTAATAACGGCCATCTCGAAACTGGATGACACAATGATTCGACGATACCAATCGCTCAGGATCCGGCAATACCCAATCATTGTCCGGACTTCGCCCGATGGTGACGGCACCAGTCTCCACAAGCATCTCCGCACGCTGGCCCGGAGTAATCTTGTGATAACTAGTGATAGTAAGGCAAAGTGCCATCACGCCTCCTGCATATAATGTGTATCGTGATTCCATTCAAATGAGTGGATAGCGAAAATCGCCAATAAATCCTTAAAAAACAACGACCTAAATAACATCTTTAGCTGTTTTATCGCGACATATCGGCGAATTTAACCACAGCAGCAAGGCACATTGATGGCATCCGACAGATGGGCCTTCAAAGCTGCAAACTCGGTCACACCTCCACTCGGGGGCGGGTAGCTTACCTTGACAGCATTTTGGAAATAAACCATAAATGCGCAACTTTGGAGCCTGCCATTGATATCACGCTGACATCAACCGCCCGCTCCTCTACAAGTTTTTGTGCGCCAGTTCACATTTGCAACTTCGCGCAACTAACGCCCCGCCACGGGCCGATATGGAGATCGATTCCTGGTGAACTCGCCGCTGCTGCTCGCCGCTATTTCCGATGACTTCCCATGCGGTGAAGATCTCGAATACGACGCGGACTTCCTGCAACTCGAACGCGATGCGCAAGGGCGTCCGGAGCGGGTCATGGGCGATGCGGTACAACCTGCCGAACCGCCGCAGTGGCGCACCATCGAGCAGACCTGCACCGACCTGCTGCAACGCAGCAAGGACCTGCGCATCACCCACTTCCTGGTGCAGTCCAAACTCGCCTTGCAAGGCTTCGTCGGCCTGGCCGCCAGCCTGGAACTGATCCGCGACCTGCTCGGCGAATACTGGCTGCACCTGCATCCGCAACTCGACGCCTCCGACGACAACGATCCGACGGTGCGTGTCAACGCCCTGTCCGGCCTGACCTGCGACGCCAACATCGCCCTGCTGCGCGAAGCCGTGCTGGCACGCTCGCGCGCCTTCGGCCCGGTCACCTTGCGCGCGGCCCTGCACGCCGCCGGCCTGCAGCACTTCGCCAGCGAAGACCTGAGCGTCGAAGCGCTGGCCGCTGCGCTGCGTGATGCCGACCCCGATGAGCTCGAACAGACTCGCCAAGCCCTGAGCCTGGCCCGCGAGGCCTGCGAAGCGATCGAGCGCCGGGTCAGCGACCAGGTCGGTTCGGCCAGCGGCGTCGACCTGTCGGCACTCAAGCAACCGCTGCGCCTGGCACAACAGGTACTGGCCGACTACGCCCCCGGCGGCTCGCCGCCAGCCGCCGAGAACAGCGAAGCGCCGCAGGAAGATTTCCAGAACGACCATTCGACGTCCGCCGCCGCAGTTCCAGCCGCTCGTGCCGCTGCACGCCCCGGCGAGATCAACAACCGCGACGACGTTCAGCAAAGCCTCGAGCGCCTGCTCCAGTACTACGCCCGCCACGAGCCTTCCAGCCCGTTGCCGGTGCTGTTGCGCCGGGCCAAGAACCTGGTCAACGCCGATTTCGCGACCATCGTGCGCGACCTGATTCCCGAGGGCCTTTCGCAGTTCGAGAACCTGCGCGGGCCCCAGGACGACTGATACCACCGACAGCCGCAACGAACGACAGCGCCCCCAGCGGCGACCAGGAGGAACCACGTGGCCAAAGACAGCTCCCAGAAATTCATCGCGCGCAACCGCGCGCCGCGAGTGCAGATCGAGTACGACGTCGAACTGTATGGTGCCGAGAAGAAGGTACAGCTGCCCTTCGTCATGGGCGTGCTCTCCGACCTCGCCGGCAAGCCGGCCGAACCACTGCCCGCCGTGGCCGACCGCAAGTTCCTGGAAGTCGATGTCGACAATTTCGACTCCCGCCTCAAGGCCATGAAGCCACGGGTGGCATTCAACGTCCCCAACGAGCTGACCGGCGAAGGCAACCTGAGCCTGGACATCACCTTCGAGAGCATGGACGACTTCAGCCCGGCCGCCGTTGCGCGCAAGGTCGACGCCCTGAACCAGCTGCTCGAGGCGCGCACCCAACTGGCCAACCTGCTGACCTACATGGACGGCAAGACCGGTGCCGAGGACATCATCCTCAAGGCCATCAAGGACCCTGCCCTGCTGCAGGCCCTGGCCAGCGCCCCGAAACCTTCCGATAACGAGCCGAGCGCCTGAGGAGCCCGCCATGACCGATCCGTTGCGCGATACCCAGGCCCAGCCGGCCACCACCGAGCAGGCCAGCGAATTCGCCAACCTGCTGCTGCAGGAATTCAAACCCAAGACCGAGCGTGCCAAGGAAGCCGTCGAAAGCGCCGTGCGCACCCTGGCCGAACAGGCCCTGGCGCAGACCAACCTGGTCTCCAACGATGCCATCGGTTCGATCGAACAGATCATCGCCGCCATCGACGCCAAGCTCACCGCGCAGGTCAACCAGATCATCCACCACGATGACTTCCAGCAGCTGGAAAGTGCCTGGCGCGGCCTGCACTACCTGGTCAACAACACCGAGAGCGACGAGCAGCTGAAGATCCGCGTGCTCAACATCTCCAAGACCGACCTGCACAAGACCCTGAAGAAATTCAAGGGCACCGCCTGGGACCAGAGCCCGGTGTTCAAGAAGCTCTACGAAGAGGAATACGGTCAGTTCGGCGGCGAGCCCTATGGCTGCCTGGTGGGCGACTACTACTTCGATCAGTCGCCGCCCGATGTCGAGTTGCTGGGCGAGATGTCCAAGGTCTGTGCGTCGATGCATGCGCCGTTCATCGCCGCTGCATCGCCAACGGTGATGGGCATGGGCTCGTGGCAGGAGCTGTCCAATCCGCGTGACCTGACCAAGATCTTCACCACTCCGGAGTACGCCGGCTGGCGTTCGCTGCGCGAATCGGAAGACTCGCGCTACATCGGCCTGACCATGCCACGCTTCCTGGCCCGCCTGCCCTATGGCGCCAAGACCGACCCGGTCGAGGCCTTCGCCTTCGAGGAAGATACCGACGGCGCCGACAGCAGCAAGTACACCTGGGCCAACGCCGCCTACGCCATGGCGGTCAACATCAACCGCTCGTTCAAGCACTACGGCTGGTGCTCGCGCATCCGCGGCGTCGAATCGGGCGGTGAAGTGCAGGATCTGCCGGCGCACACCTTCCCCACCGACGACGGTGGCGTGGACATGAAGTGCCCGACAGAAATCGCCATTTCCGACCGCCGCGAGGCGGAGCTGGCCAAGAACGGCTTCATGCCACTGCTGCACAAGAAGAACACCGACTTCGCCGCCTTCATCGGCGCGCAGTCCTTGCAGAAGCCGGCCGAGTACGACGACCCGGACGCCACCGCCAACGCCAACCTGGCTGCCCGCCTGCCGTACCTGTTCGCCACCTGCCGCTTCGCCCATTACCTGAAGTGCATCGTTCGCGACAAGATCGGCTCGTTCAAGGAAAAGGACGAGATGCAGCGCTGGCTGCAAGACTGGATCCTGAACTACGTCGACGGCGACCCGGCGCACTCCAGCGAAACCACCAAGGCACAGCACCCGTTGGCGGCGGCTGAAGTGGTGGTGGAAGAAGTCGAGGGCAACCCTGGCTACTACAACTCGCGCTTCTACCTGCGCCCGCACTACCAGCTCGAAGGGCTGACCGTGTCGCTGCGTCTGGTCTCGAAGCTGCCTTCGGCCAAAGGCGCCTGAGCCTGAACCGGGGCCGCTGCGCGCCCCGTCGCGGGGCAAGCCCGCGATAGGCTGCGCAGCAGCCCCGATAGAACTGCCAACCGACGCGAAATACCGAGGACATCATGGCTGTAGATATTTTCATCAAGATCGGCGACATCAAGGGCGAGTCCGCAGACAAGACCCACAAGGAAGAAATCGACGTGCTGAACTGGAGCTGGGGCATGTCCCAGTCCGGCAACATGCACATGGGCGGAGGCGGCGGTGCCGGCAAGGTCAACATCCAGGACCTGTCGATCACCAAGTACGTCGACAAGTCCAGCCCCAACCTGATGGCCCACTGCTCCAGCGGCAAGCACATCGACAAGGTCAAGCTGACCGTGCGCAAGGCCGGTGGCGAGAGCCAGGTCGAGTACCTGATCATCAACCTCGAAGAAGTGATCATCAGCTCGCTGAGCACCGGCGGCTCGGGCAGCGATGACCGCCTGACCGAAAACGTCACCCTGAACTTCGCCAAGGTCACCGTGGACTACCAGCCACAGAAAGCCGACGGTACCAAGGATGGCGGCGCCATCAAGTACGGCTGGAACGTGCGTCAGAACGTCAAGATCTGATAGCGCTGGCGACTGTTTCGCGGGCAAGTCGCAGCTGCGGCTTGCCCGCGAAGCAGTCGCCACGACCCCGAACCCTTGAAGGAACCCGACCGTGGTAGCCGACATCGCCGCCCGTGACCGCCTGCAACCCTCGCTGCTGGATCGTCTGACCGACGATGATCCCGGCAACCCGCAGGAAGCCCCGGACAAGCGCGTGCTGTCGCTGCAGCAGCTCAAGGCATCGGTACTGCGCGACCTGGCCTGGCTGCTCAACACCACGTCGCTGCTCGACAGCACCAGCACCTTGAACACTCCCGCAGGCAACTCGGTGGTCAACTACGGCCTGCCCGCCCTGGCCGGCAACTGCGCCTCGAACATCGATCTGCTGGCCCTGGAGCGCATCATCCACCAGGCCATTTCCACCTACGAACCGCGCATCCTGGCCCACACCCTCAAGGTGCGCGCCATGGTCGCCCCCGGCGAGATGAACGCCAACGCCCTGAGCTTCGAGATCGAAGGTGATCTCTGGGCCCAGCCTGCGGCGCTGCCACTACTGTTGCAGACCGACCTGGACCTGGAGTCCGGACAAGTGCACGTAGCCCCCGCCGAACGCAGGAGACGCGCATGAACCCGCGCCTGCTCGATCTGTACAACCAGGAGCTGCGGCACATCCGCGAAAGCGCGGCGGAGTTCTCCCGCGAGTACCCGAAGATCGCTGGGCGCCTGACCTTGTCCGGCATCGACTGTGCCGACCCGTACGTCGAGCGCCTGCTCGAAGGTTTCGCCTATCTCACCGCGCGCGTGCAGCTCAAGCTCGACGCCGAGTACCCGACCTTCACCCACAACCTGCTGGAAATCGCCTACCCGCACTACCTGGCGCCGACGCCCTCGATGACCGTGGTGCAGCTGCAGACCGATCCTGACGAAGGTTCGCTCAGCGCAGGTTTCCCGCTGCCACGCGGCAGCGTATTGCGCGCCAACCTTGGCCGCGACTCGCAGACCCCATGCGAGTTTCGCAGCACCCAGGACGTCACCCTGTGGCCGCTGCAGGTGGCCCGCGCCGAATATTTCGGCAACCCTGGCACCGTGCTCGGCCGCCTCGCCGCCAGCGAACCCAAGGCCCGCGCCGCATTGCGGCTGACACTGCGCAGCGGTGCCGAGATCCCGTTCTCGAGCCTGCCGCTGACGCACCTGCCGCTGTACCTCAACGGTGCCGACGAAACGCCCTACCGTCTCTACGAACAACTGCTGGGCAACGCCTGTGCAGTGTTCGCCCGCCAGCCCGGCGCTGATTGGGTCGAGCGCATCCCGCTGGAGCACGCCCTGCGCCCCTGCGGTTTCGATGACAGCGAAGCGGCGTTGCCGGTGGTGCCGCAGGCGTTCCAGGGCTACCGACTGCTGCAGGAATACTTTGCCCTGCCACAACGTTTTCTGTTCGTCGATTTCGCGGGCCTGGAACGGGCAGTCAAGCGCTGCAACGGCCAGGAGCTGGAGCTGCTGGTGCTGTTCGAGCGTTTCGACTCGGCGCTGGAAAGCAGCGTCGGCGCCGAGCGCCTGGTGCCCTTCTGTACCCCGGCGATCAACCTGTTCCCCCGCCGCGTCGACCGCATCCACCTGACCGACAAGGTCAACGAACACCATGTGATCGCCGACCGCACCCGCCCCACCGACTTCGAGATCCACTCGCTGCAGCGCGTCACCGGTCACGGCACCGGTGCAGACCAGGAGTTCCTGCCCTTCTACGCCGTGCGTGACCCCTCGCGCTATGGCCGCGATCAGGCCTACTACATCGTGCGCCGCGAGCAGCGAGTGCTGTCGAGCGAACAGCGGCGCAACGGCACGCGCTCAAGCTACATGGGCAGCGAAACCTTCATCAGCCTGGTCGATGGCCAACAAGCGCCACACCGCCACGACCTGCGCCAGCTGGGCATCAGCGCGCTGTGCAGCAACCGCGACCTGCCGCTGTTCATGAGCGTGGGCGATGGGCGCAGCGACTTCAGCCTCGCCGACAGCGCGCCCGTGTCTGCCGTGCGCTGCCTGGCCGGCCCCAGCCGACCCAAAGCCAGCCATGCCCATGACAACCGCGCCTGGCGCCTGATCAGCCAACTGTCGCTGAACTACCTGTCGCTGGCCGAGCAAGGCCAGGGTGCCGCCGCCCTGCGCGAGCTACTGCGCCTGTACGGCGACAGCCAGGACAGCGCACTGCACCTGCAGATCGACGGCCTGCGCGAGGTCAGCAGCAAGCCCTGCACCCGGCGCCTGCCGATGCCCGGCCCGATCGTTTTTGGCCGTGGCCTGGAAATTACCCTGGAATTCGACGAGAACGCCTTCCGCGGCACCGGCGTCTTCCTGCTCGGCGCGGTGTTCGAACGCTTCCTGACCCGCTACGTGTCCATCAACAGCTTCACCGAAACCGTGCTGCGCACCAGCGAGCGCGGCGAGATCATGCGATGGAAAGCCAAGCCCGGACGCAGGCCGACCCTGTGAACATACTCGAGGCCATGCAGGCCGAACCCTGGGAGTTCGACTTCTTCCAGGCGCTGCGTCGCCTCGAGGCCGAGCACCCCGAGCTGCCTCGCTTCGGTCACGCCCAGCGCCTGGCCGATGAGCCGGTGCGCCTGGGCCAGCGCCTGGATTGCAGCTTCGCCCCGGCCACCCTGGCCTCGGTAACGCAAGACGGCGAAGGGCCGGCGCGCCTGGAACAGTTCTTCTTCGGCCTCGGCGGCCCCAACGGACCGCTGCCGTTGCACCTGACCGAGTACATGCGCGAACGCCAGCGCAACCACGCCGACCACACCAGCAAGCGCTTCCTCGACATCTTCCATCACCGCCTGCTGAGCCTGTTCTACCGTGCCTGGGCCGAAGCGCGGCCAACCGTCAGCCACGACCGCCCCGGCGATGACTACTGGGCCGCGCGTCTGGCGGCCCTGAGCGGGCGCGGCCAGCCCGAACTGCAGGACCAGGGTCCGCTGCCGCATACCGCCAAGCTGCACTACTCCGGCCACCTCGCCGCACAGACGCGCTATCCGGACGGGCTGGCCAGCATCCTGGCGAGCTATTTCGGCGTGCCAGTGCGCATCGAGGAGTACGTCGGCCAATGGCTGGAACTGCCCGAGCGCAGCCGCCTCGGCGTGCACGCCAACCGCCTGGGCATGGACCTGTGCCTGGGCCGCTACGTCTGGGATCGCCAGCACAAGTTCCGCCTGTGCCTCGGCCCGCTGACGCTGGAGCAATACCACGCGCTGCTGCCGGGCGGGCAGGCGTTCATCGAACTGGCGGCCTGGGTCGCCGAGTACCAGGGCCACGAACTGGACTGGGACCTGAACCTCATTCTCGCGCGCGAGCACGTGCCCGCGCTGGAACTCGATGCCGGCAGGCGCCTGGGTTTCGACACCTGGCTCGGCCGTCCACAACACGATGCCAACGACCTCAAGCTCGCTCGCTACTACGCCGCGCAGCCGGTCAAACCGTCTTGCACAAGGAGTCAGGAACATGGGTGAAATCAGCCGCGCCGCGCTGTTCGGCAAACTCAACAGCGTCGCCTACAAGGCCATCGAAGCCGCCACGGTGTTCTGCAAGCTGCGCGGCAACCCCTACGTGGAGCTGGTGCACTGGTTGCACCAGTTGCTGCAATTGCAGGACAGCGACCTGCACCGTATCGTGCGCCAGTTCAACGTCGAGCCGGCGCGCCTGGCCCGCGACCTGACCGATGCCCTCGACCGCCTGCCGCGGGGCTCGACCTCGATCACCGACCTGTCCTCGCAGGTCGAAGAGGCAGTGGAACGCGGTTGGGTCTACGGCAGCCTGATGTTCGGCGAGAGCCAGGTGCGCACCGGCTACCTGCTGGTCGGCATCCTCAAGACCCCGAGCCTGCGCAATGCCCTGCTGGGTCTGTCGAGCGAGTTCGCCAAGCTCAAGGTCGAGGCCCTGAGTGAACGTTTCGACGAGTACGTCGGCGACTCCCCCGAGAACAATCTGGCCGCCAGCGACGGCTTCACTGCGGCAGCCCCGGGCGAAGCCAGCGGCGCCGTGGCCCCCGCGGCGATGGGCAAGCAGGAAGCACTCAAGCGCTTCACCGTCGACCTGACCGAACAGGCGCGCAGTGGCAAGCTCGACCCGATCGTGGGCCGCGACGAGGAGATCCGCCAACTGGTCGACATCCTCATGCGTCGCCGCCAGAACAACCCGATCCTCACCGGCGAGGCCGGCGTCGGCAAAACCGCTGTCGTCGAGGGCTTCGCCTTGCGCATCGTTGCCGGCGACGTACCGCCTGCGCTCAAGGATGTCGAGTTGCGCAGCCTGGATGTCGGCCTGCTGCAAGCCGGCGCCAGCATGAAGGGTGAGTTCGAGCAGCGTCTGCGCCAGGTCATCGAGGACGTCCAGGCCTCGCCCAAGCCCATCATCCTTTTCATCGACGAAGCCCACACCCTGGTCGGTGCCGGTGGCGCTGCCGGGACCGGCGATGCCGCCAACCTGCTCAAGCCGGCACTGGCCCGTGGCAGCCTGCGCACCGTGGCCGCGACCACCTGGGCCGAGTACAAGAAACACATCGAGAAGGACCCGGCACTGACCCGCCGCTTCCAGGTGGTGCAGGTCGATGAGCCGAGCGAGCCAAAGGCGCTGCTGATGATGCGCGGCGTGGCCTCGACCATGGAGAAGCACCATCAGGTGCAGATCCTCGACGAAGCGCTGGAAGCCGCGGTCAAGCTGTCGCACCGCTACATCCCTGCACGCCAACTACCGGACAAGTCGGTGAGCTTGCTCGATACCGCCTGCGCACGCGTGGCCATCAGCCTGCATGCAGTGCCGGCAGAGGTCGATGACAGCCGCCGGCGTATCGAGGCGCTGGAAGTCGAGCTGCAGATCATCGCCCGCGAAGCCGCCATTGGCGTCGCCACCGAGCAACGCCAGACACAGGCCGACACGCTGTTGACCGAAGAGCGTCAGCGCCTGCTCGAGCTGGAAGGCCGCTGGGCCGAAGAAAAGACCCTGGTCGACGAACTGCTGGCCACCCGCGCCCAGTTGCGTGAGCAGGTCGGGGTGGTCGATCAGGAGGTCGATGCCCAAGGCAGCCATGAGCTGCGCGAGCGACTCGTCGACTTGCAGCAGCGCCTGAGCGCCCTGCAAGGCGAAAGCCCGCTGATCCTCCCGACCGTCGACTACCAGGCCGTGGCCTCTGTGGTTGCCGACTGGACCGGCATTCCGGTGGGGCGCATGGCACGCAACGAGATCGAGACGGTGCTCAACCTCGACAGTCACTTGGGCAAGCGCATCATCGGCCAGGACCACGCCCTGAAGATGATCGCCAAGCGTATCCAGACCTCCCGCGCCGGCCTCGACAACCCCAACAAACCCATTGGCGTGTTCATGCTTGCCGGCACCTCGGGTGTGGGCAAGACCGAGACCGCCCTGGCGCTGGCCGAGGCCATGTATGGCGGCGAGCAGAACCTGATCACCATCAACATGAGCGAGTTCCAAGAAGCGCACACCGTCTCCACCCTCAAGGGCGCACCGCCCGGCTATGTCGGCTACGGCGAAGGTGGCGTGCTGACCGAGGCCGTGCGCCGTCGCCCCTACAGCGTGGTGCTGCTCGACGAGGTGGAAAAGGCCCACCCTGACGTACACGAGATCTTCTTTCAGGTGTTCGACAAGGGCGTGATGGAAGATGGCGAGGGGCGCCAGATCGATTTTCGCAACACCCTGATCCTGCTCACCACCAATGCCGGCACCGAGCTGATCGCCGACATCTGCAAGGACCCGCAGACCTTGCCCGAACCGGATGCGGTCGCCACCTTGCTGCGCAAGCCGCTGCTGGAAATCTTCCCGCCCGCGCTGCTCGGTCGCCTGGTGACCATCCCCTACTACCCGCTCAGCGACGCCATGCTGAAGGCCATCACCCGCCTGCAACTGGAGCGCATCCGCAAGCGCGTGGAGGCTACGCACAAGGTCGGCTTCGCCTACGACGACGCGGTGGTGGACCTGATCGTCTCGCGCTGCACCGAGACCGAGAGCGGCGGGCGGATGATCGATGCGATCCTGACCAACGGCCTGCTGCCGGACATGAGCCGCGAGTTCCTCACCCGTCTGCTCGAAGGCAAGCCGCTGGCCAGCGTCAGCATCGGCGCGCGCGATAACGAACTGCACTATGACTTCAGCGCGGCCTGAGTCTCGCGCATACAGGAACATCCATGCTGTTCACGCAACTGACGCGCCTGGCGCAGATCAACAGCCCCCTGGGGCCGAACGTGCTGATCCTCAGCGAGATGGGCGGCAGCGAGGAGCTCGGCCGCCTGTTCGACTATGAGCTGCAGCTGACCAGCGACGATCCGGCCATCGACCTCAACCAGCTGCTGGGCAAACCCATGAGCCTGTCGCTGCAATTGAGCGGCATGGCTTCGCGTCACTTCCACGGCATCGTCGCGCGCTGCAGCCAGTCGGTCGATCGCGGACAGTTCGCCAGCTACCGCGTCACCCTGCGGCCTTGGCTGTGGCTGCTGACGCGCACCAGCGATTGCCGGATCTTCCAGCACCTGAGTGCACCGCAGATCATCAAGCAGGTATTCCGCGACCTGGGCTTTTCGGACTTCGAGGATGCCCTGAGCCGCAGCTATCGCGAGCGCGAGTACTGCGTGCAATACCGCGAGACCAGCTTCGACTTCGTCAGCCGGCTGATGGAAGAAGAAGGCATCTACTACTTCTTCCGCCATGAGGAGGCGCGTCACGTCCTGGTGCTGGCCGACGCCTATGGCGCACACCAGAAGGCGCCGGGCTACGAGTCGGTGCCGTTCTATCCGCCCGACGGCCAGCACCGAGAGCGCGACCACATCAACGACTGGCACCTGGCGCAAGAGGTGCAGTCCGGCTCGATGGAGCTCAACGACTACGACTTCCAGCGGCCCAGCGCGCGCATCGATGTGCGCTCGGCCATGCCACGCCCGCACCAGGCCGGCGACTACCCGCTGTACGACTACCCAGGCGCCTATGAGCAGACCCAGGATGGCGAGCACTATGCGCGCACCCGTCTCGAGTCGCTGCAGAGCCTGCATGAACGCGTGGAGCTGCGCGGCAATGCCCGTGGTCTTGGCAGTGGTCACCTGTTCAGCCTCAGCGGCTTCTCCCGCCAGGATCAGAACCGCGAGTACCTGATCGTCGCCGCCCGCTACTACGTAGTACAGGAGCGCCTGGAAACCGGCGGCGGCAGCGGCTCGGCGCAGTTCGAGAGCAACCTGAGCTGCATCGACGCCCAGCAGAGCTACCGGCCGGTATCGAGCACCCTGCGCCCGCTGGTCAAGGGCCCGCAGACTGCCGTGGTGGTTGGCCCGGCCGGCGAGGAGATCTGGACCGACCAGTACGGTCGGGTGAAGGTGCACTTCCACTGGGACCGCCACGACCAGTCCAACGAGAACAGCTCGTGCTGGATCCGCGTATCCCAGGCCTGGGCCGGGAAGAACTGGGGCTCGATGCAGATCCCGCGGATCGGCCAGGAAGTGATCGTCAGCTTCCTCGAAGGCGACCCCGACCGGCCGATCATCACTGGCCGGGTGTACAACGCCGAGCAGGCCGTGCCCTACGATCTGCCCGGCAACGCCACCCAGAGCGGCATGAAGAGCCGCTCGAGCAAAGGCGGCAGCCCGGCCAACTTCAACGAGATCCGTATGGAAGACAAGCGCGGGCAGGAGCAGTTGTATGTGCATGCCGAGCGCAACATGGACACGGTGGTGGAGCAGAATGAGACGTTGTCGGTGGGCGCCAGTCGAGTGCAGACCGTCGGCATGCTGGAAACCATCACCATCGGCCAAGACCGCATCCGGGCGGTGCGCCGTGACGACATGCTGATGGTCGGGGCGAGCAAGACCGACAGCGTCAGCACCAGCTACCTGATCGAAGTCGGCGAGAACCTGCGCCTGGTCTGCGGCAAGAGCGTGATCGAGCTCAACGCCAGCGGCCAGATCAACATCAGTTGCGAGCAGTTCAGCTTTCACGCCAGCAAGGATGGGGAAATCAACACGGACGGCACCCTCGACCTGAACGTCGGAAGCGGCGCACAGACTGCGCCGGACAAACAAGGGGTGAAGAAGACCATCGATGACGCGGTGAAAGCGCTTTTCCCGAATACAGGCAAGTAACGAGAACGACCATGAGCTACCGCCTCAACGAATTCCGTCTGGTCCTGCCCGACGCCGACGTACGCGATACCAGCATCAATATCCTGCGCTTCGAAGCCCTGGGCACTTCGCTGATCGTCAGCCGCAGCCTACTCGCCGAAGGCGAGACCCTGCAGAGCAACTTCGATGGCCAGTTGCAGCGCCTGCAACAACAGGTCAAGGACCTGCAATTTCAGCCGGCCCAGGCGCTTCGGGTAGGCACAGCGCAGGACATCGACGCTATCGAGTTGAGCAGTCAGTTCAGCAAGGGCCAGGAGAAGGTCTACCAGTATCAGCTCGCCCTGGTATTGCCCGGCACACGCAAGATGTTCGCGCTGAGCTACGTCAAGCCCACGCCGCTGGGGGCAGCGGAAGCGGCGCACTGGGCACGTCTGAAGCAGTCACTCGAATTCGACAACCTCGGTTGACCTGACCTATGTCCGACGCACTCTGGGCCGCACGCGAAGGCGACGCGCTGATGCATACCTCGATGATGGCCGATATCGTCGGAGGTGTGCTGGAGGTTGCCGCGAACATCGCCATCGGCGCCCTGGCCACGGCAGCGGTGGCAGCAGCGCTGGGCCTGACGGTGGCCACCGGCGGCCTGGGCTGCTTCGTGCTTGGCGCGGTGGTGGGGCTGGTGGTGGGCGTGGTGATGGCCAAGACCGGAGCGGACACCGGGCTCAGTCGATTATGCGAGGGCATCGGCAATGCCCTGTTCCCGCCAAGCGTACAAGCCAACATCCTCACCGGCTCCTCCGACACCAAGACCAACGGCAAGCGTGCAGCACGCGCTGCCGGAATTGTCACCGGCCCTGCGCAAGCCTTGGCAGCGGGTGGCGAAGGCGCGCCGGGCGCGGAGAAGGAAGAAAGCTTCCTCGACATGGCCAAGGGCTTCTTCTCCCAGATGTGGCGACCGACCGTCGCCAGCCCTGCCGCCAACACAGAGCAGGCCGAAGACGACAAGATCCTCTGCAGCAAACATCCGCCAATGCCCCCGCAATACCTGGCGGAGGGCTCGAGCAAGGTGCTGATCAACGGTCATCCCGCCTGTCGCAGCGGTGATCGCAGCACCTGCGAGGCGGTCATTGTCGATGCCGGGGAAATTTCCGAAAACGTGCGCATCGGTGGCGAGCCGATCGTCGTGCGTGAGATCCGTAGCGGCAAGACCCCGGGCATCGGCCTGGCCATCACCGCCCTGCTGATGCTGCGCGGGCGCGGTGGCAAGTTCTACAGCCGCTTCGGCTGCATGCTGGTAGGGGGTGTGACCACGCTGATCACCAGCGAAGTGACCGGTGCCCTGACCTCGGCAATTGCCGGCTCGCCGAATCCGGTCCACGCACCGACCGGCGCCAAGGTACTCGCTGACGACCTGGATTTGGACTTCAGCCTGCAGAGCCTGCTGCCGCTGGACTGGCAGCGCTCCTACAACAGCCGCGACGAGCGCCGCGACGGCCTGTTCGGCGCCAGCTGGAGCGTACCTTACGAAGTCTTCGTGACCGTCCAGGCCGATCGCCTGCTGTACAACGATGAACAGATGCGGGTCATCGACATGGGCCAGATCCCGCCAGGGGATGCCGTGTTCAGCGCTGCCGAGGGCCTGAGCGTACGTCATGCCCTCAATGGCGAGCTGCTGATCGAGGACATCGAGACAGGCCTCTACCGCCTGTTCGAGCCTGCACCGACGAACCCTTCACACCTGCGCCTGAGCAAACTGGGCGACCGCAACGACAACCGCATTCATCTCGACTACGACGATCAAGGGCGCCTTTCAGGTCTGCGCGACACCTTTGATCGCGTCTGCATCCAGCTCATTGCTCACGAGCGCTGGCCGCGACGCCTGGGTCGGATCGAACAAGTATTCGAAGACGGCAACCGCCAGACGCTCGTCAGCTACGGCTACGACCATCGCGGCGACCTGAACGAGGTGCGCGACGCGCTGGGCCAACTGCAGCGCCGATTCGCCTATGACGACGGCCAGCGGCTTATCGAACACCAGACTCCCGCAGGCCTGCGCTGCTTCTACGAGTGGATGCACAGCGAGGATGGCTGGCGGGTGTCACTGCACACCACCAGCGAGGGCGAGCGATACCAGTTTCGCTACGACATTGCCCAGGGTGTGACCGAGGTCACCGACAATCTTGGGCGTACCAGCATCCGTCACTGGAACCGCCAGTACCAGGTCGAACGTTATCTCGATGCGCTGGGCAACTGCTGGCAGTTCCAGTGGAACGACGAGCGCCAGTTGCTGGGTGCGACCGATCCGCTTGGCGGCCAGTGGCAGTATTTCTATGATGAGTCCGGCAACCTGGCCCAGACCATCGATCCACTGGGGCGAAGTGAATCGACCTTGTGGCTGGAACACTGGAGCCTGCCACGAGAGGAATGTGACAGCGCAGGGAATCGCTGGCGCTACCGTTATGACCAGCGTGGCAATTGCATCAGCGAAACCGATCCCTTGCACCAGGTGACCCGTTACCAGTACGACGAACGCGGGCAGGTCATCGTCATCACCGATGCCGCGGGGCGCCAGCGCCACCAGCGCTGGAACACCCGCGGCCTGCTGGTCGAGGATATCGATTGCTCCGGTTATCGCACCCGCTACGAGTACGATCGCCACGACTTTCCCTGCCGGATCACCGATGCCGATGGCGAAAGCACTACTTACACCTATGACGTGCTGGGGCGGATGATCGAGCAGGTCGAGCCCGATGGTCGGACCCACCGCTACAGCTACACCGTTGCCGGCCTGCTGTCGGCCTATGTCGACCCGCTGGGGCACCAGACCCTCTACCACTACGATCGGCACGGCCAGTTGACCGAGCAGCGCGATCCGCTGGGCCGCAGTGTACGCCTGGGTTACGACCTGTTCGCCCGCCTGGTGACGCTGACCAACGAGAACGGCGAACACTACCGGTTCGAATGGGATGCTGCTGATCGCCTGCAGCGCCAGCACAACCTGGACCTGAGCAGCAAAGGCTATCGCTATGACGCGCTCGGCGAGCTGCTGGAAATCGACTGGCACCCCATACCTGGCAGCCCAGAGCCGGTGCTGCGGCACACCTATGTGCGTGATGCCGGCGGTCGGCTGCTGTCATTCACCACCGACGATGGCTGTACCGAGTATTGCTACGACGGCGTGGATCAGTTGCTATCGGTCACCTTCACCGACACTCAGGGGCAGTCGACCAGTGTCGCTTTCGAATACGACGGCCTTGGCCGACGCCTGGCCGAAATCACCGACGCCGGCAAGCTGCTGCATCGCTACGATGAACTGGGCAACCTTATCCAGACACAACTGCCCGACGGCCGTACGGTGAACCGCCTGTATTACGGCAGCGGTCACCTGCATCAGGTGAACATTGATGGCACTGTGGTCTGCGACTTCGAGCGCGATCGCCTGCATCGAGAAGTCAGCCGGACTCAGGGGCGCATGAGTTTGACCCGCGAGTACGATCGCTGCGGCCGCCTGCGCACCCAATTACGCCGCAACGCGCAGCAGCCGGCTCACGGTCCGGCGCCCTGGCAGCAGCGTTTCGTGTTCGATGATCTGGACAATCTGGTCCAGCGCTACATCCAGCAACCCGGCAAGCAGCACCAGGTGCTGTTGCCGCACGATGCCAGCGGCCGGGTGATGGCCTGCCAGAGTGCCCTGGCCGGGCAGAACGAAAGCTTCCACTACGATCCCGCGGCCAACCTCACCGAGACGCCTGGCGTTGCAGTTCGCCACAACCAGTTGCAGCGCTATCGCGACAACCGCTATCGCTACGATGGCTTCGCTCGCCTCCTCGAGCGGCGCAGCAGCCAGTATGGATTGCAGACCTTCACCTACGATGCGCAAGAACGCCTGGTTCAGGTAGCGACCGTCCTTCACGGCAGGGAACGCAAGGTCAGCATGCACTACGACCCGCTGGGGCGACGCATTGGCAAGGACGAGCACGATGAACGCGGCAACCTGCTTGGCAGCACCCGGTTTCTCTGGGACGGCCTGCAACTGCTGGGCGAAACCCGCAACGGTCACAGCACCCTGTACCTGTATGGCGATGAGTACGAGCCCATGGCGCGGGTCGACGGGCTGGGTGAACACCAGCAGATCCGCTACTACCAGACCGACCTCAACGGCCAGCCTGTCGAGTTGAACGATACCGACGGCCAAACCTTGTGGGAATGCGAGTATCGAACTTGGGGGGCCACCTTGAACGAGCGCAATACCGCTCCGTTCAGCGAACAGCAGAACCTGCGCTTCCAGGGCCAATACCTGGACCGCGAAACCGGGCTTCACTACAACCTGTTCCGCTATTACGACCCGCAGGTCGGGCGATTCACCCAGCCTGACCCCATCGGCCTGGAAGGCGGCATCAACCTGTACCAGTACTCGCCGAACCCATTCACCTGGATCGACCCTCACGGGCTGGACTGGAACTACATCCTGACCGACCGTAACGGCAAGGCTTACTATCACGGCCGGGCTTCCGACAAGGCTTCGCTGGAAGATGTGATGCGTCGCCATGGCAAGACCAAAGGCACCGACGGCTATCGTTTCAGGTATGGCGACCGTATCAACCAGGTCACGCCCCATGGCACGCCCAAGGACGTGGCACGCGGTATCGAGAACGCCGGCATCCGCGAACGCAAGCAGGTGCTAGGACGCAAGAATCCCAGGGTCCGCGGCAACAAGATCCACGGTATTTCCGATGCCAAGGCCAAGACGGTGCGCGGCAGACGCAGGATCAAGGCTGCCAAGACCTATCTGCGCAATTCGGGCGTCAGCAAGGTCAGTTCACTGCCGGTCCTGGCCAGCAAGGCGGCACCGAGAAAGGTCAACACGAGGACATGTGGCAAATGACGACAAGCAAGCAACTGGCGGCGATTCGCGAGGCGCTGGAAGATTACGAAGAAGGCGAAGCGATCGACCCGGTGCTGAAGAAGGCCGGGCTGGCACCTGCAAGCCAGAAAATGTCCCACGACCAGGTGGTGCAGTGGCTGCTGCAGGAGCGTGACAACGCTGACAAGGCAAATATCGTCGCCCAGTTCCTGCACGGTGTGGAAACGAACCAGGCACACTTGCGCGCCGGCCTTTCCTCACTCGCCAGCGCAACTCACTTCATGCAGCACCCGTTCAGCGTCGACAAGCAGCTCAACTGCCAGGTGTGCGGGGCCTTCGAGCATCTGGACATCGATTTCGTCCTGCTGAACCAGACACGCTACCTGTGCGGCAGCGTGCTGAGTGGCGATATCGCCGAGATGGCGTTCTTTCTGCAGCAGGCCAACGCCATCGACAGCCCCCGCCCTGAGGCACTGCCGCTCACGACCCGCATCTTCGAGATGATCCGGGCGATGCCAGACAGCGCCAGGCCCAAGGATATGCTCAAGCAACTGCGCAAGCTCAAGGGCGTGAAGATGAGCGAAGAGGAAGCGCGCAGCTTTATCGATCTGCTGGGGCATTGCGCCATCCTGCAGACGCCCGAACACCCTGGGCTTTTACAGCGTTTCACCAATCAGGGTCTGGCGCCGAGCAGCTCGCGCTCGTCGGACTGGAGCTATCCGGTGGATTTCTGGACCGGAGCAAACGGCGTGGACGCCGACGCGATGAAATATTGGTTCGGCGACTATCCGCAACTTTTGGCGCAATAGCCTTGAAACGAAACAGCCCCGGCAAATGCCGGGGCTGTTTCGTTACGCCAGATCAGTATCAGAAGATGCTGATCGGGTATTCGACGAATACGCGAACTTCGTTGCCGTCGTCGTTGTAGCCGTTTTGGCGCACAGCGTTGTTGGTACGCAAGAACGAACTACGCAGCTTGATCGAGAGGTCCTTCGCCGGGCCGTCCTGCACCACGTAGCGAACCTGGTTGAAGATCTCGCGCTCCTTACCCTCGCCGAAACCTTCCGGGTTCTTGAGGTTGCGGGTGTTGATGTTGTCACCCACCACGTAAGCCAGCTTGTAGGTCAGACCAGGGATGCCGAAGGCACCGAAATCCAGGCCGTAGCCCAACTGCCAGGAGCGCTCGTCTTCGGCGTTGAAGTCGGACCAGTACGAGTTGGCCAGGTAGATGGTCGAACCACCGTCGCCGACACCGCCTTCGTTCTGGTACCAGCCATAGTTGTAGCCGGTGCTGCCGGTGCTGCGCTGGTGGGCCAGCGTGAAGGAGTGCGGGCCATAGGCGTAGGTAGCCGCCAGGCTCCAGATGGTGTTGCGGTCGCCATTCAAGCCAGCTTCACGCACATACTTGTTGTCGATGTCCGACTTGTAGCCGTTGAAGTCCAGGGTCAGGGACTGGTCGGCCGCGATCGGGAAGACGTAGTTCAGGCCCAGGTAGTGCTTCTTCATGACATCTTCGTTGTCCGCGGTGTACAGCGACGCGGTGAAGTTGTCGGTGAACTTGTAGCTGCCGCCGAGCACGTTGATCGACTTCAGGCCACCGCCATCACGGCGCTCGGCACTCTTGCGGGCTTCCTGGGTGAAGCGGCCTGCATTCAGCTCCAGGCCTTTGATCTCCTTGGAGGTGATCATGGTGCCAGTGAAGCTCTCTGGCAGCAGACGAGCGTCGTCGTACTGCAGGACCGGCAGAGCCGGCATCTGGTCACCGTACTTGAGCACAGTGTTGGAGATGCGGAACTTCACCGCTGCACCACCACGAGCCAGGTTGTGAGGGGCGTTGGTTTTCTCACCGTCGAAGGTGGGGTCGGAGCGTTTGAAGAAGTCGACACCGCCACCCTGATTACGACCCTTGCCACCATCCAGACGCACGGCGTACAGACCGAAGGCGTCGACACCGACACCCACGGTGCCTTGAGTGAAGCCGGACGAGAAGTTGGCGATCACACCCTGGCCCCACTGGGACTGGTCGTTGGTGTGGTGCTTCTTGTCACGGTTGATGAAGGCGTTGCGCAGGAGGACGTTGGCGTGGCTGTCCTCGATGAAGCCCTTGCTTTCGGCCTGGTCGTTGGCCTGGGCCTGAGTGGCGGCGATGAGTGCCAGCGCTACCAGGCTGATCCTTGTATTCAACATGTTGTTTTCCTTATTACCGAATCAGAACGCTCTGCTACCTAAAACGCCAGGAACCAACGCCCCTTCGTAGGTTCGACGCTTGTATCCAAACTGAAAACCCCGCTCCTTTTGCAGGTAGCGGGCTTCGTCCGGCGCTCGGCCAACTGATGGCCGGCAGGCGTAGAGGCCGAATCCTAGCCGCGTGCGCTTCGCAATGTCAAAAAAACGTGAAATGAAGGTTGATATAACCAAATTAAAGGCCAGAGCTGGTGCAAATCTGTGCTGAATCGCAGAGCAGACAGTTATTCCCTCTCTTTTCTGTACTTTCGTACAGGCAACTCACTTCTGGTTGGCTTGACAAAAACACCTCGATAAAAGCGAATAATTACCAGTTACAATTTGATACATTCGTAAATACGCGCCTTTACAAATAGCCAAGCAAGAGCAAATAGCAAGCATTACCATTCGCATCCTTTTCATAACAATCTCTGCTGGATGCCTGCCGATGCTTGTCCCCTGCCGCTTGTCTCCCCTGTCTCTGGGCCTCTCACTGATGTTCAGCGCGGGCCTTGCCAGCGCTGCCACCACTACCCTGCCTGAGCTCTCGGTCACTGCCGAAAGTGAACGCGAGCGCGATAACCCGAGGGTCAAGGACGTCAGCACCGCCACCCGGACCTCGACGCCTGTGCGCTACGTCCCGCAGGCGATCGACACGGTCAAGACCGCCAACGTGCTGGACTACGGCAACAACAGCCTGGGCAAGGCACTGGAAGGCATCCCCAACGTCAGCAGCAGCGCCGACACACGCTTCGACAGCCTGCGTATCCGCGGCTTCGACGCCAGCAACGACTTCTATCTGGACGGCGTGCGTGATGACAGCCAGTACGTACGCGACCTGCACAACATCGAGCGCATCGAGGTGCTCAAGGGCCCGGCAGCCGTGCTCTATGGCCGTGGCAGCCAGGGCGGCATCGTCAATCGGGTGAGCAAGGCGCCCGAGCATGGCCGGCGCTCTACCATCGAAGCCCAGGGCGGCAGCGAGGACCTGCGCAGCCTGTACGCCGATCTCAGTGCCGACCTGAACGACGACATCAGCGTGCGCCTGAACATGGGCAACCAGGACAACAACAGTTTCCGCGATGGGGTCGATGGCAACCGCCAACTGTTCGCCCCGTCGCTGAGCTGGCAACTGAACCCCGACCTGAACTGGCTGGTGCAGTACGAATACAGCCGCTACAACCGCACCCCGGATCGCGGCATTCCTGGCGTCGGCGGTCGTCCGGCGGATGTCGGGCGCAGCACTACGTACGGCGACACGCAGCGCGACTTCATCGACGACAAGTCACAGTCGCTGCGCTCGCGCCTGAACTACCAGCTCGGCGACAACTGGCAAGTGCGCCATACCCTGAGCCTGTTCAAGCTCGACAGCGACTTCGACAACACCTACCTCACCGGCTACACCCCCAGCACCAATCTGGTGACCCGCCAGCGCTGGCAGCAGGACCTGAACACCCGCAACCTTTTCAACAACCTCGAGGCCGAGGGCGATGTCAGCACCTGGGGCCTGGAGCACAAGCTGCTGCTGGGACTGGAATCCGGCAATCAGCGCCGCGATCCGCGCCTGTACACCGCGCGGGCGGTGAGTGCCGGTGGCCAGGCGGTGCCGTCGCTGAACCTGAACAACCCCAACCGGCGCCTGCAACACAACGGTCCCATGGTGCCGTCGAGCTACAACCACACGGTGGTCGATAGCCGTGGCGTCTACCTGCAGGACCAGATCCGCCTCAACGACCAATGGCAGATCCTGGCGGGCGTGCGCTTCGACCAATTCGAGGTGGAAACCACCAACAAGCTGCGAGGCATCTCGGAAAAACAGGACGACAACAGCACCAGCCCGCGCCTGGGCGTGGTCTATTCGCCGTGGCAGGAACATTCGTTCTATGCCTCCTGGAGCAAGACCTATTCCCCGGTCGGCGGCGGCCTGATCGGTATCACCCCCGGCGCTGCCGGCAACACCAACGAAACGGCTCCGGAGAACACCCGGCAGAAGGAAATCGGGGTCAAGAGCGACTGGTTCGACGAGCGCCTGAGCACCACCCTCGCCGTCTACGAGCTGGAGCTCTACAACCGTCGCACCACTGACCCGGACAACCCTGGCATCACCATCCTCACCGGCCTGCAACGCTCGCGTGGCGTGGAGCTGACCGCCCAGGGCAATGTGGTCGGCAACTGGTACGTACGCGGCGGCATCGGCCTGCAGGATGCCATCATCGCCAAGGACAACAGCGGCCTGGAGGGTAACCGGGTAAACAACGTGGCGCGGCGCAACGCCAGCCTGTTCGTGACCTGGAAGCCGGAGCTGGGCTGGTACGCCGAAACCGGCCTGGTACTGGTCGGCGAACGCTACGCCGACAACCAGAACACCACGGTGCTGCCAGGCTATGGGCACTGGGATGCACTGGCCGGCTACCGCACCCACGACTGGGACGTTCGCGCTGCGCTGAACAACATCACCGACAAGACCTACTACAGCTCGGCGACCAGCGCCGCGCAGATCCAGTTCGGCGATCCGCGCAGCCTGGTGGTGACAGGCACCTACAGCTTCTGACCAGTGGGCCCTATCCAGAACTGCGGCAACTAGGCTTCAATACGCGTTTTTTCCGGACACACCCAAGGATTCACCCATGGCTTCCAACACCAAGCAACAGAAACGCGCCAAGCGCGCCGCCTCCAAGGCCAAGCAGAACCGCATGGTCCGCGGCGGCCAGGCGGTCAAGGCCAGCGCTGGCGACAGCGCCAGTGTCGAGCAGGTGTACAACAAGGCCATGGAGTCCGGGAGCTATGACGCCCTGTTCGACAAGATGAAGGAGGCCCAGGAAACCAGCCTGGTGTCGATGATCTCGGTGTTCCTGGTCGATCCATTGCTGGCGCTGGTACTCAAGGGGCACAAGGAAGAGCACGCCACCGACTACATCGTCCTGGTGTTCACCGCTTACCGCGCCTGGCTCGATGGCGCCGATGAAGCGGCGACCATGGCCTGGCTGGAGAGCGACGAGTTCCAGGAAGCCTACGTGGCAGCGTCGGAGGCAGTGGCCAAGCAGCAGCAACAACAGAAGCAGTTCGGCTGAAGTTCGGCTTGCGCCCATAAAAAAACCCTCGGGTCGATCCCGAGGGTTTTTTATGCCGCGCGATAACGATTACTGCAGGGAAGGCGCTTCGCCGGCTTCCTGCATGCGCTGCAGCTCCTGAGCGTACAGGGCATCGAAGTTCACCGGCGACAGCATCAGCGCCGGGAACGAGCCACGGGTCACCAGGCTGTCGAGGGTTTCACGCGCGTACGGGAACAGGATGTTCGGGCAGAACGCACCCAGGGTGTGGCTCATGGAAGCTGCGTCCAGACCCGAGATCAGGAAGATGCCCGCCTGCTGAACTTCAGCGATGAAGGCGACTTCTTCGCCGTTCTTGACGGTAACCGACAGAGTCAGCACGACCTCATGGAAGTCACCTTCCAGGGCCTTCTGGCGGGTGTTCAGGTCCAGCGCGACGCTGGGTTCCCACTGCTGGCGGAAGATCTGCGGGCTTTTCGGGGCTTCGAACGACAGGTCACGCACGTAGATGCGCTGCAGGGAGAATTGTGGGCTGTTCTCTTCGGCGGCGCCGTTGTTCTGTTGGTCAGTCATGGCAGATCCTTTTCTGAAAATGGTTGAAAGAGGCGTGAATCAGGCCTCGAGCAGGGCGTCGAGCTTGCCCGAGCGCTCCAGCGCAAACAAGTCATCGCAACCGCCAACGTGGGTGCTGCCGATCCAGATCTGCGGCACCGAGGTACGCCCGGCCTTCTGCGCCATCTCGGCGCGCAGCTGCGGCTTGCCGTCGACACGGATTTCCTCGAACGCCACCTGCTTGCTCGCCAGCAGTTGCTTGGCGCGCATGCAGTAGGGGCAGTAGTCGCTGGAGTAGACGATGACGGGCTTCATATCACTTCACCAGGGGCAGGTTATCGGCTTTCCAGCTGGACACACCACCGCTGAGCTTGGCAGCGGTGAAGCCAGCCTTGAGCAGCTCGCGGCAGATGGTGCCGGACTGCTGGCCCATCGCATCGACGATGATCAGGGTCTTTTCTTTGTGTTTTTCCAGCTCGGCAATGCGGCCGATGACTTTGTCCTGCGGAATGTTCAGCGCCCCCACGATGTGGCCGGCGGAGTATTCCTTGCTTGGACGGATATCGATCACCACGCCCTTCTCGGCGTTGACCAGCGCGGTCAGTTGGCCGTTGCTCAGGCTCTGGCCGCCGCGGCGGATTTCATTGACCAGCAGCAGGATCAGCAGGACGAAGAAGATCGCAACCAGGATGAAGTGATCTGTCGCGAATTGAATCAGGTGAGCAACCATCAGGGGTGTTCCAGGCGATTGAAAATGCCGGCCAGTATACACAGCCACCCATGCCCGCCAAAGCCCGCCGGGCCGGCTCGGAAACAGCCTTCATCTGCAACCCGTCGGGACGCTGGTCGTACGAACCGACGAATATTCGCCGTCGCTGGCCGATTTGCCCTAAAATGCGTGTCTTTATCATCTTTGAACAACCGTGAGTTTGATTGATGACGAGCACGCCCAAGCCCCTGGTCCTGATCATCCTGGATGGTTTCGGTCACAGCGAAAGCCCCGAATACAACGCCATCTACGCCGCCAACACACCGGTCTATGACCGCCTGCGCGCCACCCAGCCGCATGGCCTGATCTCCGGTTCCGGCATGGATGTCGGCCTGCCGGACGGGCAGATGGGCAACTCCGAAGTCGGTCACATGAACCTCGGCGCCGGCCGTGTGGTGTACCAGGACTTCACCCGGGTCACCAAGGCCATCCGCGACGGCGAGTTCTTCGAAAACCCGGTACTCACCGGCGCCGTGGACAAGGCAGTTGCAGCAGGCAAGGCCGTGCACCTGCTGGGCCTGCTCTCCGACGGCGGCGTGCACAGCCACCAGGACCATATCGTCGCCATGGCCGAACTGGCCGCCCAGCGTGGCGCCGAGAAAATCTACCTGCACGCCTTCCTCGACGGCCGCGACACCCCTCCGCGCAGCGCCCAGTCGTCCATCGAACTGCTCGACGCGACCTTCTCCAAGCTGGGCAAGGGCCGCATCGCCAGCCTGATCGGCCGCTATTACGCGATGGACCGTGACAACCGCTGGGACCGCGTCAGCGCCGCCTACAACCTGATCGTCGACAGCACCGCCGAGTACAGCGCAGACAGCGCTGTGGCTGGGCTTGAAGCAGCCTATGCACGCGATGAGAGCGACGAATTCGTCAAGGCCACGCGCATCGGCGAGGCGGTCAAGGTCGAAGACGGCGACGCGGTGATCTTCATGAACTTCCGCGCCGACCGCGCCCGTGAACTGTCGCGGGTATTCGTCGAAGCCGATTTCAACGAGTTCCCCCGTGCGCGCCTGCCGAAGCTCGCGGCCTACATCGGCCTGACCCAGTACTCGGCGAAGATCCCCGCCCCCGCGGCCTTTGCCCCAGCCAGCCTGAACAACGTGCTGGGCGAGTACCTGGCCAAGAACGGCAAGACCCAGCTGCGCATCGCCGAGACCGAAAAGTACGCCCACGTGACCTTCTTCTTCTCCGGCGGACGTGAAGAGCCGTTCGAAGGCGAAGAGCGCATCCTCATTCCGTCGCCGAAGGTCGCCACCTACGACCTGCAGCCTGAAATGAGCGCGCCGGAAGTGACCGACCGCATCGTCGAGGCCATCGAGCAACAGCGTTATGACGTGATCGTGGTCAACTACGCCAACGGCGACATGGTCGGCCACACCGGCGTATTCGACGCGGCGGTCAAGGCCGTCGAGGCGCTGGACGGCTGTGTCGGGCGCATCGTCGAGGCGCTGGACAAGGTCGGTGGCGAAGCGCTGATCACCGCCGACCACGGCAACGTCGAGCAGATGGAAGACGAGTCCACTGGCCAGGCGCACACCGCGCACACCACCGAGCCGGTACCGTTCATCTATGTCGGCAAGCGCAGCGTGAAAGTCCGTGACGGCGGCGTGCTGGCCGATGTGGCGCCGACCATGCTCAAGCTGCTGGGGCTGGAGAAGCCTGCCGAAATGACCGGAACCTCGATCCTGATCGACGCTTGAGACTGCGCGTTGGGGCCGAGACGCAGCGCACCCTGACGTGATTTCCGGACAAACGCCCCGCCGCACCCGCAGCGGGGCGTTTTTTTTGCACGCTCAGGCGGGCATACTAGGCCAGTCTCCATCCCTGGTACGCCCGATTCCATGCGCCGCGCCCTCATACTCCTAGCCCTGTCATGCCTGCTCAGTCCGGCGTTCGCCGACGAGCGCGCGCAGACCCAGCAACAACTGGACGCCACTCGCCAGGACATCGCCGAGCTCAAGAAAATGCTGGGCAAGCTCCAGGAAGAGAAAGCCGGCGTGCAGAAAGACCTCAAGTCCACCGAGACCGATATCGGCAATCTCGAAAAGCAGGTGGAGGGTCTTCAGCAAGAACTAAAAAAGACCGAGGGCGAGCTGGAGCGCCTTGACCACGAGAAAAAAAAACTCCAGAGCGCCCGCGTTGAACAGCAACGACTGATCGCGATCCAGGCCCGCTCCGCTTATCAGAACGGTCGCGAGGAATACCTCAAGCTGCTGCTCAACCAGCAGAATCCCGAGAAGTTCGCTCGCACCCTCACGTACTACGACTACCTGAGCAAGGCACGCCTGGAACAACTGCGCACCTTCAACGAAACCTTGCGCCAGCTGGCCAATGTCGAACTGGAAATTTCCGGCCAGCAGGAACAGCTGATGGCCCAGCGCGCCGACCTCGACAGCCGCCGCCAGGCACTGGAGGCCGAACGCAGCAAGCGCCAGCAGGTACTGGCCAAGCTCAACAGCGACGTCAAGGATCGCGACCAGAAGCTTCAGGCCCGCGAACAGGACCAGGCCGACCTCGCCAAGGTGCTCAAGACCATCGAGGAAACCCTCGCCCGCCAGGCCCGTGAAGCCGAAGAAGCGCGGCAGAAGGCGCTGCTGGCCAAGCAGGAAGAAGAGAAGCGGCGCAAGGAACAGGCGCTGGCCGACGCTCGCCGCGACGAGCCGCAAGAGCCGCCGAAAAAGGCCCGCACCGTGCTCGGCCCGCTGGTGTCCAGCGATGGCGCCAACTACGGTGGTGCATTTTCCGCCGCCCGTGGAAAACTTCCATGGCCAGTCAATGGTCGATTGCTGGCACGCTTCGGCGACACGCGAGGCGGTGATGCGCGTGCCAAGTGGGACGGTGTGATGATCAGCGCCAGTGCCGGCACTCAGGTGCGCGCCGTACATGGCGGGCGCGTGGTGTTCGCCGACTGGTTGCGCGGCGCTGGACTTCTGGTCATTCTCGACCATGGTAATGGCTACTTGAGCCTGTACGGCCATAACCAGAGCCTGCTCAAGAGCGCCGGCGACATCGTCAAGGCCGGGGAAGCCATTTCTACCGTCGGCGACAGCGGCGGCCAGGACAGCGCAGGTTTGTACTTCGCGATTCGCCAGCAGGGCCGGCCCACCGACCCTGCGCAATGGTGCCGAGGCTAGGCACCGCAACATTTACGGTCAGGCCCGACGGTGGGCCGCACCGATGCTCCCGCGGGAGCACCTACAGGATCAGGAGTTCGTTCGACATGCTGCACTCGTCTCGCCTCACCCAGCTGGCCCTGACCATAGCTCTGGTCGTCGGCGCGCCCCTGGCCAGCGCCGCAGAGCCGGTCAAGCCCGCCAAGGCGGCTGCCGTGCCGGCCACCGAGGTGACGGCCAAGGCGCCGCTGCCGCTGGACGAACTGCGCACCTTCGCCGAGGTCATGGACCGCATCAAGGCAGCCTATGTCGAGCCGGTGGACGACAAGACCCTGCTGGAAAATGCCATCAAGGGCATGCTCAGCAACCTTGACCCGCACTCGGCCTACCTCGGCCCTGAAGACTTCCAGGAGCTGCAGGAAAGCACCAGCGGCGAATTCGGCGGCCTGGGCATCGAGGTTGGCATGGAGGACGGCTTCGTCAAGGTGGTCTCGCCCATCGACGACACTCCGGCCTCACGCGCCGGCATCGAGGCGGGCGACCTGATCGTCAAGATCAACGGCGCCCCGACCCGCGGCCAGACCATGACCGAGGCCGTCGACAAGATGCGCGGCAAGATCGGCCAGAAGATCACCCTGACCCTGGTACGCGATGGCGGCACGCCCTTCGACGTGACGCTGGCCCGCGCGGTCATCCAGGTCAAGAGCGTGAAGAGCCAGTTGCTCGAGAACGACTACGGCTATATCCGTATCACCCAGTTCCAGGTCAAGACCGGCGAAGAAGTCGGCAAGGCTCTGGCCAAGCTGCGCAAGGATAACGGCAAGAAGCTGCGCGGCCTGGTCCTGGACCTGCGCAACAACCCCGGCGGCGTCCTGCAGTCGGCAGTGGAAGTGGCCGACCACTTCCTCACCAAAGGCCTGATCGTCTACACCAAGGGCCGTATCGCCAACTCCGAGTTGCGCTTCTCCGCCGACCCGGCCGACGCCAGCGAAGGCGTACCGCTGGTGGTACTGATCAACGGCGGCAGCGCCTCGGCTTCGGAGATTGTCGCCGGTGCCCTGCAGGACCAGAAACGCGGCGTGCTGATGGGCACCGACAGCTTCGGCAAGGGCTCGGTACAGACCGTGCTGCCACTGGCCAACGACCGCGCACTGAAGCTCACTACCGCGCTGTACTTCACCCCCAACGGCCGCTCGATCCAGGCACAGGGTATTGTGCCGGACATTGAAGTACGCCAGGCCAAGCTCACTGCAGAAGCCGACACGGACAACTTCAAGGAAGCCGATCTGCAGGGTCACCTGGGCAACGGCAATGGTGGCGCAGATCGTCCGACCGGCAGCAGCAAGCGTACCGAGCGCCCGCAGGATAACGACTTCCAGCTGAGCCAGGCGCTCAGCCTGCTCAAGGGCCTGAACATCACCAAGGGTGATTGATAACCACCATGCGTTTTCTGCTGTTCACGCTGTTCTGCCTGCTGGCCGGTACCGCACATGCGGCACCGGCCAAGGCCTACATGAGCATCATCATCGACGACCTGGGCCAGAACAGCGAGCGCGACAGCCGAACCCTCGCCCTGCCCGGGCCGGTCACCATGGCGATCATGCCCGACACCCCGCACGCCACCGATTTCGCCCGCCAGGCCCACAAGGCCGGACGTACGGTGATCCTGCACATGCCGATGGACCCGGCCACCGGGCCCTATGCCTGGCATCCGGGGCTACCCCTCGAGGAGCTGGCACGACGCCTCGACGGAGCGCTGCTCAAGGTGCCCTTCGCCGCAGGCATCAACAACCACATGGGCAGCCGCATGACCGCACAGCGCGACGCCATGGCCTGGTTGATGGGTAACTTGCAGGGCCGTGAGCTGTTCTTCGTCGACAGCCGCACCAGCGCCGCCACGGTGGCGGCGGCCGAGGCCCAGGCGATCGGATTGGCGCACGTCTCGCGGGATGTGTTTCTGGATGACGTACGCACAGCCGAAGCCATCGCCGGCCAATTGCGCCGAGGCATCGAGCTTGCCCGCAAGCAAGGTTCAGCGGTGCTGATCGGCCACCCCTACCCGCAGACTCTCGAAGTGCTCGAACGAGAGATGCCCGGGCTCAAGCGCCAGGGCATCGAGTTGATCGAACTGCGCCAGATGATCGCCGAACGCAGCAACCAGGCCATGTCGGCGCACGGTCGCAACGGTCGCTACAGCAACCGTTGATCGCTTGGCCGTTCAGAGCGCCTACAGGCTGTTGAAGGGAATGATGTCCTTGGCCTGGGCGTAGGTCAGGTTGCCCCGGTAGATGCTCAGCACCTGCCCCTCGCTCGCAGCCCTCATCTGCTCCCTGTAGCCCATCTTGCGCTGGCTCCAGAGCTTCAGATGGCCTTTGCCGAATGCCGTGGGCGCCGCCTGTGAGTCGGCGAAGTGGAAGTGCGCGGCCCACAGGGGCCGGCCTTTACTGTCGCCAGGTGACTTGAGCAGATTGATGCGGTATTCATCCAGATAGCCATCTGAAACCTGCTTGCGCGGCCCCACGTACTCAACCGTGATCAAGCCTTGCTGATGGAGAAAGCTCAGACCCCGGGCAGCGGGATAGCGCGTCTTGGTATAAAGCTCGATCAGGCATTCGCGCTTCTGCTCGCGCAACCGGATCACCGCGTCATCCAGGCGGCCTAACAGGCTGTCGGTGCTATCCGCGTCCGCCAATTGCTCGCGCAACTCCAGTACTTCAGCGATCTGCGCATCAAGCATCGAGATCAACCCGCTGTCCTGCGCGTCATTGCTTACCAATGCCTTGGCCTGCTCGATGACGCTCTCGTTTTGCGCCAATATGCCTTCGGCCAGTTCACGGCTTTTCCTCTCGAATTCCGGCGTCGAGGTCCGCGACTGCGACTCAGGCTCCGTGCTCTCGACCTCCTCTAACCAGGTCCCGCCTACCTTTTGAAACCGGTGCTGGATCTTGGTGCTGAACGCGCCCTTGACCTGCAATTGCGCCTGCCCATCGAGCATCACCTCTGTACCTAGCACTGTCTGACCTGCAAGGGTCCGCGCCACTTGCAGTACCCGCAGTGGATAAACCATTCGGCGCGAGGCCTGGGTTTGTCCGGAAGCTTGCTCACGCATGGCTTCTACCAGCGCATCGCCTGCCATCTTCTTCAGGCTCACCATCTGCTCTCTGTAGGCTGCCAGGCGCTGGGTATCGACCAGCCCGCTGCCCAGCTTGCTGATGCGGTCGCAGTTGAGAATCGCCGCCAGATACTCATCCCAGGCACCTTGCAGCACCTCGATGCGCTCGGCGATAGGCAGTTCGCAGAACATCGACAGATGGTGGGCATTTGCGGCTACACGCAAACGGTAGCTGGCAATCGCGTCGCGGAAGATCGTGTAATGCTGGCTGGCGGCACCCTCCTCGAAGCGAAGTGCCAGTTCGGCCAGGCTCATCGCCTGGAAGAAGCGAATCATGACCGTAGAAGTCTTGCGCGAGGCGATGACCTGAGCGACGGTGACCGAGCCCCTGCTCGATTGGATCTTCATATCGATATCGCTGACCGCCAGCACATGATCCATTTGGCTTGAAACCTCCATGATCCTTGGTTGGTCCAGGACCATGCCCTCGAGCAACTCTCGACACTTGGCGTAGAGAACCGCGCGGTTTTCTGGCGTAGCTCCGCTCAGGTTGCGGACGATCTGGTCATACTCGCGGAAACTACCCACAGCCACCGCTTCATCCAGAAGGAACAGGCCATAGCCAATCAAGTCGTGACGTGCATTCGAAAGGGCTTGTCGCAGGTCCCTGCCATGGGCGGTTGTGCGCGTATAGTTGGGGTTATCCAGCAGCTCGACAATGCTCTGCTGCGCGCTGGCTTGGTGCTCGAACATGGAGTAGACCAGCTCGACACGCTGCCGGCGCAGGTCCTGCATCGCGCGCAATAGCTCATCGCGCTTTGCTGTGTACAGTTCGGACAACGTCTTGAATCGGGAGAGGTCTTCCGGGTTCGTGGGAGGAGGTTGGTTCAATGTTTCCTCCAGCTTCACGATCTTGGCCCGCAGCTCCTGGATCTGGCTGTTCTGTCTCAGGTACTCAGGAATCGGCTTGTTTGCCTCAAGCAAATGATGCTCCACCTCTTCCAGCGACTTTTGGATCGTAGCGGCAATCTTCTGGCGCAGCCGTTCCTGCGCAGCGCTGCGCCCACGCCCACCGCCCCCCTGCAACCGTGTATCGATGCGCCAGCCACCGCCATCGTTGTACAGGCAAGGTCCTGACGTCAGGTCAGGCCCCACGATTCTCACCACCCCTTCATGGAGAACGACCTGATAGACCTCTTGCCCCAGCTTGACGTAGTACCTGCCGTCGACGGCAGTCAAGCCCGCCGTTGCGCCTTGCGTGTCGGGCGCGTGTCCAGCCAGCGATACCTCGACCGCCAATTCGCGCACGCGACTGCGTTGAGAAGCCGAAAGTCCGTTGAGGCCGCCAGCCCCACGCCACGAAAAGTCCAGATGTGTCTGCGTGGTGCCGTACAAGTCACGCACCAGCCCCGCAGGCTTGCGTTCAGGCTCCGGCAGCGGGTGAAGCGCTACGTCCTGCGCCGCGGGCAGTTCTTCGAGCGACGTAACATCGTACTGCGGCCCCAGCACCGTGTTCCTGGGGGTCTGCAGATGGATCAATGCCATCAAGGTATTGTTCAAAAGGTCGATCACGGCCTGAATGCGTTCCCCCGTGCTGTCACTGCCAAGCCCCTGTACATCGCTGGCCAGGCTGCGGATGCCCATGTACAGCCAGGCAATCGAAACCACCGGGCCTGGCAGCACAGGCAATACCGCATTGAGCAGCTCCCAGCCAAACGCGATCACTACCCCCCACCGCAACTCGCTGTTGCTCACCGCCGAACGGTCGGCCAGCTCGACCAACACCTGATGCCGCGCCTGGAACATCCGTGCGTCGATGTCCTGCTCCCAGAATTCCAGCGCCAGTTGAGCAGGATCAGGCTTGTCCAGTGGACTGAAGGGGTCGAACACCCAGTGCGGCAGGTGAGGTTCGTTGAATCCCCCATTGTCGTAGACAGGACGCTCGCTCTGATCCATCCACATCAGCGCGAGGTTCTGTAGTTTGCCAGGCTTGCGGATGGCCCCCATCAAGGTATCGACGTCCTTGAAGAGATGGACCGCGCCGTCTGTGTACACAGGGCAATACAGCACACCCTGGCCGGAGTCGACGATTTCAATGACATAGAAACCGTGCACTCGATCCACTTTCTTCGAGGTCGGAGAACGCCTGAAGGCCAAGGGTGCAATTCTCACCCCGGCCGCTTGCGCGTCTCCATCGCGACAGAAGCGGGCGACTGCACCATAGGCAAACGTATCCAGGCGATTGACCACCACCGCCCGAGCGGTATCGAACATCAAAGTGATACGCCATTGGCGACCGAAACGGGCGATACGCTCGGCGTTGTCGGTGGCATCGGCGAGCAGGTCGTTGACGTAGGTCGGGTAGGTGCCGCCGATATCGACGCGTGCGACCAGTTCACGGATGTAATCGACATTCATCCAGTCCATGATCAACTGTTCATTACGGTGGGCGATGTGTGTCACCACGCCACCCTGCGAAGCAGCCAGCCGACTGATGGCCAGCTCGGCCAGGGTCACGGTACGGCTGTCGATCTTTTGCCCAAAACCCAGGCCATGACCGTCGCTGACAAAGGTGTCGATGGTCAGGAGCAGATCATCGGCAAAGTAGTTGGCATCGACTGGATGATCGGCAAGCATTTCCTCGCGAAGACGACGGGCTGCATAGGTGTGCAGATCATCCACCCCTTCCATGGCGCGCTCACCACCGTCACTCCCCTGCAACAGCGTCAGATCGAGCATGGCCTGCAAATAGGTGGCCTGCCCCTCAGCCCCGGCCCTCCGAATCCCAGCAGGTAGCGACAGGGCAACCGGCTTGGCAGGCACATTGCTGCGCTGAGCAAAAAAACGCGAGGGGTCAAAGGCACCATCGACCCGGCGCTCCAGCTCGGCGACGCTATCAGCCGCCCCCCAGCGCACACGCGACTGACGCTCGAGCAGGACCTCCAGCAGCAACCCGCTTTGCAGGGCGAACGCATCCCCCTCCGACGTGAAACCACTCCAGCTCATACGATCGAACTCGCAACGCCGCGCCATCTGCAACTGCAGCCCTCGGCCGAAGGCACTCAGTGACTCGAAGCTACGCACCTCTCCATCCGGCTGGCACCAAAAGACCAGCGGACGAGGTGTGTCGAGGGTCGTCACCAGTAAGCCGGGCAACAGTTCACTGCTTTGTCGATCGCCCAAGTGCATCTGCACGCGAACGGCCTGCACCTCGACGTTACGCGTGTTCCCCAACAGCAGTTGGCGCAGGCAGGCGCGCTCGGCCTCCTCAAGGTCAGCCTCGTCCAGGCCTTGCAGCAGGCTGGCACGCAGCACTTGCTGCAACCAGAGATCCCGGTTGCCCTGGCCGTCGCCATTCCAGTAGCCGATCTGCGCCTGCTGCAGATAGTGGGGCAACAGAGGCAGCATCTTGTCGAGCGGTTCGACCAGCTTCTCGGGCTTGATCAGGTCTCCATCACTGGTTTCGAAGGGCGACTTGATGGCGAAGAGGCGTTGGTACGGATTCAGGCTCAGCGCATAAGCGCCCATGCTGGCGAAATCCACGCGCTTGCCATCGAGCACCAACTGCAGCAGATGGTCGATCAGCAACTCAGTGCGGTAGGTGTCATCTGCGGTGGAGCAAAGCAGCGAGAGTGGCTGTGCAGAAGTCATCTCGGGGCGATGAATCGCGATCAGCGGATACTGCTCGACGATTATCTTCATGACCTGCTGGTCGAGCACTTCGCGCAAGGTCGGTCGATTAGCGAACTGCGCAGCGACTGCGCTGTACAGGTCGTAGGGTGGGTAACTCACGGAGGTAGTAGACATGCTCAAGGCTCGTTGTGAAATGAAGCCAAAGCCTCCGCGCCAGTCGATATCACTGGGAGGTACATAATGCTTTTGCGCACCGGTTGACCATGGGCAACGGCAATCGCCGGTCCGCCCCAACGTGACCGCCCGCTGAAGAAAAAGGGCCCTGTCATTCGACAGAGCCCTTTTCACAACGATACGCCGCCTAAGCGATCAGCTGTAGACACGCCCCAGCAACTGGCGGTGGCTTTCGAACTGATCGAGCACATCGCGCACGATCTGCTCAGGCAGGAAGCCCATCAGGTCGTACTCCTGGCTGCCGTTGTGCAGGTACACCTCGGCGCGGTAGAAGCGCTGGCGCACTTCTGGTTCGCCCCCGGCAGACGCCTCGCTCGGTGCCGCCAGGTAGCCGTCCAGGCTGACTTCATAAACGAACGGGTTGCCCTCTTCCATCATCACCCGCACGCCCATCATGTTGCGCGACTGACCGACACGGGTCTCCACCTCGAAGCCCAGGGCGCGCAGTTGTTCCGCCGCCTCCTTGAGGGCCGGGCTGACCTGTTTGTCCATGAAGCGCTGCACCACCGCCTGGGTCGGCTCAAGCTCCAGTTGCGTGAGGCGCTCGCTGAAGCCGCGACGGCCACGGGCAGCCAGCTCCGCGCGCTCCTGCTCGACCGCGACATCCTGCTTCATCGCCTTGTACAGGCCGAACATGAACAGCACCAGCACCACCGAGAACGGCAGGCCGGCCAACACCACCATGGTCTGCATGGCTTCGAAGTTGCCGGCGAACAGCAGGCCGATGGTAACCAGGGTGATGATCACCGACCAGAACACCACCATCCAGTGCGGCGCATCCTCGTCGACCTGGCCGCCTTTGCACGAAAGGTTGGCCATCATCACCGCGCCCGAGTCGGCTGGGGTGAGGAACAGCACGAAGCCGACGAACACCGCCACACCGATCACGATCTTGGCCGCCGGGAAGTACTCCAGCAACTGGTAGATCGACATCGAGGGCTGCTCCAGCGCTGTCTTGCCCAGCTCAACGGCGCCCTGGTTGATCACCAGGTCCAGCGCGGTGTTGCCGAAGATCGACAGCCACGCCAGGGTGAAGCCCAGCGGGATCAGCAGCACGCCGCTGACCAGCTGGCGCACGGTACGACCCTTGGAGATACGGGCGATGAACATGCCGACGAACGGGCCCCAGGAGATCCACCAGGCCCAGTAAAACACGGTCCACAGGCCCAGCCAGCGCTCGGACTTGCCGGCCTCGCCTTCATAGACATACAGGTCGAAGGTCTTGAGTACGATGCCGTTGAGGTAGTCGCCGACGTTCTGCACGAAGCCGTTGAGCAGGTGCAGGGTATTGCCGCCGAGCAGGACGAAGATCAACAGCCCGCTGAACAGCATGATGTTCAGGTTGGACAGGCGGCGAATGCCGTTTTCCACACCCGAGACCGCGGCTACGGTGGCCACACCGGCCATCACCAGAATGACCACCAGCAGATTGGTCTTGCTGTGATCCATGCCGAACAGGTACTCCAGGCCCGAGGAGACCTGCATCGAGCCAATACCGAGGTTGGTCACCAGGCCCAGCAGGGTGACGAACATGCCGAAGATGTCCACGGCATTGCCGGCCGCGCCCTTGACCCAACGCTCACCGACCAGCGGGTACAGCGCCGAACGCAGCGCCAGCGGCTGGTTGTGGCGGTAGGCGAAGTAGCCCACGGCCAGACCCACCAGGGCGTAGATCGCCCAACCGTGCAGGCCCCAGTGCAGAAAGGTCAGTTGCAGGCCCTGGCGCGCAGCCTCGAGGCTGGCAGGGGTGCCTTCCGGCGGATTGAAATAGTGGTCCAGCGGTTCGGATGCGCCGAAATACAGCAGCGAAATGCCAATACCGGAGGAGAACAGCATGCCGGCCCAGGCGCCGTAGCTGAAGTCGGGCTGGTCGTCCTTGCCGCCCAGCTTGAGCTTGCCGTAGTCGGAGAAGGCCAGGTAGACGACGAACACGAGGTAACCGCAGATCACCAGCATGTAGTACCAGCCGAAAGTGCGCGTCAGCCATTTTTGGGCCACGCCCAGCACCTGGCCGGCGGTTTCGGGTACAGCGATAAGCAAGGCAGTCAACGCGAGGACCAGCAGCGCGGAGGTGAGGAACACCACGCGGTTGACCCGAACCCTCTCGGCGGGGGGCTTTGTCAGGGAGGCAGAACTCATTGCACGAATGCTCCGGGCAGTACGGCTGTGGAGGCTAATCAGTCATTTCCCGCGCAATTGGTGCAATAGCTCCACTGCGTCAGGTGTTATAAAAGCACCTTGGAAACCGTGATCCCGAATCGAAACGCTGCAAAAAAACAGACCGGCGGACTGCACCTGAGCGCCTTCATCCTCACTGGATGCGCGCATTGGTCACAGCTCGCCTGACCCGCTCCAAGGGTCGTCCGCGCGGTCATCGACCGCTCGGCAGAATCTGTCCATGCACCGTTCTTGCCCGTCAACGCCTTGTATTCCGGGGGTTACACGTTTTCCTGGGGTGTCAATCCGTGCCTTCTCGACCGCCTGAAAGACTGTCAATGGCACAAATTGTCGCAGAGCTTATTCTTTATTGATTGAACGTTCAATCAAAACAAAATAGACTGGCCCTCGCCGAGTCGGATGCGTGTTGTCCGCTCGCAGGCCTGAGGAGATAGCAAGATGCCCAAGGTCGGTATGCAACCCATCCGCCGCCAGCAGTTGATCGACGCCACATTGCAGGCTGTCGACCAGGTCGGTCTGGGAGATGCCAGCATTGCGCTGATTGCCCGTTTGGCCGGTGTGTCGAACGGCATCATCAGTCACTACTTTCAGGACAAGAACGGCCTGATCGCAGCGACCATGCGCTACCTCATGAATGCGTTGAGCGAAGGCACCGTCGCCCGCCGACAAGCCCTCACCGACGACAGCCCGCGGGCGCACCTGAGAGTGATCGTCGAAGGCAACTTCGACGCAAGCCAGGTCAGCGGCCCGGCAATGAAAACCTGGTTGGCCTTCTGGGCCGCCAGCATGCACCAGCCGTCCTTGCACAGGTTGCAGCGGATCAACGATCACCGCCTTTACTCCAACCTGTGCTGCCAGTTCCGTCGTGTCTTGCCGCTCTACCATGCACGCAAGGCTGCTCGCGGGCTGGCGGCCCTGATCGACGGCCTGTGGCTGCGTGGTGCGCTCTCGGGCGACGCGTTCGACACCGAGCAGGCAATACGGATCGCCTACGAATACATGGATCTACAACTGGCTAAGCAGCACGACCTGGCTACCAACCCCCAGGCGGCTGAACGATCGCACGCAGCGACTGCCCAACCGGCAGGAGCACGACGCGGCTAGCCAATCACACACTGCACTTGCGAGGACTCTATGGCCCGTTTCGGAACGCAAAAACTCTACATCGATGGTGGTTATGTCGACGCTGGCAGGGATGCCACTTTCGAAGCCATCAACCCGGCCACCGGCGAAGTCCTTGCCCACGTCCAGCGTGCGACCGAGGCTGACGTCGAGCGCGCCGTCGAGAGCGCCGAACGTGGCCAGAAAGTCTGGGCCGCGATGACCGCCATGCAGCGTTCGCGCATCCTGCGCCGCGCCGTCGACATCCTGCGCGAGCGCAACGACGAGCTGGCCATGCTGGAAACCCTGGATACCGGCAAGTCGTACTCCGAAACCCGCTACGTCGACATCGTCACCGGTGCCGATGTGCTGGAGTACTACGCAGGCCTGATCCCGGCCATCGAAGGCGAGCAGATCCCGCTGCGCGAATCGTCCTTCGTCTACACCCGCCGCGAGCCGCTGGGCGTGACTGCCGGTATCGGCGCGTGGAACTACCCGATCCAGATCGCCCTGTGGAAGTCTGCGCCAGCCCTGGCCGCCGGCAACGCGATGATCTTCAAGCCGTCGGAAGTCACCTCGCTGACCACCCTGAAGCTGGCCGAGATCTTCACCGAAGCCGGTCTGCCGGATGGCGTGTTCAACGTCCTGACCGGCAGCGGCCGTGAAGTCGGCACCCTGCTGACCGAGCACCCGCGCATCGAGAAAGTCTCCTTCACCGGCGGCACCACCACCGGCAAGAAAGTCATGGCCAGCGCTTCGAGCTCCTCGCTCAAGGAAGTGACCATGGAACTGGGTGGCAAGTCGCCGCTGATCATCTGCGACGACGCCGACCTGGACAAGGCCGCCGACATCGCGATGATGGCCAACTTCTACAGCTCCGGTCAGGTCTGCACCAATGGCACCCGCGTGTTCGTTCCGGCAGCGATGAAAGCCGCGTTCGAAGCCAAGATCGCCGAACGCGTCGCCCGCATCCGCATCGGCAACCCGGAAGACGAGAACACCAACTTCGGTCCGCTGGTCAGCTTCGCGCACATGGAAAGCGTCCTGGGCTACATCGCCAAGGGCAAGGAAGAAGGCGCCCGCGTGCTGTGCGGCGGTGAGCGTCTGACCGAAGGCGCGTTCGCCAAGGGCGCCTTCGTCGCCCCGACCGTGTTCACCGACTGCCGCGACGACATGACCATCGTCAAGGAAGAGATCTTCGGCCCGGTGATGAGCATCCTCACCTACGAAACCGAAGAAGAAGTCATCCGCCGCGCCAACGACACCGAGTACGGCCTGGCTGCGGGCGTATGCACCAACGACATCACCCGCGCACACCGCATCATCCACAAGCTCGAAGCCGGTATCTGCTGGATCAACGCCTGGGGTGAATCGCCAGCCGAGATGCCGGTTGGCGGCTACAAGCAGTCGGGCGTCGGCCGTGAAAACGGCGTCAGCTCGCTGGCTCAATACACTCGCATCAAGTCGGTGCAGGTCGAGCTGGGCGGCTACAACTCGGTCTTCTAAGACCGGTCTGGCCACGCCCGTGCCATTGCGTACGGGCGCTCCCGCTCCCTGAACACTGCCAACGAGGGTACTTTGCATGTCCCAAGAATTCGATTACATCATCGTCGGTGCCGGTTCGGCCGGTAACACCCTGGCCACCCGCCTGACCGAAGACGCCAACGTCTCGGTGCTGCTGCTGGAAGCAGGCGGCCCCGACTACCGCTTCGATTTCCGCACCCAGATGCCGGCGGCCCTGGCCTTCCCGCTGCAAGGCCGCCGCTACAACTGGGCCTACGAGACCGACCCTGAGCCACACATGGATGGCCGCCGCATGGAATGTGGCCGCGGCAAGGGCCTGGGTGGCTCCTCGCTGATCAACGGCATGTGCTACATCCGTGGTAACGCCATGGACTTCGACGGCTGGGCTGAACTGCCAGGCCTGGAAGACTGGACCTACCTCGACTGCCTTCCGTACTTCCGCAAGGCCGAAACCCGCGACATCGGCCCGAACGACTACCACGGCGGCGACGGCCCGGTCAGCGTTGCCACGCCAAAAGCTGGCAACAACCCACTGTTCCATGCCATGGTCGAAGCCGGTGTACAGGCCGGTTACCCACGCACTGAAGACCTCAACGGCTACCAGCAGGAAGGCTTCGGTCCGATGGACCGTTCGGTGACCAAGAACGGTCGTCGCTCCAGCACCGCCCGTGGCTACCTGGACCAGGCCAAGAAGCGCCCTAACCTGACCATCGTCACCCACGCCCTGAGCGACCGCGTACTCTTCGAAGGCAAGCGCGCCGTGGGTGTGACCTATCTGGTCGGTGACAGCGAAGAGCGCGTTGAAGCCCGTGCCCGCAAGGAAGTCATCGTCAGCTCCGGCGCCATCGCTTCGCCGCAGCTGCTGCAGCGCTCCGGTGTCGGCCCGCGCGCCCTGCTGGAGAGCCTCGACATTCCGGTGGTCCACGACCTGCCGGGCGTCGGCGAGAACCTGCAGGACCACCTGGAACTGTATCTGCAGTACGCCTGCACCCAGCCGGTGTCGCTGTACCCATCGCTGCTGTGGTGGAACCAGCCGGCCATCGGTGCCGAGTGGCTGTTCAACGGCACCGGCATCGGCGCCAGCAATCAGTTCGAGGCCGGTGGTTTCATCCGCACCCGTCCTGAGTTCGAATGGCCGAACATCCAGTACCACTTCCTGCCGGTGGCGATCAATTACAACGGCTCCAACGGCGTGAAAGAACACGGCTTCCAGGCGCACATGGGTTCGATGCGTTCGCCAAGCCGTGGCCGTATCCAGGCCAAGTCCAAGGATCCGCGCCAGCACCCGAGCATCCTGTTCAACTACATGGCCACCGAACAGGACTGGCAAGAGTTCCGCGACGGCATCCGCCTGACCCGCGAGATCATGGCCCAGCCGGCGCTGGACCCGTATCGCGGTCGCGAAATCAGCCCAGGCGCGCACGTGCAGACCGATGAAGAGCTGGACAAATTCATCCGCGAGCACGCCGAAACCGCGTTCCACCCGTCCTGCTCGTGCAAGATGGGCACCGACGACATGGCGGTGGTCGATGGCGAAGGCCGCGTGCATGGCATGCAAGGCCTGCGCGTGGTCGATGCGTCGATCATGCCGATCATCATCACCGGCAACCTCAACGCCACCACGATCATGATCGCCGAGAAAATCTCCGACAAGATCCGTGGCCGCAAGCCATTGCCACGCAGCACGGCCAAGTACTACAAGGCCAACGGTGCGCCGGTGAAGGGCAAGCCGATGCGTGAGGTGAAGCAGGCGTAATCCTGCACCGGCCTCTTCGCGGGCAAGCCCGCTCCCACAGGTACTGCACAAGTCTTCATGCCTGTGGTGAATCTGTGGGGGCGGGCTTGCCCGCGAAAGGGCCCGCATAGTCAGCACAACAAAAGGCACCCACCGCGGTGCCTTTTGTACATCTGCAGAAACGCTTTACATGCTGGCAATTCATCAGGTTAGAATCGATTGGCACGCGACTTGCCAGTCAAGTCATCTTTCTGCGATATCCCGGAGTACCTGCCTTTGGATGCCAGCACCATCAACAGCCTGTTCCTGATCGGCGCACTGCTGGTGGGCGCAAGTATCCTGGTCAGCTCTCTGTCGTCGCGTCTGGGCATCCCTATCCTCGTCATCATCCTCGCGGTCGGCATGGTCGCCGGTGTCGATGGTGGCGGCATCATCTTCAACAACTACCCGACCGCCTACCTGGTGGGCAACCTCGCGCTGGCCGTGATTCTGCTCGACGGCGGCCTGCGCACGCGGGTGGCGAGTTTCCGCGTGGCCCTGTGGCCAGCCTTGTCGCTGGCCACGGTGGGCGTGCTCATCACCACCGGCCTTACCGGCATGGTCGCTGCCTGGCTGTTCGACCTGAGCCTGATCCAGGGCCTGCTGATCGGCGCCATCGTCGGCTCTACTGACGCCGCGGCGGTGTTCTCGCTGCTCGGTGGCAAAGGCCTGAACGAACGGGTCACGGCAACGCTCGAGATCGAGTCGGGCAGCAACGACCCGATGGCGGTATTTCTCACCGTCACCCTGATCGACATGATCGCCAGCGGCCAGACCGGCCTGCACTGGAGCCTGCTGACCCACCTGCTGCGCGAGTTCGGCATCGGCGGCCTGCTGGGTCTGGGCGGCGGCTGGCTGATGCTGCAACTGGTCAACCGCATCAACCTGGCCGGCGGCTTGTACCCGATCCTGGTGGTCGCCGGCGGCCTGGTGGTGTTCTCGCTGACCAACGCCCTGCACGGCAGCGGTTTCCTTGCCGTCTACCTGTGCGGCCTGGTGCTGGGCAACAAGCCGATCCGCAGCCGCCACGGCATCCTGCACATGCTCGACGGCATGGCCTGGCTGGCGCAGATCGGCATGTTCCTGGTGCTGGGGCTGCTGGTCACCCCGCACGACCTGCTGCCCATCGCCCTGCCCGCCCTGGGCCTGGCGCTGTGGATGATCCTCTTCGCCCGCCCGCTGTCGGTGCTGGCCGCACTGCTGCCGTTCAAGGCGTTCCACGGGCGCGAAAAGGGCTTCATTTCCTGGGTTGGCCTGCGCGGCGCGGTACCGATCATCCTTGCGGTGTTCCCGCTGATGGCGGGCCTGCCGGATGCGCAGTTGTTCTTCAACCTGGCGTTCTTCATCGTGCTGGTGTCGCTGCTGGTGCAAGGCACCAGCCTGCCGTGGATGGCCAAGCTGCTGAAGGTCACGGTGCCGCCAGATCCAGCGCCGATCTCGCGCTCGGCGCTCGAGGTGCATATCACCAGCGAATGGGAGCTCTTCGTCTACCGCCTGGGCGCGGAAAAATGGTGCATCGGCGCAGCCCTGCGCGAGCTGAAGATGCCCGAGGGCACGCGTATCGCCGCGCTGTTCCGTGGCGAGCAATTGCTGCACCCCTCGGGCAGTACCGTGCTGGAGGTCGGCGACATGCTTTGCGTAATCGGCCACGAGCACAACCTGCCCGCCCTGGGCAAACTGTTCAGCCAGGCGCCACAGCGCGGCCTGGACCTGCGCTTCTTCGGCGACTTCGTCCTCGAAGGCGATGCCGAACTCGGCGCGGTGGCAGCGCTTTATGGCCTGAAACTCGACGGCCTGGATGCGAAAATGCCGTTGGCGCAGTTCATCCGACAGAAGGTCGGAGGCGCTCCAGTCGTAGGCGACCAGGTCGAATGGCACAGCACGATCTGGACGGTCGCGACCATGGACGGGAACAAGATCCAGAAAGTGGGCGTCAGATTCCCCGAAGGAACCCGGCCCGGCCCGGGGCTGTTCCTCTAAACTCCGTTAGTGCCCTCTCGCAAGTAGTCTGCCTATGTCCCTGCGCGTGTATGCCCGCGCAGCCCTCCTCGGGCTGTGCCTTTCCCTGTCGTTCGCCACTGTGGCGGCCGAGGTGCCGGCCGCTCCCGGTATTCAGAACAGCCTGGACAAGATTGCCGAGCGCAAGCTGCCGGAGCCCGAGCAGAAGGCGCTCCAGCAGGTCCTGGAACAGACCCTCACGCTGATCGCCAGCAAAGAGGATAGCGAGAAGAAACTCGCCGACCTCAAGCAGCAGTTGGCCGGTGCCCCCCAGGAAACCCGCGACAGCCAGCGCGAACTGGCCAAGCTCAAGGACAGCAAGGTCACGCCCGTAGCCCAGCGCTATGCCAGCCTCAGCGTACCGCAGCTCGAGCAGATGCTCAGCGAGCGCAGCACCCAGCAGGGCGAGCTGCAAAAGGCGCTGTCCGAAGCCAACAGCCTGATCATCAACTCCCAGACCCGCCCCGAACGTGCCCAGGCCGAGATCAGCAACAATCAGACCCGCGCCCAGCAGATCAACAACGCGCTGAAGTCGGGCAAGGACAACGGCAAGGCAATTTCCGCCGACCAGCGCAACCAGCTCAACGCCGAACTGGCCTCGCTCAACGCCCTCACCCTGCTGCGCCGCCAGGAGCTGGCCGGCAACAGCCTGCTGCAGGACCTGGGCAACGCCCGCCACGACCTGCTGATCGAGCGTGCCGCACGCCTGGAGCAAGAGATCCAGGACCTGCAGACACTGATCAACGAGAAGCGCCTGGCACAGTCGCAACAGACCGTCACCCAGCAGTCGATCGAAGCGCAGAAAGCCGGCGGCAGCACCCTGCTGGCCAACGAGAGCGCCGCCAACCTCAAGCTCTCCGACTACCTGCTGCGCAGCACCGACCGCCTCAACGAACTCACCCAGCAGAACCTGCAGACCAAGCAGCAGCTCGACACCCTGACCCAGGCCGACCAGGCGCTGGACGAGCAGATCAACGTGCTCAAGGGCAGCCTGCTGCTGTCGAAGATCCTCTACAAGCAGAAACAGGCGCTGCCGCACCTGAAGGTGGACCGCGACCTGGCCGACCAGATCGCCGATATCCGCCTGTACCAGTTCGAGGTCAACCAGCAGCGCGAGCAGATGAGCAGCCCGGTCAGCTACGTCGACAAGCTGCTGTCCACCCAGCCTGAGCAGGACGTCACCCCGCAACTGCGCAAGGCGCTGCTGGAAGTCGCCATCACCCGCAGCGACCTGCTCGAGCGCCTGAACCGCGAGCTTTCGGCATTGCTCAATGAGTCCATCACTCTGCAGCTCAACCAGAAGCAACTGCTGGGCACCGCGCAGAACCTGCGCACCACCCTCGATGAGCAGATGTTCTGGATCCCCAGCAACAAGCCGCTGGACTGGGACTGGCTGCGCTATGTGCCCGAGCGCTTCGCCGACCAGGTCGCCAGCCTGCCCTGGGGCTCGGGTATCAAGGAACTGGCCGACGGCCTGAGCCAGCGCCCGCTGCTGTTTCTGCCGCTGCTGCTGGTGATCGGCGCGCTGCTGTGGCGGCGCAAGTACCTGTACCAGCGCCTGGGCAAGGTGCACCAGGACATCGGCCACTTCCGTCGCGACAGCCAGTGGCACACGCCACAAGCGATCCTCATCAACATCCTCCTGGCCATGCCGGTAAGCCTGGGCCTGGCGCTGTGCAGCTACGCCTTGCAGATCGACGCCCGCGGCCAGAACGCCAACCTCGGCGCTGCGCTGTGGCAATTGGCCCAGGCCTGGCTGGTGTTCTACACCGCCTACCGCGTGCTGGCCCCCGGCGGCGTGGCCGAGGTGCACTTCCGCTGGCACAAGCCGCAGGTGGAGTTCCTGCGCGGTTGGGTACGCAGGCTCGGCACGGTGGTGCTGGCCCTGGTGGGTGTGGTCGCGGTGGCCGAACACCAGCCTTCGGCGCTGGCCGACGACGTGCTGGGCATCGGCGTGGTGCTGGCGTGCTATGCGCTGATGGCCTGGCTGCTCAGCCGCCTGCTGCTGAGCAGCCCGGCGCACCGCGACACGTCGCTGTTCCGCAAGGCGGTCGGGGTAGCGTTCACCGCGCTGCCGATCGCACTGTTCGTCGCGGTGTGCTTCGGCTACTACTACACCGCACTGAAACTCACCGACCGCCTGATCTATACCCTCTACCTGCTGCTGTTCTGGCTGGTGATTGAGGCGGCGTTCGTCCGTGGCCTGTCGGTGGCGGCGCGACGCCTGGCCTACCAGCGCGCATTGAGCAAGCGCGCGGCTGCCAAGGAAGGTCTGGACGGCGAAGTCATCATCGAGGAACCGACCCTGGACATCGAGCAGGTCAACCAGCAGTCCCTGCGCCTGATCCGCCTGGCCCTGCTCGGTGGCTTCATCGGTGGCTTGTACTGGGTATGGTCGGACCTGATCACCGTGTTCTCCTACCTCAACAACGTCACCCTGTACGAATACGCCAGCGGCACCGGCGCGGCAGCCAGCATGGTGCCGATCAGCCTCGGCGACCTGCTCGGTGCGCTGGTCATCGCCGGCATCACCATCGCCCTGGCCAGCAACCTGCCAGGCCTGCTGGAAGTGCTGGTGCTGTCGCGCCTGAGCCTGGCCCAGGGCAGTGCCTACGCGATCACCACACTGCTGTCCTACGTGATCGTCGGGGTGGGCATCGTCAGCACCCTGGCCACCCTCGGGGTGAGCTGGGACAAGCTGCAGTGGCTGGTCGCCGCCCTGTCTCTGGGCCTGGGCTTCGGCATGCAGGAGATCTTCGCCAACTTCATCTCCGGCATCATGATCCTGTTCGAGCGCCCGGTGCGGATCGGCGACACCATCACCATCGGCAACCTGTCCGGCACGGTGAGCAAGATCCGCATTCGCGCCACGACCATTACCGACTTCGACCGCAAGGACATCATCGTCCCCAACAAGACGTTCATCACTGGCCAGTTGATCAACTGGTCGTTGACCGACACGGTTACCCGAGTGACGCTCAAGCTGGGCATCGACTACGGCTCCGACCTGGACCTGGTGCGCGACCTGCTGCTCAAGGGTGCCCACGAAAACCCACGTGTGCTCAAGGACCCTGAGCCGATCGTGTATTTCCTGCAGTTCGGCGAGAGCTCGCTGGATCACGAGCTGCGCATGCACGTGCGCGACCTGGGCGACCGCAACCCGACGCTGGACGAGATCAACCGCTACATCAACCGTGAGTTCAAGGCCCACGACATCAAGATCTCGGTGCGCCAGGTGGAGGTGTTCCTGATGGACACCAAGGGCGGCAAGCAGCAGATGATCCCGCTGGAGAGCAAACCCGACAGCACGCCACCGAGCTGAGTGGACGCTGATGGGTGCAAGCGCCCAGAATGCCTGCGAGGGCTTTGCCCTCGATCGCGGGACAAGCCCGCTCCCACAGGAAACCGAGTTCTGTAGGTGCGGGCTTTGCCCCGCGCAGGGCCGCAAGGCGGCACCATGTCACCGATAGCCAGGAGCCGGCCACGTGAAAGCCCTCGACCAACTCACCTTCGATAACCGCTTCGCCCAACTCGGCGACACCTACTCCACCCAGGTGCTGCCCGAGCCGATTGCCGAGCCGCGCCTGGTGGTCGCCAGCGAATCGGCCATGGCCCTGCTCGACCTCGACCCAGCCCAGGCCGATGAGCCCGTGTTCGCCGAGCTGTTCAGCGGCCACAAGCTCTGGGAAGAAGCCGACCCACGGGCGATGGTCTATTCCGGCCATCAGTTCGGTTCGTACAACCCGCGCCTGGGTGACGGCCGCGGCCTGTTGCTGGGCGAGGTATTGAACGACGCGGGCGAGCACTGGGACCTGCACCTCAAGGGCGCCGGCCAGACCCCGTACTCGCGCATGGGCGACGGCCGCGCGGTGCTGCGTTCGTCGATCCGTGAGTTCCTCGCCTCAGAAGCGCTGCACGCCCTGGGCATTCCCAGCAGCCGGGCACTATGCGTGGTCGGCTCGAGCACCCCGGTGTGGCGCGAGACCCGCGAAAGCGCGGCCATGCTGCTGCGACTGGCGCAGAGCCATGTGCGCTTCGGTCATTTCGAATATTTCTACTACACCCAGCAGCCCGAGCAACAACGCGTGCTGATCGATCACGTGCTCGATCAGCACTACCCCGAATGCCGCGACGCCGAGCAGCCGTACCTGGCGATGTTCCGCAACATCGTCGAGCGCAACGCCGAGCTGATCGCGCGCTGGCAGGCCTATGGCTTCTGCCACGGGGTGATGAACACCGACAACATGTCGATCCTGGGCATCACCTTCGATTTCGGTCCCTACGCTTTCCTCGACGACTTTGACGCCAACTTCATCTGCAACCACTCCGACGATCGCGGCCGCTACAGCTACGCCAACCAGGTACCGATCGCCCACTGGAACCTGAGCGCCCTGGCCCAGGCCCTGACCACGGTGATCGAAGTGGAGGCATTGAAGGAGACGCTCGGCCTGTTCCTGCCGCTGTACCAGGCCCATTACCTGGACCTGATGCGCCGCCGTCTCGGCCTGACCACCGCCGAAGACGACGACATGGCCCTGGTCGAACGCCTGCTGCAGCGCATGCAGAGTGGCGGCGTGGACTACACCCTGTTCTTCCGCCGCCTTGGCGAGCAGCCAGTGGAACAGGCACTGAAAGTGGTCCGCGACGACTTCATCGACCTCGCCGGCTTCGACGCCTGGAGCGCCGATTACCTCGCACGCTGCCAGCGCGAAGCGGGCAACGCCGAAGGTCGGCGTGAGCGCATGCATGCGGTCAACCCGCTGTACATCCTGCGCAACTATCTGGCGCAGCGCGCCATCGAGGCGGCCGAAGGTGGGGACTACAGTGAAGTGCGACGGCTGCACCAGGTACTGTGCAAGCCATTCGAGGAGCAACCTGGGATGCAAGCCTATGCCGAGCGACCACCAGAGTGGGGCAAGCATCTGGAAATCAGCTGTTCTTCCTGAACAACACCTGATCCTGTGACAGCGGGCTTGCACGCTGTCACAGGTTATATGTGAAGCCTATTGCGGAGAAAACATGTCCGACCCACTGGTAATCCCCTGCCCGCACTGCAACGGCCTCAACCGCCTGCCCAGCGAACGCCTGGGCGACAGCCCGAAATGCGGGCGCTGCAAGCAGGCGGTATTGCTCGACAAGCCCTTCGAGCTCAGCGAAAGCACCTACGCCAGCCAGATAAAGGGCGACCTGCCTTTGCTGGTGGACGTCTGGGCCGACTGGTGCGGCCCGTGCAAGAGCTTTGCACCGACCTTCGAACAGGCGGCCCGCCAGCTCAGCGGCCGCTGCCGCCTGGCCAAGCTCGACAGCGAGGCCAACCGCAACCTCGCCGGGCAACTGGGCATCCGTTCGATCCCCAGCCTGATCCTGTTCAGGAACGGCCGCGAAGTCAGCCGCCAGGCGGGGGCGTTTCCACTCCAGTCGTTGCTGGAATGGGTGCGCAGCCAAGGGATCTAAGCGTTTTCTTCGAGCAGCGAGTGCAACTCGACGAACTGCTGCGTCAGCTTGTGCCGCGGCTCCAGGTGGATCAGCGGCAGGCTGGCGTGGTGGGATTCGCGCATCTTCACCGAGCTGCCCAGGTAGACCGGCAGCACCGGCAGGCCCTCGGCGAGCAGCTCGTCGAGCATCTGCTGAGGCAGGCTGGCACGTGACTGGAACTGGTTGACCACGATGCCCTCTACCTGGAGGTCTTCGTTGTGGTCGTCCTTGAGTTCCTCGATCTCGGCCAGCAGGCCGTACAGGGCCTGGCGCGAGAAGCTGTCGCAATCGAAGGGAATCAGCACACGATCTGCGGCGATCAACGCGGAAACCGCATAGAAGTTCAACGCTGGCGGGGTATCGATGTAGATCCGCTCGTAATCCTCGTCCAGCTCATCGAGCAATTTACGTAGCTTGTTGATCTTGTGCTTGGCCTCGAGCTTGGGCTGCAGGTCGGCCAGCTCGGCGGTGGCGGTGACCACGTGCAGGTTGTCAAAGGGCGTTTCATAGATATCGACCTTGTTCTTCTTGCTGAACGGCCCGCTGGACAGGCTCTGCTTGAAGAAATCGGCAATACCCATGGGGATGTCGTCACCCGTCAACCCAGTCAGGTACTGGGTCGAGTTGGCCTGGGCATCCAGGTCGATCAACAGGGTCCGGTAGCCTTCGTTGGCACTGACCGCCGCCAGGTTGCAGGCGATGCTCGACTTGCCCACGCCACCTTTCTGATTGAACACCACGCGCCGCATGACTGACCTCCGTGTATCAGGGAATGCCCGAGTATGTGTCCGGCGCAGCGGTTTAGCCAGCACCTTCGGGCTTTTCCAGGCCCGCCAGCAGGTCGACGAACGCCCGGGCCATCGCCGAGCCCGCGCCCTCGCGGCGCACCAGCCAGACCGCACTGGTCGCCTGCTCGTCGAGCAGCGTGCGGTACACCACGCCGTCGATGCGGATGCGCTGGAACGACGCGGGCAACACCGAAACCCCAAGGCCCGCCGAGACCAACCCGATGATGGTCAGCGCCTCACCGGCTTCCTGGGCGAAATGCGGGCTGAAGCCTGCCTGGCGTGCCAGGTCCATCAGTTGCGCATACAGACCGCTGCCGTAGCTGCGTGGGAAGAATACGAACGGCTCGTGGGCCAAGTCCCGCATATACAGGCCCTGCTCGCCGCCCAGCGCCAGCGGATGAGAGGCATTGAGCACCACGACCAACGGTTCGCGAAACAACTCGGTGACCGCCAACCCTTCCGGCACCGGTAGCGGCCGCATCAGGCCGACCTCGATGGATTCGTCAAACACCGCATCGACCACTTCACGGCTGCTCATCTCTTTGAGGTGCAGGTGCACTGCCGGGAAGCGCTGGCGGAAGGCGTGGATCGCCTGGGGAATCCTCGAGGTGAAGGGCGCCGACGAGGTGAAACCGATCTTCATCTCGCCCAGCTCGCCCAACTGTGCGCGACGTGCCACGTCGGCCGCCTTGTCGACTTGCGCCAGCACCTGGCGCGCCTCCTCGAGGAACAGTCGTCCGGCCTCGCTCAGCTCGACCCGACGATTGGTGCGCTCGAACAGACGCACCCCCAGTTCCTGTTCCAGCGCCTGGATCTGCTGGCTCAAGGGCGGCTGAGAGATGCCCAGTTGCTGGGCCGCACGGCCGAAGTGCAGTTCTTCGGCGACGGCGATGAAGTAACGCAGGTGGCGCAGTTCCATGATCGGCTCCAAACAAGTCGCTAAAGCTATCAAATAGGTCGAACAATATATTGGATCTAATCATTAGCCAGCTATATGCTTTTTTCATTGCGCCAGAGGTATCGCCCGTGAAAACTGCTGTAGCCCCCCTCCCCACCGAACCTGAAGTGCCTCCCCTGAACGACTTGTGGATCGAAAAAGGCACCCCAGCCTTCATGAAAACCGTACTGGCGCTGTTCAGCGGCGGTTTCGCCACGTTCGCGCTGCTCTACTGCGTGCAACCGATGATGCCGCTGCTGTCGCAAGAGTTTTCGATCAACGCTGCGCAGAGCAGCCTGGTGCTGTCAGTATCCACCGCCATGCTGGCGTTCGGGCTGCTGGTGACCGGGCCCATTTCCGATCGAATCGGGCGCAAACCGGTGATGGTCTCGGCCCTGGTGTGCGCTGCCCTGGCGACACTGGCTAGCGCAGTGATGCCAACCTGGGAAGGCGTGCTCGCCACCCGCGCACTGGTCGGCCTGTCGCTGAGCGGCCTGGCGGCGGTGGCCATGACCTACCTGAGCGAAGAAATCCACCCGCAGCACATCGGCCTGGCCATGGGCCTGTACATCGGTGGCAATGCGATCGGCGGGATGAGCGGGCGGCTGATCACCGGGGTGCTGATCGACTTCGTCAGTTGGCACACCGCGATGCTGGTGATCGGCGGCCTGGCGCTGCTGGCCGCGGTGGTGTTCTGGAAGGTGCTGCCGGAATCGCGCAATTTCCGCGCGCAGTCGCTGAAGCCGCGCAATCTGCTCGATGGCTTCCTCATGCACTTCAAGGATGCCGGCCTGCCCTGGCTGTTCCTCGAAGCCTTCCTGCTGATGGGCGCCTTCGTCACCCTGTTCAACTACATCGGCTATCGCCTGCTGGCCGAGCCCTATCACATGAACCAGGCACTGGTCGGCTTGCTGTCGGTGGTGTACCTGTCAGGCATCTACAGTTCGGCACAGGTCGGCGCGCTGGCTGACCGGCTGGGGCGTCGCAGGGTATTCTGGGCGAGCATCCTGGTGATGGCCGCTGGCATGCTGATGACCCTGTTCACCCCATTGCCAGTGGTGATCGTCGGGATGCTGGTGTTCACCTTCGGCTTCTTCGGTGCCCATTCGGTGGCCAGCAGCTGGATTGGTCGACGCGCGCTCAAGGCCAAGGGGCAGGCCTCTTCACTGTACCTGTTCTGCTACTACGCGGGATCGAGTGTCGCCGGGACGGCGGGCGGGGTGTTCTGGCATTACGCCGGTTGGAACGGCATCGGCCTGTTCATCGGCGGCCTGCTGGCGGTGGCGTTGCTGGTGGCGCTGCACCTGAGCAAGCTGGCACCTAAATCGGTGTGAGGCATTCGCGGCGGTTCGGGGCGCAGAACCGCCGCGAAACGGTGTTCGTCAGTTGACGATCTCGACGATATCCACATCCACTTCACGGCTCATCAGGTGTTTCTCCACCTCGCCGGTCAGCTTGACCTTGGTCTTGTCGTTGAACGGGGTTACCGGCAGGTCTTCGTTGTCGATCTCGACGGTGATGGTGCCGGTGTTGTCCTTGAACTCGTACTTGTCGTCGTTGTTGATCTTCTTGGTCACATAGCCTTGCAGCACTACCGGGGTGTCATCGGCGGCCTCCTTGGCGGCAGCGACGGTGGTCACCGGCTGGGCGCCGGGGCCGGTGTAGCCGGCAGCGAGAGCAGCAGTGCTGAACAGTGGGGCGAGGATCAGGGGCAGGTAACGGGCTTTCATGATGATCGGGTCCTGTTTGCGTTTTGATGGCTCCAGATTACCGACGATCGCTGAATTGAAGCTTAATGAAGCAAAACGCCCGGCACAGGGCCGGGCGTTATGCCGAGATAGCCGATTCTACTGGTGATACTGCGCCGAGAACTCGTGCACGGCGTTGATGAACACACCGGCATGTTCCGGGTCCACCTCCGGCGTGATGCCATGACCCAGGTTGAACACATGGCCGCTGCCCTTGCCGTAGCTGGCCAGGATCCGCTGCACTTCGTTGCGGATCGCCTCTGGCTTGGCGTACAGCACGGTCGGGTCCATGTTGCCCTGCAGCGCAACCTTGTCACCGACGCGACGACGGGCGTCGCCGATCTCGCAGGTCCAGTCCAGGCCCAGTGCGTCGGCACCGGCCTCGGCGATGCTTTCCAGCCACAGGCCGCCATTCTTGGTGAACAGGATGACCGGCACCTTGCGCCCTTCATGCTCGCGAATCAGACCGCTGACAATCTTGCGCATGTAGGCCAGGGAGAATTCCTGATAGGCCGCTGCCGACAGTGCACCGCCCCAGGTGTCAAAGATCTGCACTGCCTGAGCGCCGGCCTTGATCTGGCCATTGAGGTAGCTGGTGACCGACTGTGCCAGCTTGTCGAGCAGCAGGTGCATGGCCTCGGGCTGGTCGTACAGCATCGCCTTGGTCTTGCGGAAGTCTTTCGACGAGCCGCCTTCGACCATGTAGGTCGCCAAGGTCCAGGGGCTGCCGGAGAAGCCGATCAGTGGCACGCGCCCGTTGAGCTCACGGCGGATGGTGCTGACCGCATCCATCACGTAGCCCAGGTCCTTGTGCGGATCGGGAATCGGCAGCGCCTCGATATCGGCCAGGGTGCTGACGACCTTCTTGAAACGTGGGCCTTCGCCCGTCTCGAAGTACAGGCCCTGCCCCATGGCATCGGGGATGGTGAGGATGTCGGAGAAGAGGATTGCGGCGTCGAGCGGGTAGCGGTCCAGCGGCTGGAGCGTCACCTCACAGGCGAACTGCGGGTTCATGCACAGGCTCATGAAGTCGCCGGCATTGGCGCGGCTGGCGCGGTACTCCGGCAGGTAGCGGCCGGCCTGGCGCATCATCCAGACTGGGGTCACGTCTACGGGTTGCTTGAGCAGTGCACGCAGGAAACGATCGTTCTTCAGGGCAGTCATGTCGGCATCCAGCAAAAAAGTGCGGGCATTTTCTCAGACGCCAGCGCAAAAGGCACGGCCAGGGCCATGCGTTTTGTCTATCGGGTGCCATGAATCAAGGATTTCTGTATACAAAATGCATCGCGGGGCAAGTCGGAACGGCGGTTCGACGCTCCGACCTGCCCCGCGAATAGCCAGGATCAGACTTCGAGGTAGTCCAGAATCCCTTCCGCAGCAGTACGCCCTTCGAAGATCGCCGTCACCACCAGGTCAGACCCGCGCACCATGTCGCCACCGGCGAAGACTTTCGGGTTGCTGGTCTGGTGCTTGAACTTGCCCTTCTCAGGAGCCACCACGCGGCCCTGGCTGTCCATCTGGATACCATGCTGTTCGAACCAAGGCGCCGGGCTCGGGCGGAAGCCGAAGGCGATCACCACGGCGTCGGCCGGAAGGATCTCTTCGGAGCCCGGGATGGGCTCGGGGCTGCGGCGGCCACGGGCGTCTGGCTCACCGAGACGGGTCTCGACCACCTTGACGCCTTCCACCTTGTCCTCGCCGACAATGGCGATGGGCTGGCGGTTGTAGAGGAACTTCACGCCTTCTTCCTTGGCGTTCTTCACCTCTTTGCGCGAGCCAGGCATGTTGGCTTCGTCGCGACGATAGGCGCAGGTCACGGCCTTGGCGCCCTGGCGGATGGAGGTGCGGTTGCAGTCCATCGCGGTGTCGCCACCGCCCAGCACCACGACCTTCTTGCCCTGCATGTCGATGAAGTCTTCCGGCGACTTCTCGAAGCCCAGGTTGCGATTGACGTTGGCGATCAGGAAGTCCAAAGCGTCGTGCACACCCGGCAGGTCTTCACCTGGGAAACCGCCCTTCATGTAGGTGTAGGTGCCCATGCCCATGAACACTGCATCGTACTCGGCGAGCAGTTGTTCCATGGTGATGTCCTTGCCCACCTCGGTGTTCAGGCGGAACTCGATGCCCATGCCGGTGAAGACTTCGCGGCGATTGCTCAGCACGGTCTTTTCCAGCTTGAACTCGGGGATGCCGAAGGTCAGCAGGCCACCGATCTCGGGGTTCTTGTCGAACACGACCGGCGTCACACCGGCACGCACCAGCACGTCGGCGCAGCCCAGGCCCGCAGGGCCGGCACCGATGATCGCAACGCGCTTGCCGGTTGGCTTGACCTTGGACATGTCCGGGCGCCAGCCCATGGCGAAGGCGGTGTCGGTGATGTACTTCTCCACCGAGCCGATGGTCACTGCGCCGAACCCGTCGTTCAGGGTACAGGCACCCTCGCACAGGCGGTCCTGCGGGCATACGCGGCCGCACACTTCCGGCAGGGTGTTGGTCTGGTGCGACAGCTCCGCTGCCGCCAGGATGTTGCCTTCGGACACCAGCTTCAACCAGTTGGGGATGAAGTTGTGTACCGGGCATTTCCACTCGCAATAGGGGTTGCCGCAGCCCAGGCAGCGGTGTGCCTGCTCCACGGACTGCTGCGGCTTGAAGGGTTCGTAGATCTCGACGAACTCCTTCTTGCGCTGGCGCAGCAGCTTTTTCTTCGGGTCCTTGCGGCCCACTTCGATGAACTGGAAGTCGTTGCTCAGACGTTCAGCCATTTTTCAAAACCTCTCAACAGCAGCTGCAAGCTACACGCTGCAAGCCGCAAGACGATCACTTAAGCCGGACGAACCGTACGCTGCCTCTACGTGCAGCGTGCAGCTCGCCACTTGCAGCTGCTCTTACTGCGGGTTGGCACGGGTGCTGGACAACAGTTGCTTCAGATTGGCCGCCTTCGGCTTCACCAGCCAGAAGCGCCGCACATAGTCGTCCAGGTTCTCGGAGAGCTCACGCCCCCACTCGCTGCCGGTTTCTTCCACGTACTCGCCCAGGACGCGCGCCAGGTGGCTGCGGTAGGCCTCCATCGCCTCACCACTGATACGCTGGATTTCCACCAGCTCGTGGTTGAGTTTGTCGAAGAAGGTGTTGTCCATGTCGAGCACATAGGCGAAGCCGCCCGTCATGCCAGAACCGAAGTTGTAACCGGTCTTGCCCAGGACGCAGACAAAGCCGCCGGTCATGTATTCACAGCAGTGATCACCGGTGCCCTCGACCACAGCGTGGGCGCCGGAGTTACGCACAGCGAAACGCTCGCCCGCGGTACCGGCGGCGAACAGCTTGCCGCCAGTGGCGCCGTACAGGCAGGTGTTGCCGACGATGGCGCTGTGCTGGGTTTCGAACGGACTGCCGGCTGGCGGCACGATGGTGATCTTGCCACCGGTCATGCCCTTGCCGACGTAGTCGTTGGCGTCACCTTCCAGATGCAGGTTCAGGCCACCGGCGTTCCATACACCGAAGCTCTGCCCCGCCGTCCCCTTGAAGCGGAAGGTGATCGGGTTAGCCGCCATGCCCTGGTTGCCATGCAGGCGGGCGATCTCGCCAGAGATACGCGCACCGATGGAACGATCGCAGTTGCAGATGTCGAGGGCGAACTCGCCACCGGCCTGGTCGCGGATCGCCGGCAAGGCCATCTCGACCATCTTCTCGGCCATCTCGCCCTTGTCGAACGGCGGGTTCTTGTCGACTTCGCAGAATTGCGGCTTGTCGGCCGGAATGTGCGAGCTGCCCAGCAGCGGCGTGAGGTCCAGGTGGTGCTGGCGCTCGGTGTCGCCCGGCAGCACTTCGAGCAGGTCGGTGCGACCGATCAGCTCGCCGAGGCTGCGTACACCCAGCTTGGCCAGCCACTCGCGGGTTTCTTCAGCGACGAAGGTGAAGAAGTTGATCACCATGTCGACAGTGCCGATGTAGTGGTCCTTGCGCAGCTTGTCGTTCTGGGTGGCGACGCCCGTGGCGCAGTTGTTCAGGTGGCAGATGCGCAGGTACTTGCAGCCCAGGGCGATCATCGGCGCGGTACCGAAGCCGAAGCTCTCGGCGCCGAGGATCGCGGCCTTGATCACGTCCAGGCCGGTTTTCAGGCCACCGTCGGTCTGCACCCGCACCTTGCCGCGCAGGTCGTTGCCACGCAGGGTCTGGTGGGTTTCGGCCAGGCCCAGTTCCCACGGGGCGCCAGCGTACTTGATCGAGGTCAGCGGCGAGGCGCCGGTGCCACCGTCGTAGCCGGAGATGGTGATCAGGTCGGCATAGGCCTTGGCCACACCGGCAGCGATGGTGCCGACACCGGCTTCGGCCACCAGCTTGACCGACACCAGCGCCTGCGGGTTGACCTGCTTGAGGTCGTAGATCAGCTGCGCCAGGTCTTCGATCGAATAGATGTCGTGGTGCGGTGGCGGCGAGATCAGGGTCACGCCCGGCACCGCGTAGCGCAGCTTGGCGATCAGGCCGTTGACCTTGCCGCCTGGCAACTGGCCGCCCTCGCCGGGCTTGGCGCCTTGGGCCACCTTGATCTGCAGCACTTCGGCGTTGACCAGGTATTCCGGGGTCACACCAAAGCGGCCGGTGGCCACCTGCTTGATCTTCGAGCTCTTGAGGGTGCCATAGCGGGCCGGGTCTTCGCCGCCCTCACCGGAGTTGGAGCGAGCGCCCAGGCGGTTCATCGCCTCGGCCAACGCTTCGTGGGCCTCCGGCGACAGCGCGCCCAGGGAGATACCAGCGGAGTCGAAGCGCTTGAGGATCGCGTCCAGCGGCTCGACCTGATCCAGTGCCAGTGCCTGGTCGGCCACCTTGACCTTGAGCAGGTCGCGAATCATCGACACCGGACGCTGATCGACCAGCGTGGTGTATTCCTTGAACTTGGCGTAGTCGCCCTGCTGCACTGCAGCCTGCAGGGTGTTGACCACGTCCGGGTTGTAAGCGTGGTATTCACCGCCGTGGACGAACTTGAGCAAGCCGCCCTGCTGGATCGGCTTGCGCGCGCTCCAGGCTTCGGCCGCAAGCAGCTTCTGGTCGCTCTCCAGGTCTTCGAAACGCGCACCCTTGATACGGCTGGACACGCCCTTGAAGCTCAGACCGACCACTTCGTCCGACAGGCCGATGGCCTCGAACAGCTGCGCGCCACGGTAGGACGTGATGGTCGAAATACCCATCTTCGACAGAATCTTCAGCAGGCCCTTGGAGATGCCCTTGCGGTAGTACTTGAACACTTCATCCAGATCGCCCAGCACTTCGCCGGTGCGGATCAGGTCGGCCAGCACTTCGTACGCCAGGTACGGATAGACAGCCGAGGCGCCAAAGCCCAGCAGCACGGCGAAGTGGTGCGGGTCGCGGGCGGTGGCGGTTTCCACCAGGATGTTGCTGTCGCAGCGCAGGCCCTGCTCGGTCAGGCGGTGATGCACTGCACCAACGGCCAGCGAAGCATGTACTGGCAGTTTGCCCGGGGCGATGAAGCGGTCGCTCAGCACCAACTGGGTCTTGCCGCTGCGCACCGCTTCTTCGGCCTGGTCGGCGATGTTGCGAATGGCCGCTTCAAGGCCGACATCCTGCTCGTAGTTGAGGTCGATCAGGTGACGGTCGAAGCCTTCGCGCTCCAGGGCCATCAACGAACGCCACTTGGCTGGCGAGATCACCGGCGAGCTGAGGATCACTCGGGAGGCGTGTTCAGGGGATTCCTGGAAGATATTGCGCTCGGCGCCCAGGCAGATTTCCAGGGACATCACGATGGCTTCGCGCAGCGGGTCGATCGGTGGGTTGGTCACCTGGGCGAACTGCTGGCGGAAAAAGTCGTACGGCGAGCGCACACGCTGCGAAAGCACGGCCATCGGCGTGTCGTCGCCCATCGAGCCGACCGCCTCCTGGCCTTGTTCGCCGAGCGGGCGCAGCACCTGGTCACGCTCCTCGAAGGTGACCTGGAACATCTTCATGTATTGCTTGAGCTGGTCGGCATCGTAGCTGGCCACGCCCTGGTCGTCGGTCAGCGTCGCCTGGATGCGGGTGGCATGCTGACGCAGCCAGCGCTTGTAGGGGTGGCGCGACTTGAGACGGTTGTCGATGGCGTCGGTGTCGAGGATCTGACCGGTCTCGGTGTCCACGGCAAAGATCTGGCCCGGGCCAACACGGCCCTTGGCGATGACGTCCTCGGGCTTGTAGTTCCACACGCCGATTTCGGAAGCGAGGGTGATGTAGCCGTTCTTGGTGGTCACCCAGCGCGCCGGACGCAGGCCGTTGCGGTCGAGCAGGCACACGGCGTGGCGGCCTTCGGTCATGACGATACCGGCCGGGCCGTCCCACGGCTCCATGTGCATGGAGTTGTACTCGTAGAAGGCGCGCAGGTCGGCGTCCATGGTCTCGACGTTCTGCCAGGCTGGCGGCACGAGCATGCGCACGCCACGGAACAGGTCGATGCCGCCGGTGACCATCAACTCGAGCATGTTGTCCATGCTGGAGGAGTCGGAGCCGACACGGTTGACCAGCGGACCGAGTTCTTCCAGATCGGGGATCAGGTCGTTGGCGAACTTGGTGCGACGGGCCATGGCCCAGTTGCGGTTGCCGGTGATGGTGTTGATCTCGCCGTTGTGGGCGAGGAAGCGGAATGGCTGCGCCAGCGGCCATTTCGGCAGGGTGTTGGTGGAGAAGCGCTGGTGGAAGACACAAATGGCGGTCTGCAGGCGCTCATCGCCCAGGTCCGGATAGAAGGCGGTGAGATCCGCCGGCATCATCAGGCCTTTGTAGATGATGGTCTTGTGCGAGAAGCTGCAAATGTAGTGGTCGGCGTCGTGGGCGTTGGCCACGGACGAACGGCGACGGGCACTGAACAGCTTGATGGCGAATTCCTGGTCGGTAAGACCTTCACCACCGATGAACACCTGCTCGATCTGTGGCAGGCGCTCGAGGGCCAGGCGACCGAGCACGCTGGTGTCGATCGGCACTTTGCGCCAGCCGACCAGTTGCAGGCCAGCAGCGAGGATCTCGCGGTCCATGTTGGCGCGCGCAGCCTCGGCTTTTACCGGGTCTTGATTGAAGAACACCATGCCGACGGCGTACTGCTTGGGCAGCTCGGCGGCAAAGTGCTCCTGGGCCACGGCACGCAGGAACTGATCGGGCTTCTGCATCAGCAGGCCGCAACCGTCACCGGTCTTGCCATCTGCGTTGATCCCACCACGGTGGGTCATGCAGGTCAGCGCCTCGACGGCAGTTTGCAGAAGGTGGTGACTCGGCTCGCCCGTCATGTGGGCGATCAGGCCAAAACCACAGTTATCCTTGAACTCTTCGGGATGGTACAGACCTGTTTTCATAGACACTTTCTCACCAGGTTCGCCTCTCAACCAAGGCAAATCTCTTTTTAGTACAACCACTTACCATCCACGCCGATCGAATGCCAGCTTTTTTGCGGTGGGTATAGGGAAACCATTGTTGCACAGCGACAGGGAAGCTCACAAATTTTCACGACGAATCGTTGAAAGTTTATGTCGCATTTTTGAATGTTTTTGCGTCATGCGCCGTGATAGCGACTTGAGCCGAGTCTGAAGCGTTTCAGCCGTGACTGCAACAGAAGGCTTGTGGCCGGCAGTCTGGGACAGAAAAGCCTGCCGCGCATCAGCACAGCAGGCTTTGTCGAGTCCGGGATTCGCTCAGCAACTGGGCGGCGGGGGTGGTGCCGCCCGGAAGGATCAGCGGGCCGTGGCCAGCTCTTGTTGAACGCTGCCGACGGTACGAGGCCAAGGTTTACCAGCCTGGACCTTCGCTGGCAAGTTCTTGATTGCCGCAGCTGCGGCATCGCGGCTGCTGAAGTTGCCGTAGGTCACCACATACAGCGGCTTGCCCTGCAGGGTTTTCTTGAAGTAGCGATAGTCGCCACCCTGCTCCCTGACGAACGACTGGGCAGCGGATTCATTGCTGGTACCGAACACCTGAACCACATAGTTGCCCGGCTTCTGGCCGCTGTACCAGCCGCTGTTGCCTGCGCCACCGGCGGCGGGTTTTTCGGCAGGCTTGGCAGCGGGCTTGGCGGTCGCCACCTGGGTCGGGGCCGGCGCAGGTTTGGCGGCAGGCGCAACCGGCTTCACCGGCTGGGTTGCGACAGGTTTCTGCGCAGGCGCAACCGGCTGGGCCGGAGCGGGGGCAGGACCGGCGGCGACACCTTGGGGCGGCGCAGTCGTGGTGACGGTGGGAGGAACGGCAGCAGAGGGCGCTGAAGGCTGCAGTGCAGTATCACCGGCAGGGCCCGCCTCGTCGCCATCTCCCATGCCTGCAGCCTGGGCCAGCGGCTCACGCATGACCGGCTGCGACTGCCCTACCAGCGGCAGTGGCATGGGCTGCGAAGAACCGGAGAATTCGACGGTCGGTCCGCCATTGCCCGACTGTCCCAGTGGCAACTGGGCCTGGGCCGCAGGTGCTTCGGTCGGCGCCTTGTCCCCTTTCTTGGGCATCAGGACTGCGGCCGCGACAGCGACCACAACGACAGCGGACAACGCGAGCACATGTTTCTTAGGCATTTTGAACCCCATGGATGGTCGCTTTTCCGTACTGCGGGTAGCGATCATGGCTTCGATCAAGGTATCGCGGGCAACCTGGTTGATGTTTCCTGGCCAGCCGTTGGAGTTTTCGTGGATATCGGCGATCTGCTCGGCGCTGAATACTTCAAGGCCCCGGCCAGCACCTTCCAGGCGCTGTTCCAGATACTCACGAGTCTCTTCTTCGCTGTAGGGGGCGAGCTCGATGATGTGGAAGCGCTCTTCCTCGACACTGAGTTCGTCCAACCCGGCAATCAGCGAAGGTTCACCGAACAGGAACACATGCGGGCGCCCTTCCGGAACGCCTGCCGCCAGCTCCAGCAACGCTTGGAGTGCCGACTCGTCGAGTTGTTCCGCATCGTCCACCAGCAGATAGACTTCCTGCCCGGTCAACGCCAGCTGGACGACCTGGGAAAGGATTGCCTGCACTTCCGGCTGGGCGACGTTCAGCGCCTGGGCCACTTGGCCCAGCACGCTGGCAGCATCGCTTGCGCCACGCGCGGAAACGACCACGCTCTGCACCGACTGCTTGTTGGTGCTGGCCACCAGGGCCTGGCGCAGCAGGGTCTTGCCGCTGCCAAGCGGGCCGGTTACCACCAGCATCAGGTGGCTGTAACGCGCCAGGTGATGCAGCTGGCCCAGCACCGGCTTGCGCTGGGCAGGGAAGAACTTGAATCCGGGCACCCGAGGTGCGAACGGATCGTGACTCAACTGGTAGTGATCGAGGAACGCCTCATCGGCATGCAAACTGGTCATTGCGCTGTCACAACCTCAAAGCTGCGCCACGATCGCGCGATAATCCGCTGCAAGCGTGGCCTGAAGAATCTCTTTCGGATAGTCGTCGGTGATCACGGCCTCGCCCATCTGGCGCAACAGCACCAGGCGCAGGCGTCCGTCGAGCACCTTCTTGTCGACCGCCATATGTTCCATGAAATGCGCCGGGGTCATTTCCTGTGGAGGCACCACCGGCAAGCCTGCATCCTGCAGCAGGCGAATTCCGCGATCACGCGCCGACTGGTCGATCCAGCCGAGACGCATGGACATCTCCAGGGCCATGACGGTCCCGGCAGCGACGGCCTCGCCATGCAACCATACCCCGTAACCCATGTGGGTTTCGATGGCATGACCGAAGGTGTGGCCGAGGTTCAGGGTGGCGCGCACGCCAGACTCACGCTCGTCGGCACCGACCACGGCCGCCTTCGCCGCGCAGGAGCGGCGGATGGCTTCGGTCAGGGCCACGGAATCGAGCCCGCGCAGGGCTGCCATGTTGTCTTCCAGCCAGCCGAGGAATGGCTCGTCGCAGATCAGACCGTACTTGATCACTTCGGCGAGGCCCGCCGACAACTCGCGGGCTGGCAGGGTGCGCAGGCTGGTGGTGTCGATCAGCACCGCGTTGGGCTGATAGAAGGCACCGACCATGTTCTTGCCCAGTGGGTGATTGATGCCGGTCTTGCCACCAACGGACGAATCCACCTGGGACAGCAGCGTGGTCGGCACCTGGATGAAGTCGACGCCGCGCTGGTAGCAGGCCGCGGCAAAGCCGGCCATGTCGCCGATCACCCCGCCGCCCAGCGCGACCACAGTGGTGCGCCGATCATGGCGGGCCGTGAGCAGGGCATCGAAAATCAGCTGGAGGGTTTCCCAGTTCTTGTGGGCTTCGCCGTCAGGCAGCACCACTGGCAGCACCGACCAGGCGCCGAGTGTCTTGCTCAACCGCTCGAGATACAGGGGCGCGACGGTTTCGTTGGAGACGATGGCGACCTGCCGCCCGGCAATGTGCGGCGCCAGCAGCTCGGGCTGGTCCAGCAGGCCCTCGCCAATGTAGATCGGATAGCTACGTTCGCCCAGATCGACCTTCAATGTCTGCATGTATCCCCACAATATGCTTTGGCGCGGCCTTGCCTGAGCGGCCAGCGCGGTAACGTTCAACGTCGCCCCGACGTTGGTCGCCGAGGATAGTCCCGGCTCAGCGGGGCGGCAACTGCTGCAAACGCTCGAGAATGTCGAGCACTACCATGCGCGGCGGCCGTTCGTCGGTTTCCACCACGAGGTCGGCGATTTCGCGATAGAGCGGGTCGCGCGTTTCCAGCAACGCACGCAGCGTGGCTTCCGGGTTGGCGGTCCGCAGCAGTGGACGGTTGCGATCACGTGCAGTACGGCCGACCTGCTGTTCCACCGAGGCATGCAGGTAGATGACACGCCCGCCCCTGTGCAACGCCTGGCGATTGGCCTCGCGCATCACTGCGCCGCCACCTGTTGCGACAACCACGCCGTCGAGCTCGCAGAGTTCTGCAATCATCGCCTGCTCACGATCACGAAAGCCCGGCTCGCCTTCCTTGTCGAAGATCCACGGGATGTTGGCGCCGGTTCGCAGCTCGATTTCCTTGTCGGAATCCTTGAACAGCAGGCGCAGCTCTTTGGCCAAAAGGCGCCCGATGGTGCTCTTACCGGCGCCCATGGGCCCTACAAGTATCAAATTTCGCACAGAATCAACGACTCACAGCAATCGCCCGGTCACTCATGATACGCGGAGTCAGGAAGACCAGCAGCTCAGATTTTTTCTCTTGTAATACATCGCGTCGAAACAGCCGTCCAACATACGGCAGATCGCCAAGAAATGGCACCTTGTCCACTACATTGTTATGCGACGTCGAGTACACGCCACCAATCACAATCGTCTCGCCATCGGCCACGCGCACCTTGGCATTGACCTCGTTCTTGCGGATCGGTGGGACGTCGTTGAGGGCATTGACGTAGTCCGGCTCGTCCTTGGTCACCCGCACCGCCATGATGACCTTGCCATCCGGGGTGATCTGCGGCGTGACCTCCAGTGACAGCGATGCCTCGCGGAAAGCCACCGAGGTGGCGCCGCTCTTGCTCGACTGCTGGTAAGGCACTTCGGTGCCCTTGAGAATACGCGCGGTTTCCTTGTCGGCAGTGACCACCTTGGGCTGGGAGATGACCTCGCCATTGCCGCTTTTCTCCATGGCACTGAGCTCCAGATCAAGCAGCACATCGCCGCGCACCACCCCTACGCCCACGCCAGAGGTCGCCCCCTGCGCGCCAAGATCGACAAACAGCTCACTGCCTGACCGCGCTGGCATACCGCCCAGCTGTGCGCCCCAGCGAATACCGAGCGCATTCTCGTAATCGACGTTGGCCTCGACGATCCGGGCCTCGATCATCACCTGGCGCACCGGCACATCCAGATCCGCAACCAGTTGCCGCAACTCAGCCAGGCGCGCGGCCGACTGGGTGGCGATCAGGGTGTTGGTCCGCGAATCCACGCTCAAACTGCCGCGCCCTGCCGCAGGTTCGTCATCCGCGAGGCTCTCCAACAATAGTTTCGCCAGGTCGGACGCATCGGCATGATGAATCGGCAGCAACTCCCGATGCAGCGGCTGCAACTGCGCCTCGAGCGCCTGGTCGATGCGCGCCTCGCGCGACTGCTCGGCGAGCTCTGCGGCGGGGGCGACCAACAGCACATTGCCCTCCTCACGCTTGGCCAGCCCGCGGCTGCGCAACACCAGCTCCAATGCCTGATCCCAGGGCACCTCGTGCAGCCGCAGGGTGATATTGCCCTGAACCGTGTCACTGGCCACCAGGTTGATGCCGGTATAATCGGCGAGCACCTGCAGCACTGCACGAACCTCGACGTCCTGGAAATTCAGCGAAAGCGGCTCACCTTTGTACAGGGGCTCCGCCATTGCCCGTAGCGTCAGCAGCATCGCCACGACGCCGATCAGCAGTCTTTTCACGTTCGCTCCTTGCGCCTGCGGGCCGGCTCAACGTCAGGTAGCTTGAGCGCTCTTGCCACTCGCCACCACTGAACAGCCGCTCCCTGATCTCGACCTGATCCTGGTCGACCTTTATGACTTCACCCTCTTCACGCCCCAGGCGCTCCCCCTTGGCAACCCGGTAAACACGCCCGGCCCAGCGCACCAGCGCCTGGGATTGCCCCGCGCGGGACAGGCTGCCCACCATCTCCAACTGCTCCAGCGGCACCCCCGCCAACCCCTCCGTATGCCGACGCGACGACCAGGCTGCAAATGGGTCCAGCGCGGGCGTCCGACCGAGGGGCCGAGCGGGCTCATCGGCCAGCGAAGCCGGCATTGGCAGCGCCTCGCCGGCATGAAATGCCTGCACCCACACATGAAGCTGCAGCAACCCCGGCCGTTCTGTTGCAGGCTCCAACTGCAAACGGGTCACCCGCAGCAGGCGCAACTGGCCCAGCCACTCGTCCAGCCAGGGTCGCAGGGCGGCATAGCGCCCACTCACCTGCATCTGCAAGGGCACCTGGCGGTAACCCGGCCCCTCGACGTCCTCCTCCACGTCGAGGCGCTCGAAGACCAGGCCGTAGGTGCGCCCCGACACGGCCAACTGGTCGAGCAGATCGCTCATGCCCTCGCCGCCCGACAATCGCCAACGCGCATCCCGCAGCCGCTTCGCCTCGCTCGCCAGCGCCACCTCGGCGTCATCCAGAGCCAGAAGCTGTTGCTCCCGCGCCTGCAACAGCTTCCGCTGCTCGACATCGCTCGCCACGCCTTGACGGTAGGCTGCGCGCACCTCCTGGAGACGGAACTGATAGCCGCAGGCAAGCACCAGCGACACACCAATGACGACGACCGCGCCCCTGTACATACGCGAGCGCCCCGCCATCTCGTGCCAGCCGAGCATCTCAGCGATACGCATGTTCAGGAGGCCACCACCCGGGCCACGAGTGAGAACGCATCGCCACCGGCCCGCGCCAAGACGTGCTTGAGTTCAAGGTCCAGGAGTATCGGCGAGCGCTGCAGGTCGCGCATGAACTGGGCCAGCACCGCAGGAGAAACCGCTAGGCCATTGATCTGCAGCCGGTCACCCTGCACGTCCAGGCGCGTCAGTTGCATCCCATGCGGCATCGCCAGTTCGATCTCGATCAACAGCTGCGGTACGCCTTGCTGCGAGGAGCGCAACGCGCCAAGCGCATCAACCTGCCTGCGCAGGCCCGTGTGCGCCTCACGCAACTGTTCCAGGCGTGCCACTTGCCCATCCAGCGACTGCAGCTGTTGCTGACGCTGCAATCCGGCAGCTGCTTGCTGCTTCAGCCGCAGGTGGGCGAACCGATCGACCAGCATGACCACGACAAACGCTGCGAACAGACTGCCCAGAAACACCAGCCTGAAGTTGCGCAGCTCCACCAGACGCTAGCGCTCACGCCATGGCAGCAGGTTCAGGCGCAGGTTCATTGCGTACCTCCCAGGGCGAGGCCGAGGGGCAGGACCATGGCGCCGCAGCGGTCTGGCAGCGAAGCCGCATGGACCCGCTGCGGACAAACCCGCTCACAGGGGAATCCGAAATGCCGCGCCAGCGACCGCACGCAAGCGTCCGTCGCCGCCCCGCCGCCGACCATCAACCCTGCGCTCAGCTCGAACGGAGGATCCCCCTCCAGCAAGCTCTCGAGATGCGCCAGAAACTCGGTCGAACCCACGCCAGGCTCGATCCTCTGCGCCTTTCGCCAAGGCAGGGGTCCATCGGGCCAGCCATGCAGGGTCAGGCTGTCGGCCTCGACCTGCAACAGCGGCCGACAGCTGTCGCTGGCCTGCAAACGACGCAGCGCCAGACTGTCCACCTCGACGGCAACCACCTCCAGGCCTGCCGCCTCGAACGGCTGCAACAGTGGCGCCAGGACGCTCTGGCGAGCGGCCCCGACCAGCACATCGAGCATGTGGGGGGCCTGCTGGGAAATGCCCAGCACCTGAAAGTCCAGGGCCAGATCGTCAATCGGGAAAGGGAAAAGGCGCTCGGCATCGGCAAGCAGATGCGCTTCTCGTTCAGGCTCCGCCAGTGCGGCGGGCAACTGGCCCACCTTGCAGATCACCTGCGAGCCCGGCACCGCCAACGCAACCCGTCGAGACCGGCTGCCACAACGGCGCCACGCCTGACGCAGGGCCATGGCCTGCACCTCGGTATCGCCACCACCCCGCAAAGCCCCCCGGATTGGCTCGACCACCCAGGCAGCCACCTCATGGCGCCCTCGTCGCCGCTGCAACTCAAGAATTCTCACGGAATCGGAGGCAATTTCCACCCCCAATACTGAACCGGCATCCCTGCCAAAGCGTCCAAGCATCGCTGCTCCTTTTCATGACCGTGGCAAACCCTTGCCATCCGGGGCGATTGCGCCCATTGCCCCGACCGACCGATGACCCGGCGGGGCGAAAATGCTTATAATGCCCAGCGTTTTTTCCCGTCCGCCGGGCCTGCGTGCACTCCACTTCTCAACCTGGACACCCAAAAGCCTTGATACGCCTGCTGAAGTTCTTCTGGTGGTCTTTCGTCGCCGTCATCTGCGCGCTCGTGCTCGGTCTGAGTGGTGCGTTTCTGTATCTTAGTCCCAGCCTGCCTTCGGTCGACTCGCTCAGAAGCATCCAGTTGCAGATCCCCCTGAGGGTGTACAGCAGCGACGGCAAACTGATTGCCGAGTTTGGCGAAATGCGCCGCTCGCCAATCCGTTTTGCGGAGATTCCCCCACAGTTCATCCAGGCGCTTCTGTCAGCCGAAGACGACAATTTCCTCAATCACTACGGGGTCGATCCGAGCAGCCTGATGCGTGCTGCGACCCAACTTGTGAAGTCTGGTCATATCCAGACCGGCGGCAGCACCATCACCATGCAGGTGGCGAAGAACTTCTTCCTCACCAGCGAGCGCAGCTTCTCGCGCAAGACCAACGAGATCCTCCTGGCGCTGCAGATCGAACGTGAGCTGACCAAGGACGAGATCCTCGAGCTGTACGTCAACAAGATCTACCTGGGCAACCGCGCCTACGGCATCGATGCCGCCGCGCAGGTGTACTACGGCAAGTCGATCCGTGATGTCAGCCTGGCGCAGATGGCGATGATCGCCGGCCTGCCCAAAGCCCCTTCGCGCTTCAATCCGCTGGCCAACCCGGTGCGTGCCAAGGAGCGCCGCGACTGGATCCTCGGCCGCATGTACAAGCTCGGCAAGATCGACGAGGCAAGCTACCAGGCCGCCCTCGCCGAGCCGCTGAACGCCAGCTATCACGTACCGACACCTGAGGTGAATGCACCGTTCGTCGCCGAAATGGCGCGTGCCGAGATGGTCGGCCGCTACGGCAGCGATGCCTACACCGAAGGTTTCCGGGTCACCACGACCGTGCCCAGCGACACGCAGGAAATCGCCAACAAGGCAGTCCTCAACGGCCTCTCGCAATACGACGAGCGCCATGGCTACCGCGGCCCCGAAGCGCGCTTCCCGGGCAAGACCCGCACCGCCTGGCAGCAGGAACTGGGCAAGCAACGTACCCTCGGCGGCCTTGAACCGGCCATCGTCACCCAGGTGGACAAGACCGGCCTGAAAGTCATGACGCGCGGCGGCCAGGACGAAGACGTCGCCTGGGACACCATGAAGTGGGCCCGTCCGTTCATCAACAGCAATGCCCAGGGGCGCGCGCCTCAGTCGCCGGCCGATGTCGCGCAGATCGGCGACCTGGTGCGCCTGCAACGCCTGGACGACGGCAAGCTCAAGTTCAGCCAGGTGCCGGGCGCCCAGAGCGCACTGGTCACGCTTGACCCGAACAGCGGTGCAATCCGCGCCCTGGTCGGTGGCTTCTCGTTCGAGCAGAGCAACTATAACCGCGCCATGCAGGCCAAGCGCCAGCCAGGCTCCAGCTTCAAGCCCTTCGTCTATAGCGCCGCACTGGACAACGGCTATACCGCCGCCAGCCTGGTCAACGACGCACCGATCGTGTTCGTCGACGAATACCTCGACAAGGTCTGGCGCCCGAAAAACGACACCAACACCTTCCTCGGTCCGATCCGCATGCGCGAGGCGCTGTACAAGTCGCGCAACCTGGTCTCGATCCGCCTGCTCCAGGCGATGGGGGTCGACCGCACCATCGACTACATTGCCAAGTTCGGCTTCAACAAGCAGGACCTGCCGCGCAACCTGTCGCTGGCACTGGGTACCGCAACGCTCACCCCGATGGAAATCGCCACCGGCTGGAGCACCTTTGCCAACGGCGGGTACAAGATCAACCCCTACCTGATCGAGCGCGTCGAAAGCCGCAACGGCGAAACCCTGTTCACCGCCAACCCGGCGCGCGTTCCCCAGGGCAATCAGGACCAGGCCGGAATCGCCGCGCCCGAAGAGCCGATCACCACGCTCCCGCAGCCGGGCACCGCACCTTCGGCACTGGGCCAGATCGCCCCGCCACCGCAGACGCCGGCCATTGCCGAGCGCATCGTCGATGGCCGTACCACCTACATCCTGACCAGCATGCTGCAGGATGTGATCAAGCGTGGCACTGGCCGTCGCGCCCTGGCCCTGGGCCGCAGCGACATCGCGGGCAAGACCGGTACCACCAACGAATCCAAGGATGCCTGGTTCTCCGGCTACAACGCCGACTACGTGACCACGGTCTGGGTCGGTTTCGACCAGCCTGAAACACTTGGTCGCCGAGAATATGGCGGCACCGTTGCACTGCCGATCTGGATGGACTTCATGGGCCCGGCACTCAAGGGCAAGCCTGAACACGCACCGGCAGAGCCGGAGGGCATCCTCAGCCTGCGCGTGGATCCGGTCAGCGGTCGCGCGGCGACACCAAGCACGCCGAACGCCTACTTCGAGCTGTTCAAGGCCGAGGATTCACCACCATCGGTAGATGAGCTGGGCAACGGCTCAGCACCAGGCAGCCCGCTGCCGGCCGATGAGGCGGCGCCGATGGATCTGTTCTAAGTGGCGATCTGAACCTGTAGCAGCAGCCTTGTGCCGCTTCTACAGGTGGAGCGGTCATCTGTAGAACAGCGGCCAACAAAAAGCCCCGACTCTTGCGAGCCGGGGCTTTTTCATGTCGCTACAACGAGATCAGCCGTTGAACACGTCATCCACGCTCTTGAGCGGGTAGTGCTTCGGATACGGCAGGGTCGCCACACCGGATTCGATGGCGGCCTTGGCCACGGCATCGGAAACGACGGTGATCAGGCGAGCGTCCAGCGGCTTCGGAATGATGTACTCGCGGCCGAACTCCAGACCTTCAACACCGTAGGCCTCGCACACTTCCTTCGGAACCGGCAGCTTGGCCAGGTCTTTCAGGGCGATAGCGGCGGCAATCTTCATCTCTTCGTTGATGCGCTTGGCGCGAACGTCCAGGGCACCACGGAAGATGAAGGGGAAGCCCAGAACGTTGTTGACCTGGTTCGGGTAGTCGGAACGACCGGTGGCCATGATCACATCGCTGCGGGTGGCGTGGGCCAGCTCTGGAGCGATTTCCGGATCCGGGTTCGAGCAGGCGAACACGATCGGGTTGGCAGCCATCGACTTCAAGCCTTCCGGGCTCAGCAGGTTCGGGCCGGACAGGCCAACGAACACGTCAGCGCCTTCCAGCGCGTCAGCCAGGGTGCGCTTGTCGGTGGCGTGAGCGAACTGCGCCTTGTACTGGTTCAGGTCGTCGCGGCCAGCGTGGATCACGCCGCTGCGGTCGATCATGTAGATGTTCTCGACCTTGGCGCCCATGCTGACCAGCAGCTTCATGCAGGAGATGGCGGCAGCGCCGGCACCCAGGCAGACGATCTTGGCGTCTTCGAGCTTCTTGCCTGCGATTTCCAGGGCGTTGATCATGCCGGCGGCCGTCACGATGGCGGTGCCGTGCTGGTCATCGTGGAAGACCGGGATGTCGCACTGTTCGATCAGAGTGCGCTCGATCTCGAAGCACTCAGGTGCCTTGATGTCTTCGAGGTTGATGCCACCGAAGGTGATGGAGATGCGGCGAACGGTGTCGATGAAAGCCTGTGGGCTTTCCGACTCGACTTCGATGTCGAACACGTCGATACCGGCGAAACGCTTGAACAGAACACCCTTGCCTTCCATGACTGGCTTGGAAGCCAGCGGGCCGAGGTCACCCAGGCCGAGGATGGCAGTACCGTCGGAGATCACAGCGACCAGGTTACCCTTGCCGGTGTATTTGTAGGCCAGCTCTGGATCACGGCCAATTTCGCGTACCGGCTCGGCGACGCCTGGGCTGTAGGCCAGGGCAAGGTCACGGGCGGTGGCGGTTGGCTTGGAGAGTTCGACGCTCAGTTTCCCCGGGCGAGGTTGAGCGTGATATTCGAGAGCGGCGGTTTTCAAGTCTGACATGGTGGGCATTCCGCTTGTTTACTGTTCTGACGGACCGCCGAGGATACGCAAAGAGCCGGGAGGCGACAAGACTGCCCGGTCACATGTGTCAAGGCCCTTGGCCTACGACTTTACGCTACAACCCGCGGGGCTTACGGCCTTGAGTGTGTACAATCCAAACCAATAATGTCTACAACTATTTTTTCACCGAAACCTGCTCCAACATGCTCGGATCGCTCAGCGGCAACAGCCAGCGTCGCTGCCCAGGCTTGAGCCCGCCCTTGCGGGAACGGTCCAGCACCCAGCCGCGCGCCTCGACCTGACGCCCCTTGAGATTATCGAAGAAACCGTCAGGGAAGGCGCGTTGCAGACGAGCGGGAACCTGCAGCACCACAGCCTCGTCAAGCTCCAGCCAGACGCCTCCTCGATTGTGGTCGATCGCGCTCACCCTGCCGCCGATCACAGCGAAGCCGGATTGTCTCAGGTGCCCCGCTGCGATGACCGGCGACTGCCGCCAGAGCCCGAGCCTACCTGTGCGTGCGGCCTGCTCGGCTTGTTGCTGGCAGCCGACCAGACGCACGTTGGGTGCCACCGCAACGCGATAGGCCAAGCCCTCACTGAGCAACTGCGCCTCAAGATTGTCGCCATTCCGGCCATAGAGGTGCGCCAAGGTGCGCCCGTACTTGTCCCTGGGCTCCACACCCGGCACCAGCCCCACCCGGCCATCACTGGCCTGCACCAGTGCCTCCAGCCGTCGCCTGGCCGCTTCGGCATAGGGTTCGCTGGTGCGACCTTTGCGCCCGATCTCAGGTGCATTGATGCCAATCAGCCGCACGCTGCGGCCATCCCCCAGACGCACGGTATCGCCATCGACGACCTGACGCACCGTCACTGGCTGCAAGGCCTCGGGAACCGGGCAGAAGGCCTGCGCGGGAACATGCCAGATTGCGCCCACAAAAAAGGCGCCCACGAGGGGCGCCTTCTTTTGCAGCAATGCGAAACCCGAAGGGCTCGCCGTGCGCATGATTACTTCTTGGTACCGAACATACCGAAGCGATCGGCGAACTTCTGTACGCGACCACCGGTGTCCAGGACTTTCTGCTTACCGGTGTAGAACGGGTGGCAGAGGTTGCAAACGTCGATCGCCAGGGTGTTGCCCAGGGTCGAACGGGTTTCGAATTTGTTGCCGCAGCTGCAGGTGACAGCAACTGCTTCGTAGTTCGGATGAATATCGGCTTTCATGGTCACTTCCTCGAGCTGCGTGCCGCCACCCAACACCAATTGTTGAATACCGCACGTAATTAGGCGGCGAATAATACCAGACCGTCAGGCCAGCGCAAGTTGTCGCTTGCACCGGCCGTCGTCTGCTAGGCTCGTGCGATTCCCGACCAGCTACGAAGACCTGCCGCGTGTCCGACGTCATCCTGCGCCTTGCCCTGCCCTCGCCCCTGCGTCGCTTGTTCGACTACCGGGCCCCGGCCGCCATGGCACGCCAGCAACTGACACCCGGCATGCGCATCCGCGTACCGTTCGGCCGTCGCGAGATGATCGGCGTGCTGGTGGAGGTCTGCGAGCAGAGCGAAGTCCCCGCCGACAAGCTCAAGCCAGCGAGCATGCTGCTCGACCCGGTCTCGCCGCTGCCTCCGGCACTGTTCAAGCTGTGCCTGTGGACCGCCCACTACTATCAGCACAGCCTGGGCGACACCCTGAGCTGGGCATTGCCGGTGTTGCTGCGTCAGGGCGAAGCAGCCGAAGTGCGCCAGGAGCGTTTCTGGCATGCGACCCCCGGCGCGCGTCTGGACGACCCACGTATCGCCCGGGCACCGCGCCAGAAAGAGGCCTTGCAGACCCTCGCCCAGCACCCTCATGGCGTAGCCCACAGCGTGCTGGCCAAACTCGGCCTGAACAAAGACAGCCTCGACCTGCTGCTGGCCAAGGAACTGGTGCAGGTCGAGGTGCGCCGGCACCTGCCGGCGCCGCGCCATGACCGCTGGCTGGCCCAGCCGGAACTGCCGCTCAACGAGGAGCAGAGCGCTGCCTTCCAGGCCGTGCGCGCAGGCTTCGGCAGCTTCCACGCCTTCCTGCTGGCCGGTGTCACCGGCAGCGGCAAGACCGAGGTCTACCTGCAGCTGATTCGCGAAACCCTGGAGGCCGGCAAGCAGGCACTGATCCTGATCCCCGAGATCAACCTCGGCCCGCAGACCCTGGCGCGCTTCGAGCAGCGCTTCAATGCCCGCATCGCCCTGCTGCACTCGGCAGTCAACGACCGCGAGCGCCTGGATGCCTGGCTCGCTGCCCGCGATGGCGAGGCCGACATCATCATCGGCACACGTTCGGCCCTGTTCACGCCCATGAAGAACCCGGGCCTGATCATCATCGACGAGGAGCACGACGGCTCCTACAAACAACAGGAAGGGCTGCGCTATCACGCCCGCGACCTGGCCGTGGTCCGCGCGCACCAGGAGAACATCCCGATCCTGCTGGGCTCGGCGACACCTTCGCTGGAAAGCCTGCACAACGCCCACAGCGGGCGCTACGGCCTGCTGCGCATGAACCAGCGCGCCGGCGGCGCCCGCCCGCCGCGCTTCATGCGCCTGGATGTGCGCAGCCTGCCGCTGGACAGCGGCATCAGTGGCCCACTTCAACAGGCGATCGGCCAGACCCTGGCAGCCGGCCAACAAGTGTTGGTGTTCCTCAACCGCCGCGGCTTCGCCCCGACGCTGCTGTGTCACGACTGCGGCTGGCTGTCGGAGTGTCCACGCTGCGATGCACGCATGACCGTGCATCAGCGCTCAGGCGTGTTGCGCTGTCACCACTGTGGTTACGACGAACGCCTGCCGCTGCAATGCCCGCAATGCGCCCACGTCGACCTGCGCCCGGTCGGCGCCGGAACCGAGCGCGCCGAAGAGCGCCTGAAGACCCTGTTCCCCGATTACCCCGTCCTGCGCGTGGACCGCGACAGCACGTCGCGCAAGGACGCCATGCACCACCTGTTGACCACCATCCAGCGCGGCCAGCCGAGCATTCTGGTCGGCACCCAGATGCTGGCCAAGGGGCATCACTTCCCGCGGGTAACCCTGGTGGCCATCCTCGATGCCGATGGCGGACTGTTCTCGGGTGATTTCCGCGCCAGCGAGCGAATGGCGCAGCTGATCGTGCAGGTCGCAGGCCGCGCCGGGCGGGCCGAGGAGCCTGGCAAGGTGATCGTGCAGACCCACCTGGCCGAGCATCCACTGCTGGTGCAACTGACCGAGCAAGGCTATTTCGCCTTCGCCGAGCAAGCCCTGAGCGAGCGGCGCGCCGCCGGCCTGCCGCCCTTCTCGCACCTGGCCCTGCTGCGCGCCGAAGCGCATAAGCCAGGGCAGGCGGAAGCCTTTCTCGACGAAGCCTGCGCCGCCGCCGAGGGTGTGCTGGCAGAGCAGGGCTTGAGCGGCATCGAGCTGCTCGGCCCGGTACCAGCCCCCATGGAGCGCCGTGCCGGCCGCTTCCGCGCGCAGCTGTTGATCCAGGCCAATGCCCGGGCGCCGCTGCATCGACTGATCAGTAGCTGGTTGCTAGTGTTGGAACAGATGCCGTCGGGACGGCAGGTGCGCTGGTCGCTGGACGTGGACCCGGTCGATCTCTACTGAATCCATGAAAGCCAGCGCAATCCTGCGCGAGCCGTAAAGGTTGGCAATCAAGCCCCGGCCACGGATAATGTTCCGTTTTTCCACCTGCGCATCGAAGCGCTGCACCGCGCTTGCGGTCGAAAAGAGAACCCGATGAAAGACACCATTCGCCAGCTGATCCAGCAAGCCCTCACCCAACTCGTCAACGAAGGTGTGTTGCCTGAAGGCCTGACGCCGGCGATCCAGGTGGAAAACGCCCGCGACAAGACCCACGGCGACTTCGCCAGCAACATCGCCATGATGTTGGCCAAGCCGGCAGGCATGAAGCCGCGCGACCTGGCCGACAAGCTGATCGCCGCCCTGCCTGCCAGCGCCGACATCAGCAAGGTCGAGATCGCCGGCCCCGGCTTCCTCAACTTCTTCCAGAACACCGACGCCCTGGCCAACCGCCTAGAGGCGGCACTTGCAGATGCCCACCTGGGCGTGCGCAAGGCCGGCGCAGCGGAAAAAGTGGTCATCGACATGTCGGCGCCAAACCTGGCCAAGGAGATGCACGTCGGCCACCTGCGCTCGACCATCATCGGCGACAGCGTCGCGCGCGTGCTGGAATTCCTCGGCGACGAGGTGATCCGCCAGAACCACGTGGGCGACTGGGGCACCCAGTTCGGCATGCTGCTGGCCTACCTGGAAGAAAACCCCATCACCAGCGACGAGCTGTCGGACCTGGAAAACTTCTACCGCGCGGCGAAGAAGCGCTTCGACGAATCGGAAGACTTCGCCAACCGCGCCCGTGGCCTAGTGGTCAAGCTGCAAGCTGGCGACCCCGAGTGCATGGCGCTGTGGACGCGTTTCAAGGATATCTCGCTGTCGCACTGCCAAAAGACCTACGAGCTGCTCAACGTCAAGCTGACCATGGCCGACGTGATGGGCGAAAGTGCCTACAACGCCGACCTCGCCAACGTAGTCGCCGACCTCAAGGCCAAGGGTCTGCTGGTCGAAAGCCAGGGCGCGCAGTGCGTGTTCCTGGAAGAGTTCAAGAACACCGAAGGCGAGCCGCTGCCGGTGATCGTGCAAAAGGCCGACGGCGGCTACCTGTACGCCACCACCGACCTGGCTGCGGTGCGCTACCGCAGCAATGTGCTCAAGGCCGATCGCGCCTTGTACTTCGTCGACCAACGCCAGGCGCTGCACTTCAACCAGGTGTTCGAAGTGGCGCGTCGCGCCGGCTTCGTCGGGCACCCGATGAAAATGGAGCACATGGGCTTCGGCACCATGAACGGCGCCGATGGCCGTCCGTTCAAGACCCGCGACGGCGGCACCGTGAAGCTGATCGACCTGCTGAGCGAAGCCAAGGAGCGCGCCTACGCGCTGGTCAAGGAAAAGAACCCGAGCCTGGCCGAGGACGAGCTGCGCCACATCGGTGAAGTGGTCGGGATCGGCGCGGTGAAGTACGCCGACCTGTCCAAGCACCGTACCAGCGACTACAGCTTCAACTTCGAACTGATGCTCAACTTCGAAGGCAACACCGCGCCCTACCTGCTCTACGCCTACACCCGCGTGGCCGGTGTGTTCCGCAAGCTGGGCAAGGGCTTCGACGAGGTAGAGGGCGACATCGTGCTGCAGGCTGCCCACGAGCAGGACCTGGCGGCTCGCCTGGCACAGTTCGGCGAAACGCTGAACAACGTCGCCGAAAAAGGCACCCCACACGTGCTGTGCAGCTACCTCTACGACCTGGCCGGCCTGTTCTCCAGCTTCTACGAGAACTGCCCGATCCTCACCGCCGAAACCGTCGAACAGCAGCAGAGCCGCCTGCGTCTCGCCGCGCTGACCGGCCGTACTCTCAAGCAGGGCCTGGAGCTGCTCGGCCTGGAAACCCTGGAGCGCATGTAAGTTGGCTGCCAAGAAAAAACCCGCGCCCAAGCGCGGCGCCAGCCGTCACCAGCCACCCGCCAAACAGCCGATCCCGGGCTGGGTGTGGCTGGCGGTCGGCCTGACCGTAGGTGCATTCATCGTCTTCCTGATGAAGCTCGAGCCCGGCGGCGATGACATCAAGCGTGCCAAGCCTGAACAGCAGAAGCCCGCCAAGGTCGCCGAGGCGGCCAAAGGCACCACGCCGACCACGCCGCAGCCGATCAAGCCCAAGTACGACTTCTACACCCTGCTGCCAGAGTCGGAAGTGATCGTGCCGCCTGAAGCGGTGCCGGAGAAGACGCCGCCCGTGCCGGCCCAGCCGGTCACGCCGGTCACTCCTGCCGAAGCCGCGAAGATCGACACGGCCCGAGCCCAGGCTGCGCTGTCGGGGCAGACGCCACCACCGGCTCCCCCAGTGATCAAGCCTGCAGCGACCACGCAGTTCTTCCTCCAGGCCGGTTCGTTCCGCAAGGAAGCCGATGCCGACAAGGTACGTGCGCAGATCATCCTGCTCGGCCAGGTGGTCAAGGTGGAATCGGGGACGGTGAAGGAAGAAACCTGGTACCGCGTACTGGTCGGTCCGTTCAGCAACCGTGAACAACTGACCGTGGCACAGAAGCAGCTGGCCGGAGCAGGTTTCAGCAACCTGCTGCTGCAGCAGCGACAGACCCGCCAGTAACGAAAAAGGCCTTGCCGCACTGCGACAAGGCCTTTTTTCTGCGGAGTCAGCGCTGCCTGCCATTGACCTCGGACACCTGGGTGTTGAGGGTCCAGAAGTCATACAGCACGCCAATCAGGAACAGGCCGCCGGTAAACAGGTAGATCAGTGCGCTGATCCACTTGCCCTGGTAAAGCCTGTGAATGCCGAAAATACCCAGGAACGTCAGCAGCACCCACGCCACGCTGTAGTTCACCGGCCCTGGCTGGAACCGCAGGTCAGCCTCGCGGTCCATGGACGGGATCAGGAACAGGTCGATCAGCCAGCCGATACCCAGCAAGCCCAGCGTGCAGAACCAGATCGTCCCGGTGATCGGCTTTCCGTAGTAGAAACGGTGCGAGCCGGTGAAGCCGAAGATCCACAGCAGGTACCCGATGACCTTGCTGTGCGTGTCATGAAGCGGCGCACCCTGTTGATACGTATTCATTCAAAACCCTCGTGGGATAGCCGAAAATTTTCTAACGAAAAATGTGACTTTTTCGTTTTGCCCCGACGTATGGCACCCAGCCACACGACCAACGGATCAGATTTTGATCAAAAAGCTGTTATAAAGTTGCGCGCCAACATCTATAAACATCCATAAAGAGCTTCAACTATGCCGCCTTTCTTCAAGACATGGCTGACCCTCTGCCTATTGTTACCCCTGGCCGCCCACGCCACCAACCGTGAGCAACGACTCCCCAACGGATTCACTGGCTACACCTCCAACGCCGATGTTTCCGTGAAACGCACCCCCGCCAAGCAGGTCAGCCTGCGTGCGCGTCCGGCAAATGCCGCGAAGAACCACGCGCTGAAAGTGGCGGCGATGTCGCCCAAGCAGAGCAGCGAAGTACTCAGCCGCGCCGTCAACGTGCTCGGCACCCCCTACCGCTGGGGCGGTAGCACGCCTGGCAAGGGCTTCGACTGCAGCGGTCTGGTCAAGTACGCCTTCAACGATGTCGCCGACGTCGATCTGCCACGCACCTCGAACGCCATGGCCCAAGGGCATGGCGTGAAAGTGGCGCGGGATGACCTCAAGCCCGGCGACCTGATCTTCTTCAACATCAAGAGCCGTCGGGTCAATCACGTTGCCATCTACCTGGGCAACGACCGCTTCATCCACGCGCCGCGCACCGGCAAGCGGGTGAGCATCGACAGCCTCGAAAAGCCGTACTGGCAGAAGCATTATGTGGTTGCCAAGCGCGTGCTGCCCAAGGAGCAGGAGGCGCTGCGGCTGGCCAAGCGTTGATGTAGTTTCTTTCTCTGGCCTCTTCGCGGGCAAACCCACGAAGAGGCCAGCAGTTTCACCCTGCCCCGTCGATCACTCCCCGCTTCATCAACGCCTGCATCGCCCCTTCCATCGTCACCATCCCCTGCGCCGTGCCGGTCTGCATCACCGACTGCAACTGCGCCATCCGCCCTTCGCGAATCAGGTTGCGCACCGCTGGCGTCGCCACCAATACCTCCCGCGCCGCCACCCGGCCACCACCCACCCGACGCACCAGCACCTGCGCCACCACCAGACGCAACGACTCGGCCAACATGGCGCGCACCAGCGGCTTCTCTTCGGCGGCGAACACGTCCACCAGGCGATCGATGCTGCTCGCCGCTGTTCGCGTATGCACCGTGGCCAGCACCAGATGCCCGGTCTGCGCCGCTCGCAGCGCCAGACGAATGGTCTCCAGGTCACGCAATTCCCCGATCATGATCACATCCGGATCCTGGCGCAGGGCACTGCGCAACCCCTGGGCAAAATCGCGACTGTGGCGGCCGATCTCGCGCTGAGTGATCAGGCAGCGCTCGGCGCGGTGCACGAATTCGACCGGATCTTCCAAGGTGAGGATGTGGTTTGAGCGCTCACGATCAAGCTGCGCGATCAAAGCAGCCAGTGTGCTGGACTTGCCACTGCCGGTCGGACCACCCACCAGCACCAGGCCATCACGGCACTGGGCAATGACTCGATACACTTCCATGAGGTCGAGTTCTTCGACCGTTGGCACCTGTGCAGGTATCAGCCGCAGGCTTGCGGCCAACCCCCGATACTGCCGGTACAGGTTCAGACGAAAACGGCCAAGCCCAGGCAGATCAAGGGCCAGATCGATTTCCTCAGCCGCCGGCCACAGGCGCCGCTGATCAGCATCGAGCCAGGGCGCCAAGCCTTTCTCGATCATTTCGCTTTGCAAGGCAGGCAACGCCAGGCGCTGCAATTCGCCATCCAGGCGCCACAGCGGCGCCTCGCCCGCAGCCAGGTGCAGGTCCGAAGCCCCCGCTGCCACGGCCCGGGCCAACAGGTCGGTCACATCCATGAGACTCCCCAAAGGCCATCAAGCAGGTAGAATGCCGCACACCACTGAGCTGCCGGCATCAATCCATGTCCACCCTAGCAGACAACCTTCGCGCTATCAGCGAACGCATCGACAACGCGGCCCGAGCCGCTGGACGCGACACCGCCAGCGTACACCTGCTGGCCGTGAGCAAGACCAAGCCCGCCACCGCCATTCGCGAAATCCACGCCGCTGGCGTACGCGACGTCGGCGAGAACTACCTGCAGGAAGCCCTGGCCAAGCAAGATGAATTGCGTGACCTGCCCTTGATCTGGCACTTCATCGGCCCCATCCAGTCGAACAAGACCAAGGCCATTGCCGAACACTTCGACTGGGTACACAGCGTGGATCGCCTGAAAATCGCCCAACGCCTGAGCGAGCAGCGCCCCAGCGGCCTGCCAGCGCTGAACGTCTGCCTGCAGGTGAACGTCAGCGGCGAAGACAGCAAATCGGGCTGCACCCCGGCCGATCTGCCGGCACTGGCCCAGGCCGTGGCCGAACTGCCCAACCTGCGTCTGCGCGGGCTCATGGCGATTCCCGAGCCCAGCGACGACCGCGCCACCCAGGAGGCCGCCTTCGCCCGCCTGCGCCAGTTACAGGAAAACCTGGGCCTTGGCCTGGACACGCTATCCATGGGCATGAGCCACGACCTGGAAGCGGCCATCGCCCAGGGTGCGACCTGGGTCCGTATCGGCACCGCCCTGTTCGGCGCCCGCGACTACGGCCAGCCCTGATTCCATGCTTTACTCACTCTCTCCTTCAAGGACCTGACATGAGCAAGACTCGTATTGCCTTCATCGGCGCCGGCAACATGGCCGCCAGCCTGATCGGCGGCCTGCGCGCCCAGGGCCTGGACGCCGCGCAGATCCGCGCCAGCGACCCGGGTGCCGAGACCCGCGCCCGGATCAAGGCCGAGCACGGCATCGAAACCTTCGAAAGCAACGCCCAGGCCATCGATGGCGTGGACGTGATCGTGCTGGCGGTCAAGCCACAGGTCATGAAAGCCGTGTGCGAGACCCTGAAACCAACCCTGGCGCCGGGCCAACTGGTGGTCTCCATCGCTGCCGGCATCACCTGCCAGAGCCTGCAGAGCTGGCTGGGCGAAATCCCGGTGGTGCGCTGCATGCCCAACACGCCATCGCTGCTGCGCCAAGGTGCCAGCGGCTTGTACGCCACCGCTCAGGTCTCCGGCGAACAACGCCAGCAGGCGGAGCAACTGCTGACTGCGGTCGGCACCGCCCTGTGGCTGGAACAGGAGCAGCAGCTGGACGCCGTGACCGCGGTCTCCGGCAGCGGCCCGGCGTATTTCTTCCTGCTGATCGAGGCCATGACCGCTGCTGGCGAGAAGCTCGGCCTGCCGCGTGAAACCGCCTCGCAACTGACCCTGCAGACTGCCCTGGGCGCCGCGCACATGGCGGTTGCCAGCGATGTCGATGCTGCCGAACTGCGCCGCCGCGTCACCTCGCCCGCCGGCACGACCGAAGCGGCGATCAAGTCGTTCCAGGCCAACGGTTTCGAGGCCATCGTCGAGCAGGCGCTGCAGGCTGCGGCCACGCGCTCCGCCGAGCTGGCCGAACAATTGGGCAAATAAGGAGCTGTCGATGAATGCACTGTCCGACGCCGCGATCTTCGTGGTGCAAACCCTGGTCAGCCTGTACCTGGTGATCGTCCTGCTGCGCTTCGTGCTGCAACTGGTCAAGGCCGACTTCTACAACCCGCTGAGCCAGTTCGCCGTGCGCGCCACCCAACCGCTGCTCAAGCCAATCCGCCGGGTCATTCCCAGCATCGCTGGCCTGGACACCTCTTCGCTGCTGCTGGCGATCGTGATCCAGGCGCTGCTGATGGCCTTCGTGCTGATGGTCACCTACGGCACCTTCGGCGACATCCTGCACCTGCTGATGTGGGCGATTCTCGGCATCACCTCGCTGTTCCTGAAGATTTTCTGGGTCGCGATGATCGTCATGGTGATCGTCTCGTGGGTCGCGCCGAACAGCCACAACCCCGCCGCCGAACTGGCCTACCAGATCAGCGAGCCAGTGCTGGCGCCGTTCCGCCGCCTGGTGCCCAACCTCGGCGGCATGGACATTTCGCCGATCTTCGCCTTCATCGCCATCCAGGTGATCCAGTCGTTCCTGATGCCACAACTGGCTGCCTATGCCGGCATGCCGGAACAGCTGTGGCGAATGATCTGAACCACCGCGTCATCCAGCGGCAGCCTTTGCTTGCCGCTGGGGGTAGCGCTCTTTAGACTTACGCTTCCGTCAAGCGTGAGCAGGGTCGATGTCCACTGTCTTTCCCGAAGATTCCGTCGGTCTGGTAACCCCCCAGATCGCCCGGTTCGATGAACCGCTGGCCCTGGCCTGTGGCCGCGCGCTGGCCTCGTACGAACTCATCTACGAAACCTATGGCCAGCTCAACGCCAGCGCCAGCAATGCCGTGCTGATCTGCCACGCACTGTCCGGTCACCACCACGCCGCCGGCTACCACGCTGCCACCGACCGCAAGCCGGGCTGGTGGGACAGCTGCATCGGCCCGGGCAAGCCGATCGACACCAACCGCTTCTTCGTGGTCAGCCTGAACAACCTCGGCGGCTGCAATGGCAGCACCGGCCCGAGCAGCCTCAACCCGGCTACCGGCAAGCCCTATGGCGCGGATTTCCCGGTTCTGACCGTGGAAGACTGGGTACACAGCCAGGCCCGCCTGGCCGATCGCCTCGGCATCCAGACCTGGGCCGCCATCGTCGGCGGTAGCCTGGGCGGCATGCAGGCGCTGCAGTGGACCATCACCTACCCCGATCGCGTACGCCACTGCGTGGACATCGCCTCGGCGCCCAAGCTGTCGGCACAGAACATCGCCTTCAACGAAGTGGCACGCCAGGCCATCCTCACCGACCCCGAGTTCCACGGCGGTTCGTTCCAGGACCAGGGCGTGATCCCCAAGCGCGGGCTGATGCTGGCGCGCATGGTCGGGCACATCACCTACCTGTCCGACGACTCGATGGGCGAGAAATTCGGCCGGGAGCTCAAGAGCGACAAGCTCAACTACGACTTCCACAGCGTCGAGTTCCAGGTCGAGAGCTACCTGCGCTACCAGGGCGAGGAGTTTTCGGGGCGCTTCGATGCCAACACCTACCTGCTGATGACCAAGGCGCTGGACTACTTCGACCCGGCCGCCGCCCACGATGGCGACCTGGCCGCCACGCTGGCGCATGTCACCGCGCATTACTGCATCATGTCGTTCACCACCGACTGGCGTTTCTCGCCAGCACGCTCGCGAGAGATCGTCGATGCCCTGATGGCTGCGCGCAAGAACGTCTGCTACCTGGACATCGACTCGCCCTACGGCCACGACGCCTTCCTCATCCCGACCCCGCGCTACATGCAGGGTTTCGCGAACTACATGAACCGCATCACCCTCTGAGGACCGCATGAGAGCCGACCTGGAAATCATCCACGACTGGATCCCCGCCGGCAGCCGGGTACTCGACCTGGGCTGCGGCAATGGCGAACTGCTGGCCTCGCTGCGTGATCGCAAGAACGTCACCGGCTATGGCCTGGAGATCGACGCCGACAACATCGCCGAGTGCGTAAACAAGGGCGTCAACGTCATCGAGCAAGACCTGGACAAGGGCCTGGGCAACTTTGCCAGCAACAGCTTCGACGTGGTGGTCATGACCCAGGCCCTGCAGGCCGTGGAATACCCCGACCGCATTCTCGACGAGATGCTGCGGGTAGGCCGCCAGTGCATCATCACCTTCCCCAATTTCGGCCACTGGCGCTGCCGTTGGTACCTGGCCACCAAAGGACGCATGCCGGTGTCGGACTTCATGCCCTACACCTGGTACAACACCCCGAACATCCACTTCTGCACCTTCGAAGACTTCGAGAACCTGTGCCACGAGCGCAATGCCAAGGTGCTCGATCGCCTGGCCGTCGACAACCGTCACCGCAATGGGTGGGGCGGTCGGCTTTGGCCTAATCTTCTGGGAGAGATCGGCATCTATCGGGTCAGCAGTCCTGGGCTGCAGGAGCACCAGGTCGCGGTCTGATCCACCTATCGGAGGAATGGCACCATGCGTCGTCTCGCTCTCTTGCTGATCAGCCTGTGCCTGGCCTGGCCAGTGCTGGCTGCCGACGCCGCCCGTCCCGAGCGCAAGCAGGACTTCGGCGACGTCACGGTGCACTACAGCGCCTTCACCTCGAGCATGCTGCAGCCGGACATCGCCGCAGCCACCGGCCTTGTCCGCAGCAAGAATCAGGGCGTGCTCAACATCGCTGTGCTCAAGGCCGGCAAGCCTGGCACGGCGGTGGTCAGCGGCACGGTCAAGGACCTCACCGGCCGCAGCAGCCCGCTGTCGTTCAGGCAGATCACCGACCAAGGTGCGGTGTACTACATCGCCCAGTTCAAGATCGCACAGGCTGAAACCCTGACCTTCGACCTCAATATCGAAACCGGCGGCCTCAGCCACACACTCAGCTTCAACCAGGAAGTGTTCCCAGGCGAATGATGAATTTCCAGCAACTCGTATTGGCCAGCCACAATGCCGGCAAACTGAAAGAGCTCCAGGCCATGCTTGGCGGCTCCGTGCAACTGCGCTCGATCGGCGAATTCAGCCAGGTCGAGCCGGAGGAGACCGGCCTGTCGTTCGTCGAGAACGCCATTCTCAAGGCCCGCAACGCCGCGCGCCTTTCCGGTTTGCCGGCACTGGCCGACGACTCGGGCCTGGCGGTGGACTTCCTGGGCGGCGCACCGGGCATCTACTCGGCTCGCTACGCCGACGGCAAGGGTGATGCGGCGAACAACGCCAAGCTGCTCGATGCCCTGAAGGACGTGCCCGAGGAGCAGCGCGGCGCGCAGTTCGTCTGCGTCCTGGCCCTGGTGCGCCATGCCGACGATCCTCTGCCGATCCTCTGCGAAGGCCTGTGGCACGGTCGCATCCTGTTCGAGGCCAGCGGCGACCATGGCTTCGGCTACGACCCACTGTTCTGGGTACCGGAGCGCAACTGCTCCAGCGCCGACCTCGCACCGCTCGAGAAGAACCAGCTCAGCCATCGCGCCCGCGCCATGGCCTTGCTGCGTCAGCGTCTGGGCCTGGCATGACCGAACAGCCGCCCCTGCAGCCGGCGGGCCTGATCCTTCCAGAGCGCCCGCCGCTGTCGCTGTACATCCACATCCCCTGGTGCGTGCGCAAGTGCCCTTATTGCGACTTCAACTCGCACCAGGCCGGCCCGACGCTACCCGAAGACGACTACATCGACGCCCTGCTCGCCGACCTGGACCAGGAACTGCCTGCGGTGCAGGGCCGCCCGATCAGCACGATCTTCTTCGGCGGCGGCACGCCAAGCCTGTTCAGTGCCGCCTCGCTGGGGCGCCTGCTGCAAGGCATCGAGCAACGGATCCCGTTCGCCCCGGACATCGAGATCACCCTCGAAGCCAACCCCGGCACCTTCGAGCAGGACAAGTTCAAGGCCTACCGCCAGACCGGCATCAACCGTCTATCCATAGGTGTGCAGAGCTTCCAGCCGAGCAAGCTCGAAAAGCTCGGGCGCATCCACAACGGCGATGAGGCCGTGCGCGCTGCAGACATGGCCCGCGCAGCAGGTTTCGACAACTTCAACCTGGACCTGATGCACGGCCTGCCGGACCAGTCGCTGGACGAGGCGCTGGGTGATCTGCGCCAGGCCATCGCACTCGCGCCTACGCACTTGTCGTGGTACCAGCTCACCCTGGAACCGAACACCGTATTCTGGAACCAGCCGCCCGAGCTGCCCGAGGACGACATCCTCTGGGACATCCAGGAAGCCGGCCAGGCGTTGATGGCCGAACATGGCTACCACCAGTACGAAGTTTCGGCCTACGCCCAGCCAGGACGCGCTGCACGGCACAATCTCAACTACTGGCGCTTTGGCGACTTCATCGGCATCGGCGCGGGGGCGCATGGCAAGCTGTCGTTCCCGGACGGGCGTATCCTGCGCACCTGGAAGACCCGCCTGCCCAAGGACTACCTCAACCCGGCGAAGCCCTTCAAAGCCGGCGAGAAGCTGCTGCCCGCCGATGAGCTGCCGTTCGAATTCCTGATGAATGCCCTGCGCCTGACCGATGGCGTGGAGGCCGAACTCTTCACCCGACGCACCGGCCTGCCGCTGGCACAGTTGGCAGAAGCACGCCGTGCTGCCGAACAAAAGGGCCTACTGCAGGTCGAACCCGATCGACTGGCGGCGACACCGCGGGGCCAGTTGTTCCTCAACGACCTGCTGCAGTACTTCTTGAATTAAGGATGACCCATGGACCTGGTACTTGACCTGCTCTCGACCGTTTCCCGCTGGAGCCGCAGCAACCTGTCAGAAATTTCGCTGGCGCTCGTGGGGTGTTTGCTGGTGTTGTTCGGCACCGACCTCAAAGGCTGGGTCGATCAGCGCCTGGGGGGCCTCGCTGGCGCCCTGCGCGTGCCTTTCATGGCGCTGCTGGTGATGATCGGCAGCGGCGCGGCGCTGATCTATGCCACGCCCTGGGTGGTGAAGGCGCTGGCGCAATTCAACAACTATGCGCTGGCGCCGGTGCTGCTGGTGGTGCTGGTGCTCATCGGCGTGGTGGCAGATCGTCGCGGCTAACCCACGCGTACAGGCCAGCCAAATGAAAAACGCCCTTCTCAGGGCGTTTTTTCGATCAGTCCAGCTTCTCGAACTTCAAATCCCAGACGCCATGCCCGAGCCGCTCGCCGCGACGCTCGAACTTGGTGATCGGCCGCTCTTCAGGCCGCGGCACGTAAGCGCCGTCAGCCGCCTGGTTACGGTAGCCCGGCGCGACCTTCATCACGTCCAGCATGTGCTCGGCATAGGGCTCCCAGTCGGTGGCCATGTGGAACACACCGCCGACCTTGAGTTTGCGCCGTACCAGCTCGGCGAACTCGGGCTGGACGATGCGGCGCTTGTGATGGCGCGCCTTGTGCCAAGGATCGGGGAAGAACAGCATCAGGCGATCGAGGCTGTTGTCGGCCACGCAACGGTTGAGCACCTCGATGGCGTCGCAGTCGTACACCCGCAGGTTCTTCAGACCTTGGGTCAGCACGCCGTTGAGCAGCGCGCCAACACCCGGGCGGTGCACTTCCACACCAATGAAGTCCAGCTCAGGCGAAGCAGCGGCCATCTCCAGCAGGGAGTGCCCCATGCCGAAGCCGATCTCCAGGGTGCGCGGCGCCGAGCGGCCGAACACCTGGTCATAATCCACCGGGCTGTCGGCCAGGGGCAGGATAAACAGCGGGCCACCCTGATCAAGGCCACGTTGCTGGCCTTCAGTCATGCGGCCTGCGCGCATCACGAAACTCTTGATGCGGCGGTGCGGGCGCTCTTCGCCTTCAGCGGTGATCGGCGTTTCTTGCGATTCAGTCATCAGGGGCTCTTACTTGATCAGACCATCCAGCGGCGACGAGGCGCTGGCATAGAGTTTCTTCGGCATACGCCCGGCCAGATAGGCCATGCGACCGGCGACGATGGCGTGCTTCATCGCTTCGGCCATCAGCACCGGCTGCTGGGCGTGCGCGATAGCGGAGTTCATCAGCACGGCTTCGCAACCCATTTCCATGGCGATGGTGGCGTCGGAGGCGGTACCTACACCGGCGTCGACCAGTACCGGCACCTTGGACTCTTCCAGGATGATCTGCAGGTTGTAGGGGTTGCAGATCCCGAGCCCGGTACCGATCAGGCCCGCCAGCGGCATCACGGCGATACAGCCCGCTTCGGCCAGTTGACGGGCGATGATCGGATCGTCGCTGGTGTAGACCATCACGTCGAAACCGTCCTTGACCAGCACTTCGGCAGCCTTGAGGGTTTCGATCACGTTGGGGAACAGAGTCTTCTGGTCGGCCAGCACTTCCAGCTTCACCAGGTTGTGGCCATCGAGCAGCTCGCGGGCCAGGCGGCAGGTGCGCACGGCTTCGACGGCGTCATAGCAACCGGCGGTGTTCGGCAGGATGGTGTAGCGGTCCGGCGGCAGCACATCGAGCAGGTTCGGCTCGCCCGGGTTCTGGCCGAGGTTGGTGCGGCGCACGGCGACGGTGACAATTTCGGCACCCGAGGCTTCGATGGCCAGGCGGGTTTCTTCCATGTCACGGTACTTGCCGGTGCCGACCAGCAGGCGCGACTGGAAAGTGCGTCCGGCCAGGGTGAAGGGCTTGTCGCTACGAACGTTGCTCATCGTTGTTCCTCTGGAAAGGTTGCGGGACTTGCGGGTGGGGCACGGCAGAAGCGTCAGCCGCCACCGATGGCGTGGACCACTTCGACCTGGTCACCCTCGTTCAACAGGGTGCTTTCGTGCTGGCTGTGCGGCACGATGTCCAGGTTCAGCTCCACCGCCACACGACGCCCGACCAGCTCCAGCCGGCCCAGCAGGGCCGCGACGCTCTCGCCCGCAGGCAGTTCGTAAGGTTCACCGTTCAGTTGAATGCGCATGCGCACGGCCACCATCGTTCATTGGGGCCCGCATTCTAGCCCCGATCAGCCTTGCAACCCAAGGGCGACACACGCCATTAGTCGCGATTCCCGACCGCTTGGTCAGCCCAGGCGCCAGGCTGCCAGCCCCAGGCACAGCCAGCCGGCGAGGAAGCACAGGCCGCCGATGGGGGTGATGATGCCAAGCTTGCCCAACCCGGTGAGGGTCAGCACGTAAAGGCTGCCGGAGAACAGCAGGATACCGACTGCGAACAGCCCGCCCGCCCAGCCGACCAGACGCCCCGGCAAGTGTACCGAAAGCAGCGCGACCGCCAGGATCGCCAGGGCATGGACCAGTTGATAAGTGACGCCGGTGTGGAAGATCGCCAGGTAATCGGCGGTAAGACGGTTCTTCAGGCCGTGTGCGGCAAAGGCACCCAGGGCCACACCCGTAAAGCCAAAGAACGCGGCGAGCATCAGGAAGCTGCGAAGCATGGGACGACTCCTCGAGAGGGGTCTGTATAATGGCCCGTTCCATCGGTCCGGCCAAGCTATCGACATGCTGTCATCCCTGATCCGCCGTCTCGCCCGCGCACTGCTCTGGTTCGCTGCCGGCAGCATTGTGCTGGTGCTCGCGCTGCGCTGGGTGCCACCACCGGGCACTGCGTTGATGGTCGAACGCAAGGTGCAGTCCTGGTTCAGTGGCGAGCCGATCGACCTGCAGCGCGACTGGACGCCCTGGGACGAGATCTCCGACGAGCTCAAGGTGGCCGTTATCGCGGGCGAGGACCAGCACTTCGCCAACCACTGGGGTTTCGACATTCCCGCGATCCAGGCGGCGCTGGCACATAACGAGCGCGGCGGCAGTATCCGCGGCGCCAGCACGCTCTCCCAGCAAGTGGCGAAGAACCTGTTCCTGTGGTCGGGGCGCAGCTGGTTTCGCAAAGGTCTGGAAGCCTGGTTCACTGGCCTGATGGAGCTGTTCTGGTCGAAGGAGCGGATCCTCGAGGTCTACCTCAACAGCGCCGAATGGGGTCCGGGCGTATTCGGTGCCCAGGCAGCGGCGCGCTATCACTTCGGCGTCGATGCCAGTCGCCTCACTCGCCAACAGGCCAGCCAGCTCGCTGCAGTGCTGCCCAGCCCGATCAAGTGGAGTGCCAGCCGCCCGAGCACCTATGTCGCCAGCCGAGCGGGATGGATTCGACGGCAGATGAGCCAGCTCGGGGGAACCAGTTACCTGATGCAGTTGGAGAGCGCACGCAAGCCTTGATGCGCTTGCAGTCCCATGCGACCAACAAAAAGCCGCCTGCCCCGCGAGGGACAGGCGGCTTTTCAGTCAGGGCGCCGATCAGATCGTGATCAGTGCCTTGACCTTGCTCATCGCGTTCTTCTCGAGCTGACGAATCCGCTCGGCCGATACACTGTACTTCTCTGCCAGCTCGTGCAGCGTGGCCTTTTCCTCGGCCAGCCAGCGCTGATAGAGAATGTCGCGGCTGCGCTCATCCAGGCCACTGAGTGCCTCGTGCAGGTTGCTGTTGGAGTTGTCGTTCCAATCGGCATCCTCGAGCTGCATGGCAGGATCATAGCGGTGATCCTCAAGGTAGTGCGCAGGCGACTGGAAGGCGCTGTCGTCGTCGGCATCGGCTGCCGGATCGAAGGCCATGTCCTGACCGCTCAGGCGGCTTTCCATCTCGCGCACTTCCCGAGGCTCGACGCCCAGGCTTTCGGCGACACGGTGCACTTCATCGTTATTAAGCCAGGCCAGACGCTTCTTCTGGCTGCGCAGATTGAAGAACAGCTTGCGTTGCGCCTTGGTGGTGGCGACCTTGACGATACGCCAGTTACGCAGGATGAACTCGTGGATCTCTGCCTTGATCCAGTGCACGGCGAAGGACACCAGGCGCACGCCCATCTCGGGGTTGAAGCGCTTGACCGCCTTCATCAGGCCGACATTGCCTTCCTGGATCAGGTCAGCCTGGGCCAACCCGTAGCCGGCATAGCTGCGGGCGATATGTACGACGAAACGCAGGTGGGCCATCACCATTTGCCGAGCGGCCTCAAGATCCTGCTCATAATAGAGACGCTCGGCCAGTTCACGCTCCTGCTCGACCGTCAGCAGCGGAATGCTGTTGACCGTGTGCACGTAGGCTTCCAGGTTCGCACCGGGCACCAGGGCATAGGCAGGTTGCAACGAAGTGGTCATTCAAGTACCTCCGACTCACTGGACTCGTGCCTTGTGGGCACTGCCATCATTGACTCCGGAACCATGAAAGAAGTTCCTGGATGAAAAAAAGTCAATGCTGGCAAGAAAGCATTATCGCGGTGCAAGCTCGTTCAGGTGGCGAGCGACCGCAATCCAAGCACCGATATACCCCAAGAGCACCGCACCAATCAAGAGTGACAGACCATCGGACCCCGGTACCCCGCCCAGGGCGAAGTCACTGTTGTACAGCCCGGAAAGCCCGACGACCGCGTCGTTCAGCCAGTTCAGGCCAAACGCCAGGATGCCCCATGCCAACACGCCCGCACCCAGGCCGTACAAGGCTCCCATGTAGAGGAAGGGGCGCCGCACGTAGCTGTCGGTACCGCCGACCAGCTTGATCACTTCGATCTCGACACGGCGGTTCTCGATGTGCAGCCGAATTGTGTTACCAATTACCAAAAGCAGTGCGGAAATCAGCATGACCGCCAGGCCGAAGACAAAACGGTCACCCAACTTGAGGATCGCCGCCAGGCGCTCGACCCAGACCAGATCCAACTGAGCCACTTCGACCCGCGGCAATTCCGACAGGCGCTGACGCAAGGCTTCGAGCGCCGGCTTGTCGACTTCGGTCGGCGTCACCACCACCACACCCGGCAGCGGGTTGTCCGGCAACTCGCGCAAGGCCTCGCCCAGGCCGGATTGCTGCTGGAACTCCTGCAGCGCCTGCTCGCGGCTGACGTAGGTCGCCTCGGCCACGCCGGGCATGCCCTTGATCTCATCGCGCAGCGCTTCTCCTTCCTTGCTACCCGCATCGAGCTTGAGATAAAGCGAAATCTGCGCTGCGCGCTGCCAGGAACCCCCAAGTTTCTCGACGTTCTTCAGCAGCAGCGACAGGCCCATGGGCATGCTCAGTGCCACAGCCATCACCAGACAGGTGAAGAAGCTGCCGATTGGCTGCTTGCCCAGGCGGCGAAGGCTGTCGGCGAGGCTGGCGCGATGGCTTTCAAGCCAGGCGTTCAGCAGGGTGCGGAAATCCGGACCATCGTCATCATGGCCACCGCGCTGTTTTTCCGGCTTCGGGTCGGCGGCCTTGGGCGCAACGCGCTCGGAGACCTTTGGCGTACGCGTAGTGCTCATTGTCCGGCCTCCCCATCGCCGATCAGTCGTCCGCGCTGAAGCGTCAGCATGCGGTGACGCATGCGCGCGATCAGCGCCAGGTCGTGGCTGGCGATCAGCACCGTGGTGCCCAGGCGGTTGATGTCTTCGAACACGCCCATGATCTCTGCGGCCAGCCGCGGGTCGAGGTTACCGGTGGGTTCGTCCGCCAGCAGCAGCGCCGGCTGGTGGACGATGGCACGGGCGATGCCCACGCGCTGCTGCTGCCCGGTCGACAGGTCAGCGGGGAACAGCTCGCCCTTGTCCGACAGCGACACGCGCTCCAGCGCCGAATCCACGCGCTTGGCGATCTCTGCCTTGGACAGCCCGAGGATCTGCAGCGGCAATGCGATGTTGTTGAACACGGTGCGATCGAACAGCAGTTGGTGGTTCTGGAACACCACGCCGATCTGGCGGCGCAGGAACGGGATCTGCGCATTGCTGATCTGACCCAGGTCCTGGCCGGCCAGCAGCAGCTTGCCGCTGGTCGGGCGCTCCATCGCCAGCAGCAGGCGCAGCAAGGTGCTCTTGCCCGCGCCGGAGTGGCCGGTGACGAACAGGAATTCGCCCCGGCGTGCCCGGAAACTCAGCTCATGCAGGCCGACATGGCCATTGGGGTAGCGCTTGGCGACCTGCTCGAATCGGATCATGGGTGCTCACGCTCGGCAAACAGGGCTTTGACGAAGGGTTCGGCCTCGAAGGTGCGCAGATCGTCGATACCCTCGCCGACCCCGATGAAGCGGATCGGCAGGCTGAACTGCTTGGCCAGGGCGAAGATCACACCGCCCTTGGCAGTGCCGTCCAGCTTGGTCAGGGCCAGGCCGGTCAGCTCGACGCTCTGGTTGAAGTACTTGGCCTGGCTGATGGCGTTCTGTCCGGTGCCCGCGTCCAGCACCAGCAGGACCTCGTGCGGCGCGTCAGCGTCGAGCTTGCCGATGACCCGACGGACCTTCTTCAGCTCTTCCATCAGGTTGTCCTTGGTGTGCAGACGTCCGGCGGTGTCGGCGATCAGCACGTCGGCGCCACGGGCCTTGGCGGCCTGCACGGCATCGAAGATCACCGAGGCCGAATCGGCGCCGGTGTGCTGGGCGATCACCGGGATCTGGTTGCGCTCCCCCCAGACCTGCAACTGCTCTACCGCAGCCGCACGGAACGTATCGCCGGCAGCGAGCATGACCTTCTTGCCTTCGAGTTGCAGCTTCTTGGCCAGCTTGCCGATGGTAGTGGTCTTGCCTGCGCCATTCACGCCGACGACAAGGATCACATAGGGCTTGCTCTGGGATTCGATCTTCAGAGGCTGCTCGACCGGACGCAGCAGCGCGGCCAGCTCTTCCTGCAGCGACTTGTACAGTGCATCGGCGTCTGCCAACTGCTTGCGGGCAACCTTCTGTGTGAGATTCTGGACGATCAGCGAAGTGGCCTCGACGCCTACGTCGGCAGTGAGCAGGCGAGTCTCGATCTCGTCGAGCAGGTCGTCGTCGATGACCTTCTTGCCCAGGAACAGGCTGGCCATGCCTTCGCCAATGCTGGCACTGGTCTTGGACAGGCCCTGCTTGAGGCGGGCGAAGAAGCCGGGCTTGGACTGCTCGGTAGCGGCAACCACGGGTTCTGGCTCGACAAGGGCAGGCTCGGGCTGGGGCTCCACCGGTGCAGGCGCAGGCGCCTCGGCCACGGGCGTGACAACTACCGGCTCAGGCTCGACGACAACCGCTGCCACAGGCTCAGGGCTCGCGACAGGGCGCTCGGGAATGGCTGGCGGTTCGCTCGGTTCCAGGTCAGGGACCAGCGCCACGGGTTCCTCGGCGACAGGCAGTACCAGACTGCTGACCGGCGCAGCCACCGGGGCCTCAGCCACCGGAGCCGGGATTTCGACCTCGACGGGCTGCGCTGGTATGGCCTGGGGTGCTTCTACCGACGGCGGCACTTCATCTGGCACAACCGGCGCATCGGCGGCAACCGGCTCGAGCGGAGCGACAACGGCCTGCTCGACGGGCGTGGCTGGCGCTGCCGGCTCGTTGACGGGCTGCTCGGGGGCTTGCGGCTGTTCGGCGACAGGTTGCTGCGGCTTCTTGCGAAACCAGCCGAACAGGCCTTTCTTTTCACCGGCCTCGGCCGGCGCTTTCTTGTCGTCGTTGGAACCAAACATGGAAGACGGCTATCTCAGGGTAGCGATGCACCATCATTGGGCATCGGGAATTCTCTATACGCAGAACAGACTCTCTTGAAGCCGGCTGGTTCATGCGCAACGTTTTGTCGTAGTGTCCTGTGGGCCAGAACGGCGACAGGCATGGTCGCCAGGCAACCGGATCAGTATCCTAGCACCTCCTGGCCCGCCTACGCTAAACCCCGCGGGCCGTCGTACAGGTTATCCATCGTATGAATGCTCTAGCCCGCCGCGCCGCTGGCCTGTTGCTCGGCACGCTCTGCCTGCCGCTTGCGGCCCTGGCCGCCGATACGCAACCGACCCACGAATTCATCCTCGACAACGGCCTGAAGGTCGTAGTGCGCGAAGACCATCGCGCGCCAGTGGTGGTATCGCAGATCTGGTACAAGGTCGGCTCCAGCTACGAGACGCCAGGCCAGACCGGTCTGTCGCATGCGCTTGAGCACATGATGTTCAAGGGCAGCGCCAAGGTCGGTCCGGGCGAAGCCTCGCGCATCCTGCGCGACCTCGGCGCCGAGGAAAACGCCTTCACCAGCGATGACTACACCGCTTATTACCAGGTGCTGGCCCGCGACCGACTGCCGGTAGCCCTGGAGCTCGAGGCCGACCGCCTGGCCAGCCTGCGCCTGCCGGCCGACGAGTTCAGCCGTGAAATCGAAGTCATCAAGGAAGAGCGCCGCCTGCGCACCGACGACCAGCCCAACGCCAAGGCTTTCGAACTGTTCCGCGCCATGGCCTACCCGGCCAGCGGCTACCACACACCGACCATCGGCTGGATGGCCGACCTTGAGCGGATGAAGGTCGAGGAACTGCGCCACTGGTACGAATCCTGGTACGCACCGAACAACGCCACGCTGGTGGTGGTGGGCGATGTCACCGTCGATGAGGTCAAGGGCCTGGCGAACAAGTACTTCGCCGCCATCCCCAAACGCGCCATTCCTCCCGCCAAACTGCCACTGGAACTGGCCGAACCCGGCCAGCGCCAGCTCACTCTTCACGTACGTACCCAACTGCCCAGTCTGATCTACGGCTTCAACGTCCCAGGCCTGGCCACTGCCAAGGACCCACGCAGCGCCCAGGCCCTGCGCCTGATCTCGGCGCTGCTCGACGGCGGCTACAGTGCGCGCATGCCGGCACGCCTCGAGCGCGGCCAGGAGCTGGTGACCGGTGCCTCGAGTAGCTACAACGCCTTCACCCGGGGTGACAGCCTGTTCCTGATCTCCGCCACCCCCAACGTGCAGAAGCAGAAAACCCTCGCCGACGTCGAGAAGGGCGTCTGGCAGTTGCTGGACGAGCTCAAGAACACGCCACCCACTGCTGAAGAACTGGAGCGCGTGCGGGCCCAGGTCATCGCCGGCCTGGTCTACGACCGCGACTCGATCAGCAGCCAGGCCACCACCATCGGTCAGCTGGAAACCGTGGGCCTTTCATGGAAGCTGATCGACAGCGAGCTGGACGACCTCAAGCGCGTCACGCCACAGGACATTCAGGACGCCGCGCGCACCTATTTCACCCGCGAACGCCTGAGCGTTGCCCATGTTCTGCCCGTGGAGTCCGCTCATGAGTGATCGCAGCGCCCCCCGCTATACCCTGTTCGGCCTCGGCATCCTCGCTGCGATCGTGGCGCTGGCCCTGCTGCTGGCCCGCCCGGCGCAATCGGATAATGCCGCCGGTCAGCCCGACAGCAACGCCGCACGCCCGGCCAACACCCTGCAGTCGCTGGCCGAGCTCGATGGCAAATCCCCCAGTCGACGCCAGCTGAACATCCAGAACTGGACCACCGCCGAAGGCGCGCGGGTCCTGTTCGTCGAAGCCCGCGAGCTGCCGATGTTCGACCTGCGCGTGACCTTCGCCGCAGGCAGCAGCCAGGACGGCAACGTCTCCGGGCTGGCCACCCTGACCAACGCCATGCTCAACGAGGGTGTGGCCGGCAAGGACGTCACCGCGATCGCCCAAGGCTTCGAGGGGCTCGGTGCCGACTTTGGCAACGGCTCGTACCGCGACATGGCCATCGCCTCGTTACGCAGCCTGAGCGCCCCAGACAAACGCGACCCGGCGCTGAAACTGTTCGCCGACGTGGTCGGCAAGCCGACCTTCCCCGAAGACGCCCTCAAGCGTATCAAGAACCAACTACTGGCAGGCTTCGAGTACGAGAAGCAGAACCCTGGCAAGCTGGCCGGCAAGGCGCTGTTCGCCAACCTCTACGGCAGCCATCCCTACGCCCACCCCAGCGACGGCACCGCCGAAAGCATCCCGGGTATCAGCCAGGCACAACTGCGCGACTTTCACGCCAAGGCCTACGCTGCCGGTAATGCCGTGATCGCCCTGGTCGGCGACCTCAGCCGCAGTGAGGCCGAAGCCATCGCCGCGCAGCTCTCCGCCGCCCTGCCCAAGGGTCCGGCGCTGGCCAGCCCTGGCGAACCAGCAGAGCCCAAGCCGGGCGCGACTCATATCGATTTCCCGTCCAAGCAGACCCACCTGATGCTCGCCGAACTGGGCATCACTCGCCAGGACCCTGACTGGCCAGCACTGTCGCTGGGCAACCAGATCCTCGGCGGCGGCGCCTTCGGCACACGCCTGATGAGCGAAGTGCGGGAAAAACGCGGCCTCACCTACGGGGTTTACTCGGTATTCAGCCCGATGCAGGTGCGCGGCCCGTTCATGATCAACCTGCAGACGCGCGCCGAACTCAGCGAAGGCACGCTCAAGCTGGTTCAGGACATCCTCGCCGACTACCTGAAGAACGGCCCGACCCAGCAAGAGCTGGACGATGCCAAACGTGAGTTGGCCGGCAGCTTCCCGCTCTCCAATGCCAGCAACGCGAGCATCGTTGGCCAACTGGGCGCCATCGGCTTCTACAATCTGCCGCTGACCTGGCTCGAAGACTTCATGCAACAATCCCAGGCGCTGACCGTCGAGCAGGTCAAGGCGGCGATGAACAAGCACCTGGCGGTGGACAAGCTGGTGATCGTCACCGCAGGCCCGAGCGTGCCGCAAAAACCGCTGCCACCGCCCACAGACAAACCTTCCGAGCAACCGCTCGGCGTACCGGAGCACTGATGGCAAGACCCTCCAACCCCGCCCAGACCCAAAGCAAGGATGCTGGGCACCTGCGCATCATCGCCGGCGAGTGGCGCAGCCGTCGCCTGGCGGTGCCCGAGGGCGAAGGCCTGCGCCCGACACCCGATCGCGTGCGTGAGACCCTGTTCAACTGGCTGGCCCCCTACATCGAAGGCGCTCGCGTGTTGGACGCCTTCACCGGCAGCGGCGCGCTGGTGCTCGAAGCCCTTTCGCGCGGCGCCGACGATGCGGTGGCACTGGACAGCAACCCTGCAGCCATCGCCAACCTCAAGCACAATCTCGAATTGCTGCGCTGCCCCCGTGGGCAGATCCTGCAGACCGACGCCCTGCGCTATCTCGGCGGCCCGGCCAAGCAGCAGTTCGATGTGGTGTTCCTCGACCCGCCTTTCCACAAGGACCTGCTGGCAGACGCCTGCAACCTGCTGGAGGAACACCAGTGGCTGCGAGAACAGGCCTGGATCTATACCGAAAGCGAAGCCTCGCCCTCCAGCTTGCCGATGCCCGGCAACTGGCGCTTGCACCGGGAAAAGAAAACGGGTCAGGTGAACTACGCCCTGTGGCAACGTGGCTGAAACCATGAGCGCCAAGATTTAAATAGCACCTCTCAACAAGCCCTCTGATTGAAGCTGCTCCGCTCTCAAACCCGCCGGAGCAGCTCGACGATGCCAGCATCCACTGTCAAACCCACCAACCTGATCGCCCCACCAAGCACGCCGTTACAGCACGTGCGCCTGGAAAATGGCCTGAAGGTCTACCTCCAGCGTGATCAACGTAGCCCGCTTGTTTGTGCACAGCTTCATTATCACGTGGGCTCCAGCCACGAACCGCCAGGCCATAGCAATCTGTCCCATGTGCTCGAGCACATGGTGTTCGAGGGCAGCGGCAAACTCGCAGCCGGCCAGTACCTGCGGATAATCAATTGGCTGGGCGGCACCGGCGGCGCCTCTACATTCGACGATGCAACGGTCTACAGGATGACCCTGCCCGCCTCGCGCCTGGAGGTAGGCCTGGAGATCATGGCCGACGCCATGATCAATGCTCGCCTTGGTGGCGAAGCCTTTGAAAAGGCCAGGACCGCAGTACGCGATGAGCGTCGTCTGAAAATCGACAATCAGCCGGTACAACAGGCCCTCGAAAGCCATAGACAGCTTGCTCACCAAACCAGCCCCTACGCCACTCCCAACTACGGCGACCCGCAAGACCTCGAAGACATGAACCTGATCACGATTCGCACGTGGTACAGGAATTATTACGCCCCCAACAACGCCACCCTGGTAGTCGTTGGCGACATCGAGCTGTCTCGCCTCGAAGAATGGGTGCAACGTCACTTCGCAGGTTGTGAGGCCATCCCCCTGCAACCGACCCAGACGCCTCGCCATCCTGAGCAATTGGCGTACCGCCAACAGGCACTGACACTGCCTAACCTGCGCGACGGCCTGCTGATGTCCTTCAATGTGCCGAGCCTGGCAACGGCAGAGTCGCCCCGCAGCGTGCACGCCTTGAGAATCGTCGCGGAATTGCTGGGCAGAGGCGCGTCGTCTCTCCTGCATGACAAACTGGTGCGCAAGCAACAGGTCCTGATAGGCATCGGCCCGTCCTATGACTACCAGGTGCGCGGCGATACTCTGCTGTCATTCTCCGGCTATGTCGCACTCGGCAATACACCGGCCAGCGCCGAAAAGGCAGTTATGGACATCATCGAAAGCGTCCAGTTGACCTCTTTCACCGCACAGCAGATCGAAGATGCCAAGTTGCACCTGCTGGCGCAGCACGCAGAGGCCCTGGCCAACCTCACCGGCCAGGCAGATGCGCTCAGTTGGAGAGTGATCGGCGGCCTGGACCCAACGCAGCTGCATGATGAATTTCAGACACTGGCATCGCTCACCGAGCAGGACATCCAGCTCGCGATCAAAACCTACCTCACCCGTGAACGCCTTGCCGTCACTCATATGTGCGCGCCCGAGGCAACGGTAATAGAGACTCCCGTACTGGCTTGCGGCGACCTGGCCGCTGGTAGCTCTGCGCTAGACCTGTCCGGCCTGACCTCGGCGCAAGGCCTTACAGAGGCCACCCTGGACACCCCGAAACAGGAGATACAGCAGTGGCATACCGAGCTGGGCAGCAAGGTGTGTTTCGCTCCGGTACGCGGTGCTCCTGCAGTCGACCTGCAACTACGCTTCAAGGCGGGTGCCTACCATGACGACGACACGCCCGGTTTGGCCGCAATGACGCTGTACATGCTCGACCAGAGTTGTGACCAGCTGGACGCCGCGCAGCTAGCCAGCCAACTCAAATCGCTTGGCGCCACACTCAAACGCAACGTGACACACGACGACGCCATCTTGCGTCTGCGCAGTCCATTCACCAACGGCCTGTACAAGGAAGCCGTGGCGCTGCTGGTTGCAGTGAGTGCGCGGCCGAACTTCGAGCCCACGGCGCTGGAAGGCATACGCAACCGCGTCATCAACTATCTGCGCCGTCGCGAAGCCAAACCTGAGCACCGGCTCGATGTGGAAAGGCTTCGTAACGTGTATGACAGCCACCCTTACACGCGGGACAGTCATGGCACTGCGAGCAGTGTCATGACGATCAGCCGACAGCAGATAGTGGACTTTCACCAACGAGCCTACTGCGCCGGAAACCTGGAAATCACCTTGGCCGGGGACCTGTCTCGAGAGGATGCCGAAACATTGGTCAACGACCTTTGCCAGGCCCTGCCGGTTACCCAGCTTGCGCTTCCCGCACTGGAAAAAGCCCGGCCATCCAACCAGGCCAGGACTTTGCACATCGAACAGCCAAGCAATAATCCAGACACCGACAACGTAAAGGTCAGCCTGGCGTTTGCGGTAGAAATTCACCCCGGCGATACACAGTTTCGTGCGCTGATCATGGCCAACCAGATTCTGGGCGCCAGCTTCGAGTCGCGCCTGGTATCCGAACTGCGCGAACGGCGATCCCTCACCTACGCCATTCGCAGTTACTTCGACGGCTACCGTGGCGCCCTGGTGCTGCTCGTCGAATGGGATATCAAGCCCCACTATCTGCAAGCATCCATCGATCTCGTCAAACTCGTGCTGCGCTGCTTCATCGAGCAAGGCCCAAGCGAGTTCGAGATGAAGTTGGCACGCAGCCAACTGTGCGGTGACCTCTTGCGCACCCTCGCCGACGACCAGAAGCTTGCAGACCTGCTGGCACAGATCAATGCATCCGGATTGCCGGCGGATCATTTCCAGCGTTACCAGGAACAACTCGCGCAAACCACGGCAACACAAATCCAGACGGTCGCTCGGCAGGTCTTCGACAGCAATCGTTGTGTCGTGACCTGCGTCGGACCCAAGGTGGCTCAGCAGCCCCTGCCTGCACTGCCAATAGCCGACTGATAACACGACCACAGGTGCGGTGTTTCGTGGCACTCTAGGCAGGCACACCAAGAGCCGCCGAGCATGTCCAGTCTCACCGCAACCTTCAGCCCAGCCACCGGCCTGTCAAACCCTCACCTGCAGACACTGTGGGGCCCGCTCTGGCGCAGGCTTCCAAGCCTTGAGCGCAGCCGCGAGCGTCTGTGGCTGGCCGACGGCGACTTCCTAGACATGGACTGGCATGGTCCGCATCAGGCTGACACGCCGCTGGTGCTGGTATTGCACGGACTGACCGGCTCCTCCGACTCCCCGTACGTAAAAGGTCTGCAGCAAGCGCTGCAGGCGTTTGGCTGGGCCAGCGTTGCACTGAACTGGCGGGGCTGCTCCGGCGAGCCGAACCTGCTTGCTCGCAGCTACCACTCCGGCGCCAGCGAAGATCTTGCCGAAACCATCCGCCATCTGCGCGCGCTACGACCGCTGGCGCCGCTGTATGCCGTGGGCTACTCGTTGGGCGGCAACGTGCTGTTGAAGTACCTGGGCGAAAGCGGTTCGGCCAGCCAGCTTGAAGCAGCGGTGGCGGTGTCGGTGCCGTTTCGTCTGGATCAGTGCGCCGATCGCATCGCCATGGGCTTCAGCAAGGTCTACCAGGCGCACTTCATGCGCGAGATGCTGGCTTACGTGCAGGACAAGCAGCGGCACTTCCAGGCCCGGGGCCACAGCGAAGGGCTGGCCGCGCTGGAGCGCCTCGGGCCGCTACGCAACCTGAGGACCTTCTGGGATTTCGATGGCCGAGTGACCGCACCGCTCAACGGCTTCAGCGATGCCCACGACTACTACCGCCACGCCTCGAGCCGCTATTACCTGGGGGAAAACCGCACACCGACACTGATCATCCACGCGCAGGACGATCCGTTCGTGTTCGACCACAGCCTGCCAGCACCGCAGGAGCTGGCGCCGCAGACGCACTTCGAGTTGCACCGCCGCGGCGGACATGTGGGCTTTGTAGAGGGCAGCCTGCGCAATCCGGGTTACTACCTTGAGCGCCGGATTCCGCAGTGGCTGCTGGAGGGCCGCTAGCGCTTCGCTGCCTCAATCGCCAGTGGCGACACCGTGCCTGGAATCGTTGATCCACTCGCTCCAGGACCCGGCATACAGGCGCCCCAACGGGTATCCCGCCAGCGCCAGCGCAAACAGGTTGTGACAGGCAGTCACACCGGATCCGCAATAGGCGACCAACTGCTCCGGCGCACGCCCTGCCAGCTTCTCGGCGAAGCGCTGCTTCAGCTGCTCGGCTGGCAGAAAGCGCCCATCCGCACCCAGGTTGTCAGTGAACGCTGCACACTGCGCACCAGGAATATGCCCAGCGACAGGATCAATCGGCTCGACTTCGCCGCGAAAACGCGGCAAGGCGCGGGCATCGATCAACGTCAGGTCGGCGCTGCCCAGACGCTTGTTCAGGTGCTCGGCATCGATCAGCAGCTTCGCATCGGCCTCGCCCGTGAAGTTGCCCTCGCGCTGCACCGGCGGATCCAGGCTCAGCGGCAGATGCGCCGCGTGCCAAGCCTTGAGGCCGCCGTCGAGGATGAACACCGCGTTGCGCTTGCCCAGCCAGGCCAGCAACCACCAGGCGCGGGCAGCGAAGGCACCGGGACCGTCGTCGTACAGCACCACCTGGCTGTCATTGTCCAGGCCCCACTCGCGCAGGCGCTCGACCAGACGGCGCGGCTCAGGCAATGGATGACGCCCAGTCTGCCCCTTGACCACAGGCCCGCTCAGGTCGCGCTCCAGGTCCGCGAAATGCGCACCGGCGATATGCCCCCCGGCATAGCTGCGCTGGCCGTAATCCACGTCTTCCAGGGCAAAGCGACAGTCGAGGATCACCAGCCCCGGCGAGTCCAGACGCTCGGCCAGCTGCTGCGGGGTGATCAGTTGCGCAAGGGGCATGACAATCTCCTATCGATGGCACGAAAGGCCCGGATCAGTGTTCCAGGGCCTGATTGAACGGAACATGAAATTCATCGCATAGCGCATCCACGGCAGCGCGGGAGCCAGCGGTGACGAACCCCAGCTCCAGCACCAATACCTGATAGACGCCACGCTTGAAGGCTTCTTCACCCATATGCGCAGAGTGCTCGCGGGTGGTGCTGAGAAAACGCACCCAGGAGGTGAGCACGATCCAGGCATTGATGGTCAGCGACTCGATCTGGGTCGGCAGCATGTCCAGGATGCCCGCTTCGACGAAGCCACGATAGATCGCCTGGCCCTGCTGCAGGCACCGCTGGGAGAAACGCCGATAACGTGCGGCCAGCTCCGGATCACTCTCCAGCAGATGCTCGAGATCGCGGTGCAGGAAGCGGTAGTTCCACATCGCTGCAAGCAGTGCCTTGAGGTAGAAGCGCTTGTCCTCGACCGTGGCTGCTCGGCCTTGGGGCGGGCGCAGGAAGCTGTCCACCAGCTCTTCGTACTGGCTGAACAGCAACGCGATGATCGCCTGCTTGTTGGGGAAGTGGTAGTACAGGTTTCCGGGAGAGATTTCCATGAACGCGGCAATGTGATTGGTGCTGACGCTGCGCTCGCCTTGCTGGTTGAACAGTTCGAGGCTGCTTTGCACGATGCGCTCACGGGTCTTCATGCGCGGGGCCATGCGGGTATCCAGGTCTGCGGGCTTCGGATGACGAGCCATCTTACGGTTTATTCCACGGGCGGTGCACCCCGCCAACGTTCACAGAGCAAGGCCGATTAGAGTATAAGCTCGACAACTCGCCCCTCTGCGCGGAGCTGCCATGCGTTCGTCCACAGCCAAGCCTCTTGAGCCATCCGACCTTGTTCTCGAGCGGTTGTTCACCGCGCAACGTCAGGCCTTCGCAGCCAATCCCATGCCACCCGCCGCGCAGCGCATCCAGTGGCTGAAGCGCCTGCGTGAAGCCCTGGTTGCACAGCAACAGGCGCTGATCGAGGCCATCGATGCGGACTTCGGCGGGCGCAGCGCCGATGAAACCCTGCTGGCCGAGCTGCTGCCGTCAGTGCAGGGCCTGCGCCATGCCGAGCGCCATGTGCGGCACTGGATGAAACCTGCCCGGCGCCGCGTTGGCCTGGCCTTCCAGCCGGCCAGCGCGCGCGTGCTGGCGCAACCTCTGGGGGTGGTGGGCATCATCGTGCCGTGGAACTACCCGCTGTTTCTGGCTATCGGCCCGTTGACCGGTGCCCTGGCGGCGGGTAACCGAGTCATGCTCAAGCTCAGCGAAGCCACGCCGCGCGCCGGCGAAGCCCTCAAGCGGTTACTCGAGCAGGTATTCCCCGCCGATCTCGTCTGCGTTGTGCTGGGCGAGGTCGAAGTCGGCCAGGCCTTTGCCCGCCTGCCCTTCGACCACTTGCTGTTCACCGGCGCCACCAGCATCGGCCGCCAGGTCATGCTGGCCGCTGCACACAACCTCACGCCGGTCACGCTCGAGCTGGGCGGAAAGTCGCCAGCCATCGTCTCCCACGACGTGCCACTGGCCACTGCCGCCGAGCGCATCGCCTTCGGCAAGACCCTCAATGCCGGGCAGACCTGCGTGGCTCCCGATTACGTGCTGGTCCCGCGTCAGCGTCTGGACGACTTCGCCCAGGCCTATCGACGGGCGGTGCAGCGCCTCTTCCCACGCATCGCAGACAACGCCGACTACAGCGCGATCATCAATTCGCGCCAGTTGCAGCGCCTCGAACGCCTGCTCGCCGACGCCCGTGACAAAGGCGCCCAAGTGCTCGACCTGTACCCCGACGAGCCGCGCCAGGGCCGCAGGCTGCCACCCCATCTACTGCTCGATGTAAACGACAACATGCAGGTGATGCAGGACGAGATCTTCGGCCCATTGCTGCCGCTGGTCGCCTATGACGAGCTGGATGACGCGCTGGCCTACATCAATCAGCGCCCACGCCCGCTGGCGCTGTACTACTTCGGTTACGACCGTAGCCAACAGGCGCGTGTGCTGCAGCACACCCACTCCGGCGGCGTATGCCTGAACGACACCCTGCTGCACGTTGCCCAGGACGACTTGCCCTTCGGCGGCATCGGCCCCTCTGGCATGGGCCACTACCATGGTCGCGAAGGTTTCCAGACCTTCAGCAAGGCCAAGGCGGTACTGGCCAAACAGCGCATCAACGCCGCCCGGCTGATCTACCCGCCTTACGGAAAAGCCCTGCAGCGCCTGGTATACAAGCTGTTCATCCGCTGAGCGCAGAGCGTGCATGACAGCCAATAGCCGCACTGTCTATAGTGCCATCTTCCGGTCGCATGACTTGGCCGGGCAGCAGTCGCTGCGCTACCATCCGACTCCCCAACGCACTCCAGCCAGGATGACGCGATGAACCGAGTGTTGTACCCGGGTACTTTCGACCCGATTACCAAAGGCCATGGTGACCTGGTCGAGCGCGCCTCGCGGTTGTTCGACCACGTGATCATCGCCGTGGCGGCCAGCCCCAAGAAGAACCCCCTGTTCCCGCTGGAACAACGGGTCGAGCTGGCCCGCGAGGTCACCAAGCACCTGCCCAATGTCGAAGTCATCGGCTTCTCCTCTCTGCTGGCACACTTCGCCAAGGAGCAGGGCGCCAATGTGTTCCTGCGGGGGCTGCGCGCGGTGTCCGACTTCGAGTACGAGTTCCAGCTGGCGAACATGAACCGTCAACTGGCGCCGGACGTCGAGAGCCTGTTCCTCACGCCGTCGGAGCGCTACTCGTTCATTTCCTCGACGCTGGTCCGCGAGATTGCGGCGCTGGGCGGGGATATCACCAAGTTCGTCCACCCGGCGGTGGCCGAGGCGCTGACCGTACGCTTCAAGAAGTGATCGCAGCGGCCTGAGTTCGGCTTTGTACGCCACGTCGCCAAGCGGCACTTGCGCGACAAAGCCTCGCGCCCGCGTGCACTGCGGGCGTTAATGCGGCACAATTGTGCCCATTGCTTTGATACATGCCCGGGCGCCGAGCCCCGGCCGGAGTCCCAATGTCCCTGATCATCACCGACGATTGCATCAACTGCGACGTCTGCGAACCCGAGTGCCCGAACGCCGCCATCTCGCAAGGCGAAGAGATCTACGTGATCGACCCGAACCTCTGCACCCAGTGCGTGGGCCATTATGACGAACCCCAGTGCCAGCAGGTTTGCCCGGTCGACTGCATCCCGCTGGATGAAGCCCATCCGGAAACCGAAGACGAGCTGATGGCCAAATACCGCCGGATCACCGGCAAGGCCTGATGCCGTTCGTCGCCGCGATTCGCCGCGCATGGCTCGGCGCCGCACTGGCGCTGCTGGCTACCGCCGCCCTGGCGGACGGGCCCGGGCGCACTGCCATTGCCAGCCCCCATGCCGAGGCCACGGCAGCGGCGCGACAAGTTCTGGAACAGGGCGGCAACGCCTTCGATGCCGCCATCGCCATCAGCGCCACGCTGGCGGTGGTCGAGCCCTATGGTTCGGGGTTGGGCGGCGGCGGCTTCTTCCTGCTGCGCGAACAGTCCGATACTGCGCACTACCGCTTCCTGGATGCCCGCGAGCGCGCGCCAGGTGCCGCCACCCCGGACATGTACCTGGAAGACGGCAAGGTCCGGCAGGGGCTTTCGATCAACGGTGCGCTGGCGGCCGCCATCCCGGGTCTGCCCCAGGCCCTGGCAGACCTCGCTGCAACCCACGGCAAATTGCCGCTCAGGGACAGCCTCGCGCCAGCCATCCGTCTCGCCAACCAAGGCTTTGCCGTCGACCGCATCTACCGCGATCGCGCGACCATGCGCCTGAACGCGCTGCGTGACGACCCGGAAAGCGCCCGGCTGTTCCTGCGCGAGAACCAGGTCCCTGCACTGGGTACCCTGATCCGCCAGCCGGAACTGGCCGCAACGCTGCAGGCGATGGCGGATCAGGGGCGGGACGGCTTCTACCGCGGGGCGGTTGGCCGCAAGCTCGTCGAGGGTGTGCGCCGCGCTGGCGGTGTCTGGACCCTCGACGATCTCGCAGGCTACCGCACGGCCTGGCGCCAGCCACTGCGCTATCCGCTGGCAGGCCAGCGCGAACTGATCAGCAGCCCACCGCCGTCTGCCGGCGGCGTGGCCTTGGCCCAGAGCCTGGCGATGCTCCAGCGCCTGCCGTGGCAGGGCGCAGAGCCCGTGCAACGCACTCACTACGTGGTAGAAGTCCTACGCCGCGCCTACCGCGATCGCGGCTTGCTCGGCGACCCGGACTACGTCACCAACCCCATCAACCGCCTCCTGGCGCGCCAGTACCTGAGCGGGCTCGCCGACAGCATCGACGTGCACGATGCCACGCCCAGCAGCGCCCTGCCCCCCGCACCCACGTGGCGCGAGGGCGACCACACCACCCACTTCAGCGTGATCGACGCTGCGGGCAATGCCGTATCGGCCACACTGTCGGTCAACCTGCCCTTTGGCGCAGCCTTTACCGTACCCGGCAGCGGCGTGGTGCTGAACAACGAGATGGACGATTTCGCCGCCGACCCCACTGGCAGCAACAGCTACGGCCTGGCCGGCAGCCAGGCCAATGCGGTGGCCGCGGGCAAGCGCCCGCTGTCGAGCATGAGCCCAAGCTTCATCGAGAGCCCGTCACAGTTCGCCAGCTTCGGCACGCCCGGCGGTAGCCGGATCCCGAGCATGGTGCTGCTGTCGATGCTCGGCTTTCTCGAAGGGCGACCAGTGAGCGAATGGCCAGCGATCCCGCGCTATCACCATCAGTACCTGCCAGATGTGATCGAGCACGAGCCCAACACCTTCGACGATGAGCAGAAAGCCGCGCTGCGTGCACGCGGGTACGCGCTCAAGGACGTGCAGCGCAGCTATGGGAACCAGCAGGTGTTGTACTGGGACAAACGGGCCGGGACGCTCGAGGCAGCCAGCGACCCGCGTGGTGTCGGTGAGGCCGCAGTGCTGGAGTGACCATCAAAGCTGGCGGCAAATGGGTGTTCGCAGAACGACTATCAGCGCTGACAGCGCGGGCAGAACACGCTTGCGCGCTGCCCCAGCTTCACGTCCCGCAGCTCCGTCCCGCACACCTTGCAAGCCTCGCCACCCCGTCCATAGACGAACAACTCCTGCTGGAAGTACCCCGGCTGCCCATCGCCGCCGATAAAGTCGCGCAACGTGGTGCCACCACGTTCGATGGCCGCCGCCAGCACGCGCTTGATCTCGATCGCCAGCTTCAGATAACGCGCCCGGCTGATCCCGCCCGCTTCACGGCGTGGATCGATACCCGCAGCAAACAGCGCCTCGGTAGCGTAGATGTTGCCCACCCCCACCACCACGGCGTTGTCCATGATGAACGGCTTGACCGCCATCGACCGCCCGCGTGACAGCTGGAACAACCGCTCGCCGTCGAACAGGTCGGTCAACGGCTCAGGCCCAAGGCGCACCAGCAGTTCGTGACCGAGCGGATCCTGGCTCCAGAGCATGGCGCCGAATCGACGCGGGTCGGTGTAGCGCAGCATCAACCCCGACTCCAGCTCGATGTCCACATGCTCATGCTTGGCCGCCGGCAGCCCGAGCTCGACCAGCCGCAGGTTGCCAGACATCCCCAGGTGGCTGATCAAGGTGCCCACCTCGGCGTTGATCAGCAGGTACTTGGCCCGCCGCTCGACGCTGACGATGCGCTGCCCCGACAGGCGCACATCCAGATCCTCGGGGATCGGCCAGCGCAGGCGCCGGTCACGCACCACCACGCGGCTGACGCGCTGGCCTTCCAGGTACGGCGCGATCCCGCGCCGTGTGGTCTCGACTTCTGGCAACTCAGGCATGGATCAGTGGCCACTCATTTCACGGATGTTCTGCTTGAGGCTCTCGAAGTCGTACTCCGACAGCCCGATGTAGTCCAGCACCAGCGGCCCGACGACGTTCCACTCGTGGTCGACGCTCTGGTTGCCCAGCACGCGGTACGAGGCACAGATGTGTTCGGCCATTTTCAGCACCGCCAGCAGATTCTTGAGCTGGGTCTGGGTGTTGCGCGAAGACTCGTCGCGGAACACCGCCAGGGCGTTGTGGTGGTTGGCGATGGCTGCACTGATGTGCTCCGGCAGGCGCCACGACTTGGCGGTGAAGTAGCCGACCACCGAATGGTTGGTGTTGAAGGCACGATTCTCGGTATCGACCACCCGTACCTCTTCGCCGGCCTTGGCGTAGGCGTCTTCCAGCACCTCCATGTACGTGGGGAAGCGCTTGAGCATCAGCGGCACGCCGCAGTCATGGAACAGGCCGAGGGTGTAGGCCTCGTCCGCCGCCTGGATGCCAGTGCGCTTGGCCAGGGTCAGGCAGGTCATCGCGACGTCCTGGGCGGTGTCCCAGAAGCGATTGAGGGTAACGATGGTCTCGTCGCTCATCTCGCCCTTGATCGACTGGGCGTTGATCAGGTTGATGATCGAGCGGCTGCCCAACAGGTTCACGGCGCGCTGGATCGAGCCGATCTTGTTGGCCAACCCGAAATGCGGGGAGTTCACCAGCTTGAGCAGCGCACCGGCCAGGCCAGGATCCTGCGCTATCAGCTTGGCGATCGTCTCCAGGTCCGGGTCGGGCATGTATTGCTCGAACTGCAGGTCCACCATGATCTGCGGCTGCGGCGGGATGGTGATGCCTTGCAAGGCTTGCTGGATCTGTTCGGCGGAAAGTTCCTGGGACATGGGTACACACTCGGAAATGACGAGAGATTCTAACCCTGTACTCCTGCAGGGCACCAACCACTGGATCGTTCCCTGGACGGTTAACTTTAGCCGCGAGGGGGCCGACACTTCATCCACCCCACCAGCGAACCCCGGGCCAACGCGGTATACTCCCGCTCTTTTTTCCGGAGCGACGTCATGTCCCTGCCCAGCCTTCGCCTCAAAGCCAATGCCGACCGCCGCCTGCGCGCCGGCCACCTGTGGGTCTACAGCAACGAGGTCGACGTTGCCGCCACTCCGCTGCAAGGCCTTAAGGCGGGTCAACAGGCGATCCTCGAGGCCGCCAACGGCAAGCCACTGGGCGTGGTGGCGGTGAGCCCGAACAATTTGATCTGCGCGCGCTTGCTGTCGCGCGACGCCAAGCTGCCGCTGGACAAATCGCTGCTGGTGCACCGCCTGAACGTCGCCCTGTCGCTGCGCGAACGCCTGTTCGACAAGTCCTGCTACCGCCTGGTCTACGGCGACTCCGACCTGCTGCCGGGCCTGGTGGTCGACCGCTTCTTCGACATTCTCGTGGTGCAACTGGCCTCGGCCACCATGGAAGCGCACAAGGATGATGTGATCGCAGCCCTGGTGCAGGTACTCAAGCCCAGCGGCATCCTGTTCAAGAATGACTCCGCCGCGCGCGACGCCGAAGGCCTGGAGCGCTATGTCGAGGCCGTCTACGGCGAAGTACCCGACTGGGTCGCGCTGGAAGAGAACGGCGTGAAGTTCGAAGCCCCGGTGCGTGAAGGCCAGAAGACCGGCTGGTTCTACGACCACCGCATGAACCGTGCGCGCCTGGCGCCCTACGTCAAGGGCAAGCGGGTGCTCGACCTGTTCAGCTACATCGGTGGCTGGGGTGTGCAGGCCGGGGCCTTCGGCGCCAGCGAAGTGTTCTGCGTCGATGCCTCGGGCTTCGCTCTGGATGGCGTCGAGCGCAATGCCGCGCTCAACGGCATCGCCGAGAAGCTGACCTGCATCGAGGGCGACGTGTTCGAGGCGCTGCGCGAGCTCAAGGCCGCCGAAGAGCGCTTCGACGTGATCATTGCCGACCCACCCGCCTTCATCAAGCGCAAGAAAGACCTGAAGAACGGCGAGGCTGCCTACCGTCGTCTCAATGAGCAGGCCATGCGCATGCTCAACAAGGACGGCATCCTGGTCAGCGCTTCGTGCTCGATGCACCTGCCCGAAGATGACCTGAACAACATCCTGCTGACCAGCGCCCGTCACCTGGACCGCAACCTGCAACTGCTCGAGCGCGGCGGCCAGGGGCCGGATCACCCGGTGCACCCGGCGATCGCCGAGACCCGCTATATCAAGAGCATCACCTGCCGGTTGCTGCCCAACAGCTGACCCACCCAACCGGGGCTGGTCTACAGCCCCAAGTCATACGGCTTGCGATGATTGCTGACACTTGTTCCGGCAATCAGCAAGCCCCCGGGAAGTCGGCAATGCTGCTGCCCTCGTAGCGTCTCCTCAGATATCCAGCACCATCGACGCGATGCCAAAGTAGATCAACACCCCCACGGCATCGGCAATCGAGGTCACCAGCGGCCCGCTGGCCGTCGCCGGGTCAAGCTTCAGGCGACTGAGCATGAATGGCAGGCTCATGCCGATGAGGCTGCCGATCAGCACGATCACCAACATGCTGCTGGCCACGATCAGTGCGATTTCCGGGCCGCCGCGCAATACCCCCAACGAAGCGACAGCCACTGCCATGGTCCCGCCCAGGGCAAGCGCAACACCGCATTCGCGCGTGAGCATGCGCAACCAGTCACGCAGCACCACGTCGCCCGTGGCCAGGCCGCGCACCATCAGGGTTGCCGACTGGGCGCCGGCATTGCCGCCGCTGTCTACCAGCAACGGCAGGAAGAACACCAGGGCGATATGGGCGGCAATGGTGTCCTCGAACGCGGCGATTCCCGCACCTGAAAACAGGTTGCCGAATACCAGCAGCACCAGCCACAGCACGCGTTTGCGGTACATCAGGCTGACGGTTGCATCCTTGAGATTGCCGATGTGATTGGTGATCGATGCGCCCTTGTGAAAGTCTTCGGTAGCCTCCTCCACCATCACATCCAGCGCTTCGTCGCAGGTGACGATCCCCACCAGTCGCCCCAGCTCGTCGAGCACCGGTACCGCCAGCAGGTCGTGGTCGCCAATCAGCCGAGCAACCTCTTCCTGACGGGTCGCCGTGGTCACGCAGATCACCTGGCGCACCATGATGGCCTCGATCGGCTGGTCGGGCGGCGCCAGGATCAGTTCACGCAGCGACAGCGTGCCAAGCAGGTTGCGCTGGGCATCGAGGACGTAGGATTGATAGATGGTTTCGGCGTCGGCGGCTTCGCGCCGCAGCATGTCGATGGCCTGGCGCGCGCTCAGGCCACTGTCCAGGCTGGAGTACTCGCTGATCATCAGCGCGCCGGCGCTGCCGTCTTCGTACAGTGCGTGCTGCAGGAGTCGATCGCGTCGGGCCTGGGCCGCCTGGCGCAGGTCGAGGGATTCGGCGAGGGTGTCGGTCGGTTGTTGCATGGTAGGTTCTCCAGGCGCCGAAGCAGGCACCCGCAGACCTCAGCCACGCGGGCTCAAGTCTCCGGATGCCCTGGCGACGGTGCGCTCAGTGCCAGATTGCAGGTTCGCGATGAACTGAAACTGGGAAGGTCCATTGAGGGGCTTGGCTCGTGAAGCCGCACATGCGGCGCGGGGATGATAGGTGCAGCGAGATCCGGAAAATACCGCCAGGACGGCATTTGGGAGATGTCCTACATCACCCTGCCCAAATGACGAAAAGCACCGTCCAGACACATCGTCATTCCCTCGTCGCGCCAGCGGTGTAGAATCGGCCTATTCATCGCCAGACATCCCCAGGCGGGTTTATGAGCTCTGGCCAAGCACGCGGCGATCCCGCGCTGTCTTCGGCCCCATCCGTGCCAGCGGCAACCGGCCTTCGGCGCAAAGGACAAGAGAAGCTCACTCCCTTTTCCAGAGACCTGATCAAGCCGCCAGGAGTGCTTCATGCCTGATTATCGTTCCAAGACTTCCACCCAGGGCCGCAACATGGCGGGTGCCCGCGCACTGTGGCGCGCCACCGGGATGAAGGACGAAGACTTCAAGAAACCGATCATTGCCATCGCCAACTCGTTCACCCAGTTCGTTCCGGGCCACGTGCACCTGAAAGACCTGGGCCAGCTGGTCGCCCGCGAGATCGAGCGCGCCGGTGGCGTGGCCAAGGAATTCAACACCATCGCCGTCGACGACGGCATCGCCATGGGCCACGACGGCATGCTGTACTCGCTGCCGAGCCGCGAGATCATCGCCGACGCCGTCGAGTACATGGTCAACGCCCACTGCGCCGACGCCATCGTCTGCATCTCCAACTGCGACAAGATCACCCCCGGCATGCTGATGGCTGCCCTGCGCCTGAACATTCCAGTGATCTTCGTCTCCGGCGGCCCGATGGAAGCCGGCAAGACCAAGCTGGCCAGCCACGGCCTGGACCTGGTCGACGCCATGGTCATCGCCGCCGACTCGACCGCCAGTGACGAAAAGGTCGCCGAGTACGAGCGCAGCGCCTGCCCGACCTGCGGTTCGTGCTCCGGCATGTTCACCGCCAACTCGATGAACTGCCTGACCGAAGCCCTGGGGCTCGCCCTGCCGGGCAACGGCTCCACCCTGGCCACCCACGCCGACCGCGAGCAGCTGTTCCTTACCGCCGGACGCACCATCGTCGAGCTGTGCAAGCGCTACTACGGCGAGAACGACGAGTCGGTACTGCCGCGCAACATCGCCAACTTCAAGGCGTTCGAGAACGCCATGATGCTCGACATCGCCATGGGCGGTTCGACCAACACCATCCTGCACCTGCTGGCTGCCGCCCAGGAAGCGGAGGTCGACTTCGACCTGCGCGACATCGATCGCCTGTCGCGCAAGGTGCCGCAGCTGTGCAAGGTGGCGCCGAACATCCAGAAGTACCACATGGAGGACGTCCACCGCGCCGGCGGTATCTTCAGCATCCTCGGCTCGCTGGCCCGTGGCGGCCTGTTGCACACCGACCTGCCGACCGTGCACAGCCGCAGCATGGAAGAAGCCATCGCCAAGTGGGACATCACCCAGACCGATGACGAAGCCGTGCACACCTTCTTCAAGGCAGGCCCGGCCGGTATCCCGACCCAGACCGCGTTCAGCCAGTCGACCCGTTGGGAAACCCTCGACGACGACCGCGAGAACGGCTGCATCCGCAGCTTCGAACACGCTTACTCGCAAGAAGGCGGCCTGGCCGTGCTGTACGGCAACATCGCCCTGGACGGTTGCGTGGTCAAGACCGCAGGCGTCGACGAGTCGATCCACGTGTTCGAAGGCACCGCGAAGATTTTCGAAAGCCAGGACAGCGCCGTGCGCGGCATCCTCGCCGACGAAGTGAAGGCCGGCGACATCGTGATCATCCGCTACGAAGGCCCGAAAGGCGGCCCTGGCATGCAAGAAATGCTCTATCCGACCTCGTACCTGAAGTCCAAGGGCCTGGGCAAGGCCTGCGCCCTGCTCACCGACGGCCGCTTCTCCGGCGGCACTTCGGGCCTGTCGATCGGCCACGCTTCGCCGGAAGCGGCCTCGGGCGGTGCCATCGGCCTGGTCAAGGACGGTGACAAAGTGCTGATCGACATTCCGAACCGCTCGATCAACCTGCTGGTCAGCGACGAAGAGTTGGCTGCACGCCGTGTCGAGCAGGACAAGAAGGGCTGGAAACCTGCCGAAGTGCGCCCACGCAAGGTGACCACTGCACTGAAGGCCTACGCCCTGCTGGCGACCAGCGCCGACAAGGGTGCTGTGCGGAACAAGGCGATGCTCGACGGGCTGTAAGGCTTTTAGGGCATGAATGAAAAACCGGCGCCTTGAGCGCCGGTTTTTTTATGCCTGTGGAAAAGTATTGGCCTCTTCGCGGGCAAGCCCGCTCCCACAGATACAGCGCAGCCTTGAAGACTATGAGACCCCTGTGGGAGCGGGTTTACCCGCGAAGAGGCCGGCATAGCCGCTACAACGCTTACTGAATCTGCTCCGGCGTCACGATCACCCAGTTCTTGTCCGCCGTCACCGGCAGCCCTTCCTTCGCTTGCGCCGCCGCATGCTTGGCGATCATTCCGTTCAGCTGTTCCATGTACTTGGCCTTGCGATTTATCCACAGGTGGATACCGCCCTTGCCCACGTCGACCCCATGGAACTGCATGTAGCCGTCGCTGGTTGGCGTATCGCCGCCTACCAGCACTGGCCGCTTCCACTCATCGATGTAAGTCAGGATGGCCGCCTGCTTGCCGGCCATCCAGGTGGCGGGGGTCCACAGGTAGGGCGTCAACTCCAGGCCCTCGTTGGCGTTGGCATCATAGTGGCCTTCGCTGATCTGCTTGCGCGCCGTGGTCAGCTTGCCGCTGGCGCGGTCCTTGAGCAGCAGGCTGACGCCGATCACGTTCTGCGGCTTGACGTTGTAGCCGTACTTGGGATCGGACGCGACCATGCGCACCAGCTCCTCGGACGCGGCCGAGATCACATAGACCTCGATGCCGTTCTCCATCAGCTTGTTGTACAGCTCGGCCTGGCCGGTGAAGACCTTCGGCGGCTGCACCTCGATGGTCTTGACCTGATTGCCTTCGAAGTAGGTGCTGGGGACAGGCTTGTTCAAGGCCATCAGCTCATCGACCTGAACCTTCAGCTCCTTGAGCGTGAAGCCCGAGAACACCTGTGCCACCCAGGGGTAGCAGACCATGTCATCGATTTCGCACAGGCGATAGTAGTAGCTGAACAGGCTCTCCTTGTGCTCGGCGGTATCCTTGAACGGGATCAGCTTCAAAGAAGGGTCGAGCTTGTCACGAGTCAGCAGGCCTTTGTTCTCCATGAACGGCAGCAGCGCTTCCTCGAGGTCGTAGCGATAGCTGGTGTTGTCCATGTCGAAGACCGCGTAGTTACCCTTGTGGGCATTGGCAGCGATCATCGTGTCGAGCTGTTTGGCGGCCTCGGCGGGCCAGTGCTTGAGTTCGGTTGCCGCCCAGGTGGTGGCGCTGAGCAGCAGGGCGAGACCGCCCGCGAGAAGTTTCGGAGCAGACATCATGTGCGTTCTCCAGAGACATGGCCGCTGAAGCCTAGACCGCCTGCATGACAGGCAGACGTCTGGCACCGACCTCGAGAGAGCCCGAAACGGCATGTTCATTGCCAACTGCGACAGCGCGTTATTCCATTAGCGACTATCTAAATTACCTTTAGATATAAATTCGTTTCTTTTCAGACTGTTAGCATTTCCGTTCGCAATCGCTCACAGAGGCGATCCCTATTTTTGCTTCACGGAGCTTCAATGAACCTGCCGCTTTCCCTCAACCTGCTGGCGTTCCTGGCCCTGCTGCTGGGCCTGGCGCAAACCCGCCGTACCGACTGGAGCCTGGCGAAAAAAGTGCTGCTTGGCCTGGTGCTGGGCGTTCTGTTCGGGCTGGTGTTGCACAGCCTGTACGGCGCTGGCCATCCGGTGCTCAAGGCAACCATCGCCTGGCTCGACCTGGTCGGCAACGGCTATGTCGGCTTGCTGCAGATGATCGTCATGCCGCTGATCTTCGCCTCGATCCTCAGCGCTGTGGCACGCCTGCACAATGCCTCGGCCCTTGGCCGGATCAGCGTGCTGAGCATCGGTACCCTGCTGCTGACCACAGCCATCGCCGCACTGATCGGCATCGCCCTGACCAACCTGTTCGGCCTCAGTGCCGAGGGCCTGGTCGCCGGCGTCCAGGAAACAGCTCGCCTGCAAGCCATCAACAGCGACTACGCAGGCAAGGTCGCCGACCTCAACATCCCGCAACTGCTGCTGTCGTTCATCCCTAGCAACCCGGTGGGCGACCTGGCCCGGGCCAAGCCGACCTCGATCATCAGCGTGGTGATCTTCGCCGTGTTCCTGGGCCTTGCCGCCTTGCAATTGATCAGGGACGACAAGGACAAGGGCGAGCGCGCCCTGTCGGCCATCGACGTGCTGCAGGCCTGGGTCATGCGCCTGGTGCGCCTGGTGATGAAGCTCACGCCTTATGGCGTCCTGGCGCTGATGACCAAGGTGGTGGCCAGCTCGAACCTCGATGACATCCTCAAGCTGGGCAGCTTCGTCGTGGTGTCGTACATCGGCCTGGGGCTGATGTTCGTGGTACACGGGGTGATCCTGGCGATCACTGGCGTCAGCCCGCTGCGCTTCTTCCGCAAAGTCTGGCCGGTGCTGACCTTTGCCTTCACCAGCCGCTCCAGCGCCGCCAGCATCCCGCTGAACATCGAGGCGCAGACTCGCCGCCTGGGCGTACCGCAGTCGATCGCCAGCTTCAGTGCATCGTTCGGCGCAACCATCGGCCAGAACGGCTGCGCCGGCCTGTATCCGGCAATGCTGGCGGTCATGGTGGCGCCGGCCGTGGGCATCGACACCTTCGATCCGCTGTGGATCGCAACCCTGGTGGCCATCGTCACCCTTAGCTCGGCGGGGGTTGCCGGGGTCGGTGGCGGCGCGACCTTCGCCGCGCTGATCGTGCTGCCGGCCATGGGCCTGCCGGTCGAGCTGGTGGCGCTGCTGATCTCGGTCGAGCCGCTGATCGACATGGGCCGTACTGCATTGAACGTGAACGGCTCGATGACTGCCGGCGTGGTGACCAGCCAACTGCTCAAGCAGACCGACCAGCAAGTGCTGGCCGGAGACGAGCATGCCGAGCTGAGTCACTCCTGAGCAACACTTGCCCTGTGGGAGCGGACGAAGCCGCTTCCACAGAAAAAGCTCTAGGGTCTGTCTGAAATGTGTCTGCGCGAAGGCCAGACAAGGCGAAACGGGGCTCGGAAGCGCAGTGTACTGGAGTACATGAGCATTCCGAGCCTCGTTTCAACGCAGTATGGGCGAGTGCAGATACATTTCAGACAGAGCCTAACGCTTGTCCCACACCTCAAAGTGGTAGACCGGCTTGCCTTCCTCGACCTGCCGCTCGGTCGATGCCAGCGTCCACTGCGCCGCGTCGAACGCCGGGAACCAGGCATCCCCTTCAGGCGCAAGCTCCACACGCGTCAGGTACATCCGGCTTACCAGCCCCTTCTCCAGCGCCTGCCCGTAGAGCTGCGCGCCGCCGATCAGCATCAGCTCACCAACCCCCTGCTCGCGCGCCCACTGCTCGGCACGCACCACCGCTGCCTCCAGCGAGTCGAACACTTCGGCGCCCGCCAGCGTCAACCCAGGCTGGCGGCTGACGACGATGTTCAAGCGCCCCGGCAGTGGTCGCCCGAGCGAATCCCAGGTCTTGCGCCCCATGATGATCGGCTTGCCCAGGGTGGTGGCCTTGAAGTACTTGAAGTCCCCCGGCAGGTGCCAGGGCATGGAGTTGTCGATGCCGATCACGCGGTTCTCGGCGAGTGCCGCGATCAGGCTGAGGGGAAGTGATGTGTTCATGACGGCGAGGATAGCACTCGGCACGTGGGTTATGCTTGGGCCTCGACCCGTGCAATGGAAGACCTTGTGACTGCACCGACCGAACTGGACAAACGCTGGCTCACCGAAGCGGTGCGCCTGCGTGAAGAACACGCCGGCCCCCTGGAAGACCAGGAAGCCAACCGTCGCGCGCGCCAGCAGGGCGGCGACCTGGCGGCACGCATCGAGCACCGCGCCCTGTGGCTGGCCGAGCGCGACGGCATGACCCAGGCCCTGCGTCATTGGAAGCAGGGTGCACGCCTGGCCCTGCTGGCCCTGATGATCGTCGCCGTGCTCAGCGGCGCCGGCCTCGGCCTTGCGGCGCTGGGTGACGGCCAACGCCCGGTGAATGTGTTCTGGGCGCTGGGCAGCCTGCTGGGCCTGAACCTGGTGTTGCTGGTCGGCTGGGCCCTGGGCTTCTTCTTCGCAGGTGAGCAGGGCGCAACCCTGGGCCGGCTCTGGCTGTGGCTCAGCGAACGCTTCGCCCGTGATGCCAAGGCCGTGCACCTGGCCCCCGCCCTGCTGGTGCTGCTGCAGCGCAAGCGCCTCAATCGCTGGCTGCTCGGCCTGCTGGTACATGGCCTGTGGCTGCTGGCGATGAGCGCGGCGCTGGGCATGCTGTTGGCGCTGCTAGCGACCCGGCGCTACGGCTTCGTCTGGGAGACCACCCTGCTCGCGGCCGAACCCTTCATCGCCCTGACCAACGCCCTCGGCGCCCTGCCCTCGCTGCTGGGCTTCAGCATTCCCGACGAGAGCATGATCCGCGCCAGCGGCGCGACCCTGCCGAGCCTGGACATCGCCCGCCAGGCCTGGGCCAGTTGGCTGCTCGGCGTGGTGCTGGTATACGGCCTGCTGCCCCGCCTGCTGCTGGCGACCCTGTGCCTGTGGCGCTGGCGCCAGGGCCGCAGGCAACTGGCCCTGGATCTCAGCCTGCCAGGCCATGCACAACTGCGTGACGCGCTGATGCCGCGCAGCGAACGCATCGGTGTACAGGACGCCGCCCCCGAGCACCTGCCGCAGTTCGAGGCGGGCCAACTGGAAACTGGCAGCAGCGGCGCTCTGCTGGTGGGCCTGGAGCTGGATGACCAGCGCGCCTGGCCGCCCACGCTGCCAAGCACGGTGACCAACGCAGGCGTGCTCGACAGCCGCGAATCACGCAACAAACTGCTCGAACAACTCAGCCGCTTCCCACCGGCGCGCCTGGCCATCGCCTGCGACCCGCGCCGCTCGCCTGATCGTGGCAGCCTGGCGTTGCTCGCCGAGCTCGCGCGCAACGCAGGCGCCACGCGCATCTGGTTGCTCCAGGCCCTGCCTGGCCAGGCAATGGACGCCGCTCGCCTGGGCGACTGGCACGAAGCCCTCGACCGCCTTGGCCTGCACCACGCCGACACCTCGCCCCTGACCTGGCTGGAGCATGGCCATGACTGATCCGCTCAAGCTGGCCGTGGTCGGCCACACCAACGTCGGCAAGACCTCGCTGCTGCGCACCCTCACCCGCGATGTCGGATTTGGTGAGGTATCCCATCGCCCCAGCACCACCCGCCATGTCGAAGGCGCGCGGCTGTCGGTGGACGGCGAGCCCTTGCTCGAGCTCTACGACACCCCCGGCCTGGAAGACGCCATTGCCCTGCTCGACTATCTGGAGCGCCTGGAGCGCCCCGGTGAACGCCTTGACGGCCCGGCCCGCCTGGAGCGCTTTCTCCAGGGTAGCGAGGCGCGCCAGCGCTTCGAACAGGAAGCCAAGGTGCTGCGTCAGTTACAGGCGAGCAATGCCGGCCTCTATGTGATCGATGCACGCGAGCCGGTACTGGCCAAGTACCGCGACGAGCTGGAGGTACTCGCCGGCTGCGGCAAGCCGCTGCTGCCCGTGCTCAACTTCGTCGCCAGTAGCCAGCACCGCGAGCCAGAATGGCGCGAAGCCCTGGCCCGCCTGGGCCTGCACGCGCTGGTGCGGTTCGACAGCGTGGCCCCGCCCGAGGACGGCGAGCGACGCCTCTACGAGAGCCTCGCCCTGCTGCTGGAGACATCACGCCCCGCCTTGCAGCGCTTGATCGACGACCAGCAGGCCCAGCGCCTGGCCCGCCAGCACAGCGGCAAACGCCTGATCGCTGAGCTGCTGCTGGACTGCGCCGCCTGCCGGCGCAGCGTCGAGGCAGAGCCTGCCGCTGAAGCCAAGGCCATCGAAGCGCTGCGCCAAGATGTTCGACAACGTGAGCAGCGCTGTGTCGAGGCGCTGCTCAAGCTCTATGCCTTCCGTCGTGAAGACGCCAATGCCGGCGACCTGCCGTTGCTGGACGGTCGCTGGGGCGATGACCTGTTCAACCCCGAGACCCTGAAGCTGCTGGGCGTACGCCTGGGCAGCGGTGTCGCCGCCGGAGCCGCGGCCGGTGCGGGTGTCGATCTGCTGGTCGGTGGTCTGACCCTCGGCGCTGCCGCGCTGGCGGGCGCCATTGCCGGAGGCGCACTGCAAACCGCGCGTAATTATGGATCGCGGTTGCTGGGCAAGCTCAAGGGCCAGCGTGAACTGACCGTGGATGACAGCGTGCTGCGTCTGCTGGCGCTGCGGCAACAGCAACTGATGCTGGCGCTAGACAGCCGGGGCCATGCAGCACAAGAGAGGGTGCGGCTGGGCGAGCTGGATGAAAAGGCCTGGCGCGAGGGCAAATTGCCGGAGGCGTTGACCAAGGCGCGGGCGCATCCGCAGTGGTCGACGCTCAATCCGGGCGCGCGGGTGAACCAGGCCGAGCGCCAAGAGCAGCTCGAGGCGTTGGTGTCACAGATCTGAAGCGCTCCCCTGTGAGAGCAACTGTCTTGCTCAAAAATCTGAGGCCTGCCCAATCCCGGTAGGAGCAACTGTCTTGCTCAAAATCTAAAGACCAGCCCAATCCCTGTGGGAGCGGCGGTTCGCCGCTGCGACTTGTCCCGCGAACACGGGCGTAGCCCGTGCCAGGCAGCGCGGTGTCTTTTTCGCGGGCAAGTCGGGGCGCCGAACCGCCGCTCCTACGCGCTAACGAGTGCACCCAATCTCAGATCAAGGCCAACGCCTTCCCTTTCAACACCGTCATGTCCAGCACCGGCACCCCAACCTCCTTGGCCATCTCATCCCACTCACGCATGCGCAGGCTCACCGCAAACAGCGGATCACGCTCGAAGGCATCGGCCTCGGCATCGCTCATCACGCCCCCCTGGTAACCCAAGGTGCGCCGACTCGCCTCGCTCAGCCGTTCGTAGTATCCCGGCTTGCGCAAGGTCAGGTAGCGCTTGGCCTCCACGTGGAACTCCACCAAGCGCGCCATGCGCTCACCGAAGCCGCAACGGCGCAGGTACTCGGCGCCGATACGCTCATGGCTGACCACACCATAACTGCCCATGCTGGCGTCGCCACCGCACAGGTGGCCGATATCGTGGAAGAACGCAGCGAGCACCACCTCGTCGTCGAAGCCCTCGGCCATGGCCAGTTGCGCAGCCTGGGACATGTGCTCGATCTGGGTGATGGCCTCGCCGATGTAGTCGTCAGCGCCGTGGCGCTCATACAAGGCGAAGGTGTTGTCGATGATCTGGGCTGGAGTCGGCATGGCGGTAGGGTCCTGGCGTGGTGAGGATAGAACTGCTGAATGTCGTTCGACTTACTGCGCCGCCTTCTCCGACTTGCCGTCGTAGCGCTTGCGCCACTCGGCCAGGATCTGGTCGCGGTGCTTCGACGCCCAGGCAAAGTCGTTCTTGATCAGGCGTTGCTCGTAGTCGGCAGGCAGCTCTGTCTGCGGCTTGGCAATCCCAGGCGCGGCGAGTACGGCGAAGTTCTCCTTGTACAGCTCCATGGCCGCAGGGCTCGCCGAGAAATCGGCCAGGCGTCGCGCGGCATCGGCCTTAGGCGTGCCCTTGATCACCGCGGTGGCCTCGATTTCCCAGCCGAGCCCTTCCTTGGGCAGCACGATGTCCAGCGGCGCGCCCTGGCGCTTGAGCTGTACGGCCGGGTACTCGAACGAGATGCCGATCGGGAACTCGCCCGCCGCCGCCAACTTGCAGGGCTTGGAGCCGGAATGAACGTACTGGCCGATGTTCTGGTGCAGGGCATCCATGTAGGCCCAGCCCTGCGGTTCGCCGAACGTCTGCAGCCAGGCGCTGACATCGAGGAAGCCAGTGCCGGAGGAGGCCGGGTTGGGCATGACGATCTTGCCCTTGTACTCAGGCTTGGTCAGGTCCTGCCAACTCACGGGCTTGCTCAGGCCCTGCTTCTCGGCCTCGATGGTGTTGAAGCAGATCGTCGCGGCCCACACGTCCATCCCCACCCAGGCTGGCGGGTTGGCCGCGTCGCGGTAATTGGGTGCGATCTTGCCCAGGTCTTTCGGCGCGTAGGCATCAAGCATGCCGTTCTGATCGAGAATGGCCAGGCTCGAAGCCGCCAGGCCCCACACCGCGTCAGCCTGCGGGCGATCCTTCTCGGCCAGCAGCTTGGCGGTGATGATGCCGGTGGAGTCACGCACCCATTTGATCTCGATATCCGGGTTGGCCTTCTCGAAGGCCTGCTTGTAGCTCTTGAGCTGCTCGGCTTCCAGGGCGGTGTAGACGGTCAGCTGGGTGGCGGCCGAGGCCTGCAGGCTGAACACGGCAGATACGGCAGCAACAAGGGCAAGTGGCTTGAACATGAAGCAGCTCCTTTAGGTGGACAGTCGAATCAGGGTTTGGGCGCGCGCTGGCGCCAGGCCTGGGAGCGGCGCAACAGGCCGCGTGAAGCCCCCGCCAGCAGCAGCGAGGCCGTGGCACTGGTGAGCAGGATCAGGGTGGACATCGCCGCAGCACCGCCCACGTTGCCGGCATCGTCCATGTTCAGCACGGCGACGGCGGCCAGGATCGTGTCGGGGCTGTAGAGGAAGATCGCTGCCGACACCGTGGTCATCCCGGAAACGAACAGGTAGCGCACGATATCCAGCAGTGCAGGCAGGCAGATCGGTACGGTGACGCGCAGGTAATGCCGGTACAGCGGCGCCTTGAGCGACAGCGCAGCCGCCTCGAACTCACCATCGAGCTGGCGCAGCGCAGTGCTAGCGGTCATCTGGGCGGTGGTCAGGTAGTGGGCGATGGTGCAGACCACCAGCAGCGCCATGCTGCCGTAGAAGACATGCAGCGGGTTACCGGCGAGGTTGAAGAAGAACACGTAGCCCAGGCCCAGGACGAGTCCTGGCACCGCCATCGGTACGAAGCTGAGCAGGCGCAAGGCTTGGTTGAGCAGGCGCTGGCCTTTAGTTTTCTCCATCAGGTAGGTGCCAGTGAAGATCACCACGCTGCCGATCACGGCGCAGCACAGGGCCATGGTCACGCTGTTGCGGTAGGCCAGCCAGCCGCCACCGGCGGTCTCGTCGAACAGGTAGTGCTTGAACGAAAGCGTCAGGTTATAGGGCCAGAAGGTCACCAGCGACGAATACACCGCCATGCCGATCACCCCCAGCAGCGCTGCGCAGACCAGCACCACGATGGCCAGGAAGCAGGCATCGCGACGACGCGAAGGCTGGGGCTCGAATACCTGCGCGCGCCCGCTCATCGCCTCGCCCTGGCGGCGGCGCAGCCAGGCATCGACGCTGAAGCTGAGCAGCGCCGGCACCAGCAGGACCATGCCGATCAGGGCGCCACGGCCGAACTGCTGCTGGCCGACCACCGCCTTGTAGGCCTCCAGCGCCAGTACCTGATAGTCGCCACCGACCACCACCGGCACGCCAAAGTCAGTAATGGTCAAGGTGAACACCAGGCAGAACGCGGCGAACACCGCCTGGCGCGTGGCCGGCCAGGTGATGCTGCGAAACGCCCGCCATGGTCCGGCGCCCATGCTCGAGGCTGCGTCGAACAGCCGTGCATCGGCCAGCGACAGCGCTGACAGCAGGATCATCAAGGCATGCGGGAAGGTGTAGATCGCTTCGCCAAGCACGATCCCCCAGAACCCGTAGATGTTGTCGCTCAGCAGCCCGCGCAGCAGGCCCTGGTTACCGAACAGGTAGACCAGCGCAATGGCCGGCAGCATCGACGGCGCCAGTAGCGGCAGCAGTGAAATCCCGCGCCATAGGCCCTTGGCCGGAATCAGCGTGCGTTGCAGGGCATAGGCGAACAAGTAGGCCAGTGGCACGACGATCAGCGCTACGCTGAAGGCCACCGCCAGGCTGTTGCCGAGCAGCCAGCGAAAGTTGTCGCTGGCAAACAGCTCGGCGGCCGCCTGCAGGCCACCGCCCTGGCCCGCCTCGCCGCTGAAACCACGCCAGAAGATGGCCAGCAGCGGCATCAGCACGGCCAGCAACAGCAGGAGCAACAGCAGGCTCTTGCCGCCGACGACGAACAATCGATCACCCAGGGCGACGCCACTGCGTGGTACGGCCTTGGCGGCGCTCACCGATACGCTCATGGACGCGGCCATCTCAGGCGAACACCTGCAGGCTCTGGGGTGGCAGGGCCACCCAGATATCCTGCGAGCCCAGGCGCGGCATGGCTTCGGGCGCCAGCTCCGCGAGCAACGCGTGCCCCGGCAAGGCCTTGAGTTCGAAGCTCATGCGGCAGCGGTTGCCAAGAAAGGTGAGCTCACGCACCTTGGCCGGGAACAGGTTCTCCTCGTGCACCACCGGGTTGACCGTGATCGCCTCCGGACGGCAGAACAGCCGGCCACTGCGCACACTCACCGCCCCCGGCGCCAGGCGCATGCTCATGCTGCCCACCTGGGCGTGGCTGTCGTCATGGCGCTGGAACGGCAGCCAGTTGCCCTGGCCAACGAACTCGGCAACGAACGGTGTGGCAGGCCGGTCGTAGATATCCTGCGGGGAGGCGTACTGCTCGACCTGCCCGTTGTTCATCACCGCGATGCGGTCGGCCATCAGCATGGCCTCGTCCTGATTGTGGGTAACCATCAAGGTGGTGATGCCCAGCTTGCGCTGCAGTTGGCGCAGCTCGGTGCACAAGTGCTCGCGCACCCGCGCATCCAGCGCCGACATCGGCTCGTCGAGCAACAGCACCGATGGCGATGGCGCCAAGGCACGAGCCAGGGCCACACGCTGTTGCTGGCCACCGGAGAGCTGGCTGGGGTATTTCTTTTCGCTGCCGGCCAGGCCAACCAACTCGAGCATTTCGGCGACCCGCTGACGCGACTGCTCGCGGCTGCCGCCCGTCAGGCCATAGGCGATATTGGCCTCGACGGTGAGGTTGGGGAACAGGGCATAGGACTGGAACAGGATGCCGTAATCACGGGCCTGGGGCGGCAGCTCGGAGATATCCCGCTCACCGATGTACAGCGAGCCCCGGTCCTGGCGTTCGAGGCCGGCGATACAGCGCAGCAGGGTGGTCTTGCCGCAGCCGGAGGGGCCGAGCAGGCAGACCAGCTCGCCAGCGACGATGTCCAGGGACACGTCGTTCAGCGCGGTGAACGCGCCGAAACGCTTGTGGATACCGCGCACGTTCATGTGTGCGCCCGGGGTTGCGTGGTTCATGGCTGGGCCTCATCGAAGAGATGAGGGCCATGCTAGGAAGGCTGTGCGAAGGTTCTGTGGCGATCAGGGCAAAGTGGGTGATAGTGGCATTGGCGGATTTTGGTTGAGGGCCTGCGAACACGGGCTTGCCCGCGAAGAAGCCACAGGAAATCTAGAACCGAGCCCCCGCCACTTCCTGCGCCACCCCGAGAAACGCCGCCGGCAAGCGCGCCTGGCGCCGCTCCTTCAGGCAATACAGGTACTCGTGCATCAGCGGCGCACCCTCCAGCGCCAGCACCCGCAGCTCCGGGGTCAGCGGCACTTCATGGCGAGCAATGACACTGATGCCGATATTGCGCAGCACCGCTTCGCGGATCGACTCGCGGCTGCCGATTTCCAGCAGCGCACCAGCCTTCACCCCGGCCTCCTGCATCATCTGCTCGGTCAGCTTGCGCGTGGTCGAACCCGGCTCGCGCATCAACAGGCAATGCCCGCAGAGGGCTTCGATGCCCACCGCCTGGCGCTGCGCCAGGGGATGGCTACGGTGCACGGCCACGACCAGCGGATCGCTGCCCAGCACCCGGCGCACAAGGCGCGCATCCTCGACCAACTGCGACGAGCCGGCGATATCCACCCGGTACTCCTCGAGCATCTCCAGCACCTGTTGCGAGTTGCCGATCTCCACCGCCACCTCGACCTGAGGCAGGCGTTCACGGAACACCTTCACCAGGTCGAGAATGTAATACGGCGCGGTAGCGGCGACACGCAGGCTGCCCTGGGCCTGGCCACTGTTGCGCAGTTCGAACTCGATGTCCGCTTCCTGCTGTAACAAGGCCTTGACCCGCGGCAGGAGCCTGGCGCCCTCCTCGCTCAGCACCAGGCGTCGGCCGCCCCGATAGAACAGCTCGACCGCGTACTGGCTCTCCAGGTTGCGGATCTGCGTGGTCACCGTGGGCTGGCTGAGCCCAAGCTTCTTCGCCGCCAGCGTGATGCTGCCCAGGCGGGCCACCATGTAGAAGGCTTTGAGCTCCGAACCGAGCATGGCACCTCGTTATTTGCGCAACAGGCGCAAGCCGTTGAACACCACCAGCAGACTCACGCCCATGTCGGCGAACACCGCCATCCACAGGGTGGCCATGCCGGCAAAGGTGATGGCCAGGAATATCGCCTTGACCCCCAGTGCCAGGACAATGTTCTGGATGAGAATCGCAGCGCTCTGGCGCGACAGCCTGACGAACGCCGGGATTTTGCGCAAGTCGTCGTCCATCAGCGCCACATCGGCAGTTTCGATGGCGGTATCGGTGCCGACCGCCGCCATGGCGAAGCCAATCTCGGCGCGGGCCAGGGCCGGCGCGTCGTTGATGCCGTCACCGACCATGCCCACGCGGTGGCCTTGAGCGTAAAGATCTTCGATGGTCTTGAGCTTGTCGGCAGGCAGCAGGTTGCCCTCGGCGCGATCGATACCCACCTGAGCGGCGATGGCCTGGGCGGTGTGCGGGTTGTCGCCGGTCAGCATGACCGTCTTGATCCCCAGCTCATGCAGCTCGGCGATGGCCTGGCGACTGCTGTCCTTCACGGTATCGGCCACGGCGAACAGCGCCAGCGGGCCGGAGCGATCGAGCAGCAACACCACGGTCTTGCCCTGGCGCTCAAGCACATCGAGCTCGGCCTCGAGTTCCGGCGAGCACAGGCCCAGCTCCTCGACCAGACGATGGTTGCCCAGGTGATAGGCCTGGCCGTCGATCTCGCCGCGCACCCCGCGCCCGGCCAGTGCTGCAAACTCCGCTACCTCTGCGAGGGCAATGCCCTGCTCCCGGGCATGTTGGGCGATTGCACGCGATACCGGGTGGTCGGAACGCTCGCCGAGGCTTGCAGCCAGCGCCTGGGCCCGACCTTCGAACAACGGCTCGAGCACCTTGAAGTCGGTCTGCACCGGCTTGCCGTGGGTGATGGTGCCGGTCTTGTCCAGGGCCAGGAAGTCCAGCTTGCGCCCGCCCTCGAGATAGACACCACCCTTGATCAGGATGCCCTTGCGCGCCGCGGCGGCAAGGCCGCTGACGATGGTCACCGGGGTCGAGATCACCAGCGCACATGGGCAGGCCACCACCAGCAGCACCAGGGCGCGGTAGACCCAGTCGAACCAGGCACCGGCCATGAACAGCGGCGGGATGATCGCCACGGCCAGGGCCACGGCGAACACGGCGGGGGTGTAGATGCGCGAGAACTGGTCGACGAAGCGCTGGGTCGGTGCTCGTGCGCCTTGCGCTTCTTCCACTGCCTTGATGATGCGCGCCAGGGTCGATTGCCCGGCTGCGGCGGTGACGCGGTACTCAAGCGCGCCGGCCTGGTTGATGGTGCCTGCGAAGAGCTTGTCGCCCAGCGCCTTCTCGACAGGCAGGCTTTCGCCGGTGATCGGCGCCTGATCGACGCTCGATTGCCCGCTGACGACCTCGCCATCCAGGCCGATACGCTCGCCTGGGCGCACCCGCACCCGCGCACCGATGGCCACCTCGCGCACCTCGACCTCGCGCCACTGGCCATCCACCTGCTGCACGGTGGCCATGTCTGGCGTCAGCTGCATCAGGCCGCTGATGGCGTTGCGCGCCCGATCCAGCGAACGCGCCTCGATCAGTTCGGCGATGGTGAACAGCACCATGACCATAGCCGCTTCCGGCCACTGGCCGATCAGCACGGCACCGGTCACGGCGATGCTCATCAGTGCGTTGATGTTCAGGTTACGGTTCTTGAGCGCAATCCAGCCCTTCTTGTAGGTGCCCAGACCGCAGCCAAGGATGGCGGCCAGTGCCAGCAGGGCCACCACCCACTCCGGCGCCAGCGCGGAGAAGTGCACGATTTCGGCGCCAATCGCCGCAAGACCCGACAACGCCAAGGGCCACCACCGGGTCTTGTGGGCGGCAGGGGCATTGGCACTGCCATCATCGCCTGCAGCCAGCGGCTCGGCCTTCATGCCAAGGCTGTCGATGGCGCGCTCGATCTGCGCGGTGCCGTCGAGCGTATGGCGCACGCCGAGAATGCGGTTGATCAGGTTGAATTCCAGCTGCTCGATACCAGCGAGCTTTCCCAGCTTGTCCTGGATCAGGGTCTGCTCGGTCGGGCAGTCCATCGCTTCGATGCGAAAACGGCTGAGACGCGCCTGGTCACTGGCCTTTTCGGTCAGCTGCACGAAGGCCGGCGCCGCTTTGCTGGCACAGCAGCTATGGGCCTGGGTGTCGTGGCAGGAAGACTTGGCGCCATGATCATGGCCGTGATCGTGGCCATGATCATGATCGTGCTTGTGGTCGTGACTGACAGGCTGGTTCATAGGTTCGCCCTGATGGAAAGTGCCCACTGACGGGGGGTTGTTGCCAAGTGAACACCCTGTAGCCACTATAGGGTCAAGCGATCCCAGGAGATTTCGTCATGAAGATCGGAGAACTGGCCAAGGCCACTGACTGCGCCGTGGAAACCATCCGCTACTACGAGCGCGAGCAATTGCTGCCCGAACCCGCCCGCACCGACGGCAACTACCGCCTGTACACCCAGGCCCATGTGGAGCGTCTGACCTTCATTCGCAACTGCCGAACCCTGGACATGACACTCGACGAAATCCGCAGGCTGCTGCGTCTGCGCGATACCCCCGAAGGTGCGTGCGGCAGCGTTAATGCGCTGATCGACGAGCATATCGAGCATGTACAGGCGAGGATCGACGGCTTGATGGCGCTGCAGACGCAGCTGGTGGAGTTACGCAGGCAGTGCAATGCACAGGGGGATGAGTGCGCGATTTTGCAGCAGTTGGAGGTCAATGGCGCGGTGTCGGTGCCGGAGACCGAGCATTCGCATGTGGGGCGTAGCCACGGGCATTGAGGCCGGTAAAGAGCTTCGCGGGCAAGTCGGAGCATCGGTTCGGCGCTCCAATTTGCCCGCGAAAAGAACGACGCGGTTCTGAATCAGACCGCCATCGGTGCCGTCATCGGCGCATGATGTTCGTACCCTTCCAGCCAGAAATCGCTCGGCTCGATCTTTTCCAGCCACTCAGGCTCATACACACCGGTCTCGGCAAACGCCGGCACACGGTCGCTGATCACCAGCTTCGGCGCCTCCAGCGGCTCGCGCTTGAGCTGCTCGTTGAGCATGTCCAGGTGGTTCTCGTACACATGGGCATCGCCGATGAAATACGTGAACCAACGCGGGGTGTAGCCGGTCAGGCGCCCGAACAGCGACAGCAGCGCCGCACCTTCGGTGAGGTTGAACGGCGTGCCCAGGCCCAGGTCATTGGAGCGAATGTAGAGCGTGAGGGAGATTTCCTTCGTCTCGACATTGGGGTGGAACTGGTACAGCAGGTGGCAGGGCGGCAGCGCCATCTCGTCGAGCTGGGCGCAATTCCAGCCGTGGAACAGGATGCGTCGGCTGCCCGGGTCGTTGGCGATGGTGTCCAGGCACTGGCGCACCTGGTCGATGGCCTTGTAGAGGATGACGAATGCCTGGCCGGCTTCCTCGTCCTTGGCGATCTGGCGGAAACCGGCTTTTTCCGCCATTTCAATGGCGGCCGGGTTGCTCAGCGGGATGCGCTTGTAGCCTGGCCACTGGCGCCATTGCACGCCGTAGATCTCGCCGAGGTCGTCATGGCCCTGGCGGAAGGGGTTGGCCAGCCATTGGGCGTTCTCGTTGGCGTTCTGGTCCCAGACCTTGCAGCCAAGGTCGCGAAACTCGCCGGCATTCTTCACGCCGCGCAAGAAACCGACCATCTCGCCGATCGCCGACTTGAACGCCAGCTTGCGCGTGGTGATGGCCGGAAAACCCTTCTGCAGGTCGAAGCGCAACATGGCGCCCGGCAGGCTGATGGTGCGGATACCGGTGCGGTTGCCCTGCAGCGTGCCGTTCTCGATGACGTCGCGAACCAGGTCTAGATACTGTTTCATGGCCTACCTGTGGCAAGCACGGCAGGGGGATCGCCCCTGCCGTGGAATTATCAGTGGGCGGGTGTCGCCGTGGGTTTGCGATTATAAGCCCACCAGATCAAGGCGAGGCCAGCGACGATCATCGGTATGCAGAGAATCTGACCCATGGTCAGCCAGCCCCACGCCAGGTAACCCAGCTGTGCGTCCGGCACGCGGACGAACTCGACGATGAAGCGGAAGATCCCGTAGAACAGCGCGAACATGCCGGAAACCGCCATGGTCGGGCGTGGTTTGCGCGAGAACAGCCAGAGGATCAGGAACAGCGCCACACCCTCCAGTGCGAACTGGTACAGCTGCGAAGGGTGACGCGGCAACTGCGCCGGATCGCTGAACGGCGGGAAGATCATCGCCCATGGCACGTCGGTCGGCTTGCCCCAGAGCTCGGCGTTGATGAAGTTGCCGATACGCCCGGCACCCAGGCCGATCGGCACCAGCGGTGCGACGAAGTCCATCAGCTCGAAGAACGACTTGTTGTTGCGTTTGCCGAACCACAGTGCCGCCAGCATCACGCCGATAAAACCACCGTGGAACGACATGCCGCCTTTCCACACCTCGAAGATCAGCGTCGGGTTGGCCAGGTACTGGTGCAGGTCGTAGAACAGCACGTAACCCAAGCGCCCGCCGACGATCACGCCCATCGACAGCCAGAACACCAGGTCGGAGAGCTTCTCGCGGTTCCAGGTCGGGTCGAAGCGATTCAACCGGCGCGAGGCGAGCAGCCAAGCACCGCCGATGCCGATCAGGTACATCAAGCCGTACCAGTGGATTTTCAGCGGCCCGAGGGCCACGGCCACGGGGTCGATCTGCGGGTAAGGCAGCATGGTGGTTCCTCTAGATCAAAAAGCTGAGGCCGACGCAGAACAGCAGCGCGGCAAACAGGCGCTTGAGCAGGCGCGGCGACAGCTTGTGCGCCAGCCGCGCGCCGAAGCGGGCGAAAAACATGCTGGTGACGGCAATGCCGACCAGCGCGGGGAGATAGACATAGCCCAGACTGTGCGCGGGCAGATGAGTTTCGTTCCAGCCCAGGATCATGAAACTCAGGGCACTGGCCAGGGCGATAGGCAAGCCGCAGGCCGACGAGGTGGCCACGGCCTTCTGCATGGGCAGGCTGCGCCAGGTGAGAAAAGGTACCGTGAGCGAGCCGCCGCCGATACCGAAGATCGCCGAGGCCCAGCCGATCACCCCACCGGCAGCGATCAACCCAGGCTTGCCGGGGATGCCACGGCTGGCCTTGGGCCTGAGGTCAAGGGCCATCTGCAGCGATACCAGCAGGGCGAACACGCCGATGATCTTCTGCAGCATCGGCCCCTGGATCAACGAAGCGGTCTTGGCGCCAATACCCGCGCCGATGAGGATGCCGACGGTCATCCACAGGAACACCGGCCACTGTACGGCCCCCTTGCGGTGATGTTCCAGCACGGCGTTGATCGAGGTGAAGACGATGGTCGCCAGCGAAGTCCCGACCGCCAGGTGCGTGAGGATCGAGGCATCGAAGCCCTGCAGGGTGAAGCTGAACACCAGCACCGGCACGATGATGATGCCGCCGCCCACGCCAAAGAGCCCGGCCAGTACGCCGGCGCAGGCGCCCAACAGCAGATAGAGCACGAATTCCATTCGCAGACCCTGTGAATACGATCCGGCATGGTAACGGAAGCCGGGGCTGCGCCTCTAGTGAACTCTGTGTCAGGTGATGGCAGTGCAGCCAGGCTGTGGGTAGAGTGGCACAAAACACTGAGGCCAACCCATGTGCCTGATCGTATTCGCCTGGCGGCCGGGGCACGCCCTGCCGCTGATCGTCGCGGCCAACCGCGACGAGTTCTACGCCCGCCCCACCCAGGCGCTGGCCACCTGGGAGGATGCCCCGGGCGTGCATGCCGGGCGCGACCTCGAAGCCGGTGGCAGCTGGCTCGGCATAGGCCCCGGCGGGCGCTTCGCGGCGCTGACCAATATCCGCGACCCTCGCCAGCCGCTCGGGCCACGTTCGCGCGGGGAACTGGTGGCCGCATTCCTGCAGGGCGAACTGGGCGTGGAAGCCTATCTGGACCAGGTCGCCAGCCGCAGTGCGCAGTACTCGGGGTTCAACCTGCTGGTGGGCGATGGCGAGCGGCTGGGCTACCTGCACGCCCGAGACCCGGCGCCACGACTGCTATCACCTGGTATTTACGGGCTATCCAACGCCGGGCTGGACACGCCGTGGCCGAAACTGCTGAAAGCGCGCTCGGCGCTGGGCGAGGTGCTCGAATCGGCAGACCCGCAGCAGCTACTGGCGCTGCTGGCCGATGCTGCGCCAGCACAGGACCCAGAGTTGCCGGAGACCGGCGTAGGGTTGGCGACCGAGCGGTTGCTGTCGAGTGTATTCATTGCCAGCCAGAATTACGGAACGCGGGCGAGTACAGTGCTGATCGTGGATGATCAGGGCAGAAGGCGGATGATCGAGCGCAGTTTCGGGCCCTTTGGGGGGCATCTGGGGGAAGTGGAACTGAACCTCGTATGACTTTTCAGGCCTCTTCGCGAGCAAGTCCGCGAAGAGGCCTGTGAACGATCAAAGGCTCTTATTCGGCCCGATCATCCGCGCCAGCCCAAGGTTCTTCAGCGCCAGTTGCAGCGAGCTGTGGATAACCTGCGGGTTGTCATGGGTCATGGCTTCGATCAGGAGCTCACGGGCCTTGCTCATGTTGATCTGACGCAGCATCCACTTCACCTTCGGCAGGTTGGTAGCGTTCATCGACAGGCTGTCGAAGCCCATGGCCATGAGCAGGATCGCCGCTGCCGGGTCACCGGCCATCTCGCCGCAGATACTCACCGGCTTGCCTTCGGCGTGGGCGTCGCGCACGACGGTCTGCAAGGCTTGCAGCACCGCCGGATGGAGGTAGTCGTACAGATCGGCGACCCGCGGGTTGTTGCGATCGACCGCCAGCAGGTACTGCGTGAGGTCGTTGGAGCCGACCGAGAGGAAGTCGACCTGACGCGCCAGTTCCTTGGTCTGGTAAACGGCCGCCGGAATCTCCACCATCACGCCAACCGGGGGCATCGGCACGTCGGTGCCTTCGTCACGCACTTCGCCCCAGGCGCGGTGGATCAGGTGCAACGCCTCTTCCAGCTCGTGGATGCCGGAGATCATCGGCAGCAGGATACGCAGGTTGTTCAGCCCCTCGCTGGCCTTGAGCATGGCGCGGGTCTGCACCAGGAAGATTTCCGGGTGGTCGAGGGTGACGCGAATACCGCGCCAGCCGAGGAAGGGGTTTTCTTCCTTGATCGGGAAGTAGGACAGCGCCTTGTCACCACCGATATCCAGCGTGCGCATGGTCACCGGCAGCGGATGGAAGGCCGCCAACTGCTCGCGGTAGATCGCCAGCTGTTCCTTTTCGCTGGGGAAGCGCTGGTTGATCATGAACGGCACTTCGGTGCGGTACAGGCCCACGCCCTCGGCGCCACGCTGCTGGGCCCGGGCCACGTCGGCGAGCAGGCCGGTGTTGACCCACAGCGGCATGCGGTGGCCATCGGGGGTGACGCACGGCAGCTCGCGCAGGGCATCGAGCCCCTGGGCCAACTGGCGCTCTTCCTCGACCACGTCGCTGTACTGCTTGCGCAGTACGTCGCTGGGGTTGGTATAGGCCTCGCCCTTGTAGCCGTCGAGAATCATCTCGATGCCATCGACCTTCGAATACGGCAGGTCGACCAGGCCCATCACCGTCGGGATACCCATGGCTCGCGCCAGGATCGCCACGTGGGAGTTGCCCGAGCCCAATACCGACACCAGGCCGACCAGCTTGCCTTCCGGCACTTCGCCGAGCATCGCCGGGGTCAGCTCCTCGCTGACCAGAATGGTGTTGTCGGGGTAGACCAGCGTCTGCGAGCGGGCCTCCTGCAGGTAGGCCAGCAGGCGGCGGCCGAGGTCCTTGACGTCCGAGGCGCGCTCGCGCAGGTAATCGTCATCCATCAGCTCGAAGCGGCTGACGTGCTCGCCGACCACCTGGCGCAGCGCGCCCTGGGCCCACTGGCCGGTCTTGATGACCTCGGCCACTTCGCCACCCAGGGCGGCATCCTCGAGCATCATCAGGTACACATCGAACAGCGCACGCTCTTCGGGACGCAACTGGGTCGCAAGCTTCGCCGACAGCTTGCGCATGTCGGCGCGCACCCCTTCGAGGGCGTTGTTGAAGAGCTTGAGTTCGCCGTCGATGTCTTCGACGGTCTTGTCCGGAACCACTTCGAGGTCAGCGGGGGGCAGCATGACCACCGCGCGGCCGACGGCAGCTCCTGGCGAGCCCGGCACGCCAACGAAGCGTGCTTCCTGGATACCCTTGCCCTGGCGGCCCAGGCCGCGTATCGAGCCGGTAGCCTCGGCGTGGGCGATAACCCCGGCGAGCTGGGCGCTCATGGTCACGAGGAAGGCTTCTTCGCCTTCATCGAACTGGCGCCGCTCCTTCTGCTGGATGACCAGTACCCCGACCACGCGACGGTGGTGGATGATGGGGGCACCAAGGAAGGAGGCGAAGCGTTCCTCGCCGGTTTCGGCGAAGTAGCGATAGCGCGGGTGATCCGCAGCGTTCTCGAGGTTCAGCGGCTCTTCACGGGTGCCGACCAGGCCGACCAGGCCTTCGTTCGGGGCCATGCTGACCTTGCCGATCGAGCGCTTGTTCAGGCCTTCGGTGGCCATCAGCACGAAACGGTTGGTCTCGGGGTCGAGCAGGTAGACCGAGCATACCTGGCTGCCCATGGCCTCCTTGACGCGCAAGACAATGATACCCAACGCCGTCTTGAGATCTTTGGCGGAGTTCACTTCCTGGACGATCTTGCGCAGCGTATTGAGCATGGCTCGGGGTCGGACTCCGTCGTCAGTCGCGCGTCAACAGGCGCGGGGCTAGCTCTTTCAGGGCGCGGCGATACACCTCGCGCTTGAATGTCACCACCTGACCCAGCGGATACCAGTAGCTGACCCAGCGCCAGCCATCGAATTCCGGTTTTCCGGTCAGGTCCATCCGCACCCGCTGTTCGTTGCTCACCAGCCGCAGCAGGAACCACTTCTGCTTCTGGCCGATGCACAGCGGCTGGCTGTGCGTGCGGACCAGGCGCTGGGGTAAACGATAACGCAACCAGCCTCGAGTGCAGGCAAGAATTTCCACATCCTCGCGTTCCAGGCCAACTTCTTCGTTCAGCTCGCGGTACAGGGCATCCTCTGGGGTTTCGTCAGGGTTGATACCACCCTGTGGAAACTGCCAGGCATCCTGGTTGATCCGCCGAGCCCATAGCACCTGCCCGGCATCATTCGTGAGAATGATCCCGACATTGGGGCGAAAACCATCCGGGTCGATCACGGCAGCAACCTCGAAAACGCATGTCACCGCATTGTTCCACAAAGCTTGCGAGCGCAGCAACGCACCCGCCATAGCTTATGTGCAGCGAGGTGAAAACTCCGTATTCTGCGGGACTTCTTCCCGGAGGCTTCTGCGAGAAAACCCATGCGCCTGGCTTTATTCGACCTGGACAATACCCTCCTCGGCGGCGACAGCGATCACGCCTGGGGTGACTACCTATGTGAACGGGGCATCCTCGACCCCATCGCCTACAAGCAACGCAACGACGCCTTCTATCAGGATTACCTCAATGGCACCCTGGACCTGCAGGCCTACCTGGCGTTCTCGATGGAGATCTTCGCCGCCACCGAACCTGCCCAGCTCGACCAATGGCACCGCGAATTCATGCGCGACTGCATCGAGCCGATCATCCTGCCAAAGGCACTCGCCCTGCTGCAGCAGCACCGCGAGGCTGGCGACAAGCTGGTGATCATCACCGCCACCAACCGCTTCGTCACTGCGCCCATCGCCCGCCGCCTGGGCGTGCGCACCCTGCTGGCCACCGAATGCGAGCGTGATGGCGAGCGCTATACCGGGCGTAGCACCGATATACCGTGTTTCCGTGAAGGCAAGGTGACGCGCCTGAAGCGCTGGATGCTGGAGAACGGCTACGATCTGCAAGACAGCTACTTCTACAGCGATTCGCTGAATGATCTGCCGTTGCTGGAGCAGGTGACGCACCCGGTGGCGGTGGACCCGGATCCGAAACTGCGTGAAGAGGCCGAGCGGCGCGGATGGCCGGTGGTTTCGTTGCGCGATTGAGATCGCGGGGCCCTTTTCGTGGATTTACCCGTGAAAAGGGCCCCGCAGACGCATCAGACCGGCTTGGCCCCCATCAATCCTGCAATCGACAGGAAGCACACCCCGCTGAACACCGCCAGCGCCAGGGTCAGGCGCAGCCCGGCAGGCTCGGCCTTGCGCAGGCGGTTCAGCCGCACCAGCAGCCACCACACGGCGAAAGCGCCCAGGGTATAGAGGATGCTGGAGGCCAGCACCCAGGTCTGGCCCAACGGCCAGCCGACCAGGTGCACCAGCCACCAGCCGGTGAACGGCATGCTCAGCAGGCACAGCCCCATCACCAGCCAGACGAACACCAGCGGCCGACGCAGCAGTTTGGCGTAGGCCTCGGCATCACCCTGCCGGCGGGCACGCAAGGTCCAGATCGCCAGACCCAGCGCACCGAGGATCAACAGTACGGTGGCGAGGATGTGCAGGGTCTTGAGGGTGGTCAGGTGTTCCATCGCGTGCGGGTCCTCGAAAGACTTTTTTCGGCCTCACCGCGGGACAAGCCCGCTTCTGCAAGTTCGGTGTTGCCATTCATGCCAAGCGTAGCCGCTCAACCCAGGAACAGCTTGTACGCCGGGTTGTCGGTTTCATCCCAGTATGGATAACCGATCTTGGCCAGCGCCTCGGGCACCAGGTGACGCTCGTCTTCCGGCACCTGCAACCCGGCCACCACACGACCATCGGCGGCACCGTGGTTGCGGTAGTGGAACATCGAGATGTTCCAGCGCCCGCCCAGCTTGTTGAGGAAGTTGAACAGCGCCCCCGGACGCTCAGGGAACTCGAAACGCAGCACCAGCTCATCGCTGGCCGCCGCCGAGTGGCCACCGACCATGTGACGGATATGCAGCTTGGCCAGTTCGTTGTCGGTCAGGTCGGTTACCGGGAAGCCCTGCTCGGTCAGGTGCTGAACCAGGGCGGCGCGCGGGTCGGTCTCTGGATGGGTCTGCACGCCGACGAAGATGTGCGCCTCTTTGTCGGCGTGGTACCGGTAGTTGAACTCAGTGATCTGACGCTTGCCGATAGCCTCGCAGAACGCCTTGAAGCTGCCCGGCCGCTCCGGGATGGTCACGGCGATGATCGCCTCGCGCTTCTCGCCCAGTTCGGCGCGCTCGGCAACGTGACGCAGACGATCGAAATTGACGTTGGCACCGGAGTCGATGGCCACCAGCGTTTGCCCCGAGACGCCAGTCAACTCGACGTACTTCTTGATGCCCGCCACGCCAAGGGCGCCAGCAGGTTCGGTGATCGAGCGGGTATCGTCGTAGATATCCTTGATCGCTGCGCAGATCTCATCGGTACTGACGGTGATCACCTCATCGACATGATCCTTGCAGATATCGAAGGTGTGCTGACCGATCTGCGCCACCGCGACACCGTCGGCGAACAGCCCCACCTGCGGCAGCACCACACGCTCGCCCGCAGCCATGGCCGCCTGCAGGCAATTGGAATCGTCAGGCTCGACGCCGATCACCTTGATCTCGGGGCGCAGGTACTTCACATAGGCCGCAATGCCGGCAATCAGCCCGCCGCCGCCGACCGGCACGAAGATCGCGTCCAGACGGGCCGGGTGCTGGCGCAGGATCTCCATCGCCACGGTGCCCTGCCCGGCGATGGTGTGGGGATCGTCGTAGGGGTGGATGTAGACGAAGCCCTTCTCTTCGACCAGCTTCAGCGAATAGGCCAGGGCCTCGGGGAAGGAGTCGCCGTGCAGCACCACCTTGCCGCCACGCGAGCGCACGCCCTCGACCTTGATCTCCGGCGTGGTCTTGGGCATCACGATGGTAGCCTTGATGCCCAGCTCCCGCGCAGCCAGGGCCACGCCCTGGGCGTGGTTGCCGGCAGAGGCGGTGACCACGCCACGCGCCAGCTCTTCGGCACTCAGTTGCGCCAGCTTGTTGTACGCCCCGCGGATCTTGAAGGAGAACACCGGCTGCAGGTCCTCGCGCTTGAGCAGGACCTGGTTGCCCAGGCGCTTGCTCAGTTGGCCGGCGTTGTGCAGCGGGGTTTCGACGGCGACGTCGTAGACGCGCGAGGTGAGGATCTTCTTGACGTACTGTTCGAGCATCTTGGAAACATCACTGGGCCGCGGGACAAGGGCTGGAAGTCTACCCCAGCGCCCTGTCGGGCGACCACAGCAAAGCCGCCGGACTCGTTATACTAGGCGACTTCAGAAAACCTCCCGCCCCTCTCGGAGCCCGCATGACCCAGGACCAACTCAAACAGGCCGTCGCCCAGGCCGCTGTCGACTTCATTCTGCCCAAGCTGGATGAAAAGAGCGTCGTCGGCGTCGGCACCGGTTCGACCGCCAACTTCTTCATCGACGCCCTGGCCCAGCACAAGACCGCCTTCGACGGCGCCGTCGCCAGCTCCGAGGCCACCGCACAGCGTCTGAAGGGTCATGGCATCCCGGTCTATGAGCTGAACAGCGTCAGCGAGCTGGAGTTCTACGTCGACGGTGCCGACGAGAGCGACGCGCACTTGAACCTGATCAAGGGCGGCGGTGCGGCCCTGACCCGCGAGAAGATCGTCGCGGCAGTGGCCAAGACCTTCATCTGCATCGCCGACGCCAGCAAGCTGGTGCCGGTGCTCGGCGCCTTCCCGCTGCCGGTCGAGGTGATCCCGATGGCCCGCAGCCACGTGGCGCGCCAGCTGGTCAAGCTGGGTGGCGATCCGGTGTACCGCGAAGGCGTGGTGACCGACAACGGTAACGTCATCCTCGACGTGTACAACCTGCAGATCACCAACCCGGTGGAGCTGGAAAGCCAGATCAATGCGATCGTTGGCGTGGTCACCAACGGCCTGTTCGCGGCGCGTCCGGCAGACTTGCTGCTGCTGGGGACTTCCGAAGGCGTGAAGAGCCTGAAGGCTGAATAAGCAAGCCCGCTCCTACAAGTACCCCGCTGTTCTGAAGGACACCGGGAAACCTGTAGGAGCGGGTTTACCCGCGAATAGGCCAGCACTGACACAACAAAGACCACTGCCCCCACAGAGCCCTGAACTACACCTTCTCAGCCGACTGCCTGAACACATAGAACAGGTTCGGCTCACTCACCAGGTAGATGGTCCCGGCATCGTCCATGGCGATCCCTTCAGCCTGCGGCACTGTCTTCTTCAGGCCCTGATACCCCTTGCGCAACGACAGGGTGCTCAGCGGCCGCCCCTTCACATCCAGCTCCAGCACCAGCCGTGATTCGTCTGACAGCGCCAGCAGATGCCCGCTGCGTTCATCGAACTGCAGGCTCGACAGGTCGCGCACGAACAACCGTGAATCACGCTTGCGGTCCTGCACCACATGCACCGCATAGGGCTGCTCCGGATTGGCATGGGGGAAACCGTGCACCTCGTAGATCAGCATCGGGTCACGCTCCTTGGCGACGAACAGGCGCTTGCCAGCCGAATCGTAAGCGAGCCCTTCGAAGCCCTTGTTGCCGTTCAGGCCGATGCCCAAGGTGAGCTGCTCGGCGTCGTTGGCGTCGAGAAACGGCGTGTCGTCGTCCAATCGCACGCGAATCAGCCGCTGCTGGCGCTCGTCGGTGATGACGTAGCTGTTCGGCCCGACATACTCCACCGCCTCGGGATCGCCGAAGCCGGTCAGCGGCACGCGGCGCAGGATGCGCCCATCCAGCGAAAGCTCGATGAGCTCCGAGCGGGCGTTGGTGACGGTAAACAGGGTCTTGCGATCGGGGTCGTAGGTAAGCGCCGAAACATCGTCGTCCAGGCCCTCGATGGGCTGCGCCTCGATCACCACCTGGTAGCGATCCAGGCCGATGCCTTGCTCGGTCGGCTGCCACCAGCTCTTGAGGTTGAACCAGCCGCGCTCGAACAGACGGAACTCGTGCCCAGCCACGCCAAGCACCGCCAGCACGGAGAAAGCCAGAAGAAAGAGAAACGAACGAAGATGACGGCGCATGAAGAGGACTCGACGGAGGATGCCGAATCTAATCATTCATAGCTGAAATAAAGCTTAAGGCCATCATCAGAAAATTCCGATAATCCTGTCAGTGCTTCTTGAAGCGATAGAACAGCGCAGGCTCGCTGACCATGTACAGGTTGCCCTGATCGTCCATGGTCACACCTTCGGCCCGAGGCACACGGCTACCCAGACCGTTGAACGCCCCGAGCAAGGTCATGAAGCTGACCTGCTCACCCTTCTCGTCCAGCTCCAGCAGCATGTTCGAGTCAGCCGACAGCACCAGCAGGTGGCCCGTGCGTGGATCGACCGCCAGCGCCGACAGGTTGCGCAGGTCGAGCTCGTCACTGGGCAGTAGCTGCTTGCCGCCCTTGAGCGGCCCGCGACCATCGGCGCTCCAGGTAAACAGACGCGGCGGACGCTCTTCGCCGATGATCAGGCGCTGGCGCATCGGGTCCCAGGCGATGGCCTCGAAACCCTTGTTGCTCTTGACCGACTTGCCCAGGTCATAGCTGGGGAAGTCATCGTGATTGAGGGTCGAGGTGCTCGCGTCCACCTTTACCAGCGTCAGGTCATGGTTGCGCTCATCAACGATCGCGATCAGCCCGTTTTCCAGCACGGCAAGGCCTTCAGGATTTTCCCAACCCACCAGCGGAATCTTGCGCAACACGTCGCCATCGAGCGTGAGCTCGACCAGGAAGGGGTTCTTGCCCATCACCGCGAACAGCGTGCGGGTCTGCGGATTGAACGACAGGTCCGAGGCTTCGTCGTCGTCCATGCCCGGCAACGGCTTGGCGTCGATGTCTACCAGATAGTCCGGGAGCCAGACGCTTTCAATTCGCTCGGCACTGCTCTCGAAACGCTCCTTGACCCACAGCAGGCCACGGTCGTCCCAGTGCATGGCGATGGCCACCCCATAGCCAATCACCGCTGCCACAGCCAGGGCGAACGGCCAGCGCAGGTAGAAACGACGCTTGGTGGAAGCTGGGGCGCTGGAGGGTGCTGGCATGCAGGGGGTCCTGGGTAAATGGGCGAAGATTCGCGCATTATCCAGATGGGGTGTGAAAAAAACGGTAAATCGTTCGCGGGTAAAACCGCTCTCACAAGGCTGTGCAAATCCCTGTAGGAGCGGGTTTACCCGCGAAAAGGCGACGCGTAGTCAGATCAAAGCACGCGGCTCTCGAAGCGGCTGACACCCGGCAGCTCAAGCACCAGCTCATCACCGACATTGAACGGCCCGACACCGGCCGGGGTGCCGGTGAGGATCACATCGCCCGCCTGCAGAGAGAAGTGCGCGGCGATGTGCTGGATGATCGGCACGACGGGGTTGAGCATCATTGCGCTGTTGCCATCCTGGCGCACTTCACCGTTGATGGTCAGGCGTACCGGAATGTCGGTCACGTCCTCGAAACTGGATGCGGCGACGAACGGCGGCAATACACAGGCGCCGTCGAAGCTCTTGGCCAGCTCCCACGGCAGGCCCTTCTCCTTGAGCTTGGCCTGCACGTCGCGCAGGGTCAGGTCCAGGGCCGGGGCGTAGCCGGAGATGGCATCCAGCACTTCTTCGACTGTCGGCTTGGTCGACAGCGGCTTGCCCAGGAGCACGGCGATCTCGGCTTCGTAGTGCACCGAGCCACGGTCGGTCGGGATCTTGAAGCCGCCTTCCAGTGGCACCACGCAGCTGCCAGGCTTGATGAACAGCAGCGGCTCGCTGGGGATGGGGTTGTCCAGTTCCTTGGCATGCTCGGCGTAGTTACGGCCGATGCACACCACCTTGCCCAGCGGGAAGTGGATGCGCGTGCCGTCTACGTACTGGTGCTGGTAACTCATGGGGCCGACTCCTCTGGATACTGCTTTCTTATTCAGGTGCGAAGATCTTACCCGGATTCATGATGCCGTTCGGGTCGAACACCGCCTTTATCGCCTTCATGCAGGCAATTTCATCTGCCGAGCGGCTGTAGCCCAGGTAGTCCCGCTTGGTCATGCCCACGCCGTGCTCGGCAGAGATCGAACCGTTGTAGCGCGCGACGATCTCGAACACCCACTTGTTGACCTTGGTGCACGAGGCGAAGAAATCATCCTTGCTCATGTGGTCAGGCTTGAGGATGTTCAGGTGCAGGTTGCCGTCGCCGATATGCCCGTACCAGACGACTTCATAGTCGGGGTAGTGTTCGCCGACCACTGCATCGATATCGCGCAGGAACGCCGGCACTTTGGAGACGGTGACGGAAATATCGTTCTTGTAAGGCGTCCAGTGGGAGATGGTCTCTGACAGGTACTCGCGCAGCTTCCACAGGTTCTTCAACTGCGTCTCGCTCTGGCTCATCACCCCATCGAGCACCCAACCCTGCTCGACGCAGTGCTCGAAGGTGGCCAGGGCTTCGTTGGCCACCTCCTCGGTGCTGGCCTCGAACTCCAGCAGCGCATAGAAAGGGCATTGCGTGTCGAACGGCGCCGGCACGTCGCCGCGCCCCATGATCTTGGCCAGGCCCTTGTCGGAGAAGAATTCGAAGGCGGTCAGGTCGAGCTTGCCCTGAAAAGCGTGCAGCACCGGCATGATCGAGTCGAAGTCCGGCGTGCCGAGCACCATCGCCGTAAGGTTGCGCGGCGCACGGTCCAGGCGCATGGTCGCTTCGACCACGAAGCCCAGGGTGCCCTCCGCGCCGATGAACAACTGGCGCAGGTCGTAACCGGTGGCGTTTTTAATCAGGTCGCGATTGAGCTCCAGCAGTTCGCCCTTGCCGGTGACAACCTTCAGCCCTGCCACCCAGTTGCGGGTCATGCCGTAGCGAATGACCTTGATTCCGCCGGCATTGGTGCCAATATTGCCGCCAATCTGGCTGGATCCGCTCGAGGCGAAATCTACCGGATAGTACAACCCCTGGTCTTCGGCGAACTGCTGCAACTGGCGGGTGATCACGCCCGGCTGGCAGACCACGGTGCGGTCGAACGCGTTGAAGTCGAGAATCTGGTTCATCTGGTCGAAGGCCACCACGACTTCGCCACTGGCAGCGACTGCGGCGCCCGACAGGCCAGTGCGTCCGCCGGACGGCACCAGCGCGACCTTGTAGCGGTTGGCCCAGGCGACGATGGCCTGGACCTGCTCGATGGTTTTGGGCAGCACGACGGCCGAAGGAGCCGGTGGATAGTGCTTGGTCCAGTCCTTGCCATACGCCTCGAGCGAGGCGGGGTCGACAAGGACCTTGCCAGGGTCGACCAGAGTCTTCAGCTCATCAATTACCGCAACGTCGATCATCGGCAGAACTCTCGAATGATTCATGGTCACCCTGAGCACTCTTCACCTGTCGGGATAAGCTCAGACGGTGTCGCGTATGCTAGCATAGCCCTCCCGTCGATCGTGCTAAGGCCCGTCGCCGCGCCGCTTTGCCCCCCTCGCCATTTTTTCTCCGGGATACAGGTTTACGCAGATGAGCAAGACTTCTCTCGACAAGAGCAAGATCAGGTTCCTTCTTCTCGAAGGCGTCCACCAGAATGCTGTGGACACCCTCAAGGCTGCCGGGTACACCAACATCGAGTACCTCACCGGCTCACTGCCGGATGCGCAACTGAAGGAAAAGATCGCGGACGCCCACTTCATCGGCATCCGCTCGCGCACTCAACTGACTGAAGAAGTCTTTGATTGTGCGAAGAAACTGGTCGCAGTCGGCTGCTTCTGCATCGGCACCAACCAGGTTGACCTGAACGCGGCCCGCGAGCGCGGCATCGCGGTGTTCAACGCGCCGTACTCCAACACCCGTTCGGTTGCCGAACTGGTGCTGGCCGAAGCCATCCTGCTGCTGCGCGGCATCCCCGAGAAGAACGCCTCCTGCCACCGCGGTGGCTGGATCAAGAGCGCGGCCAACTCCTTCGAGATCCGCGGCAAGAAGCTCGGCATCGTCGGCTACGGCTCGATCGGCACCCAGCTGTCGGTACTGGCCGAAAGCGTCGGGATGCAGGTCTACTTCTTCGACCCGCTGACCAAGCTGCCACTGGGCAACGCTACCCAGGTCACCAGCCTCGACGAACTGCTGGGCCTGGCCGACATCGTCTCGCTGCACGTGCCTGAGCTGCCATCCACCCAGTGGATGATCGGCGAGAAGGAAATCCGTGCGATGAAGAAGGGTTCGATCCTGATCAACGCCGCACGCGGCACCGTGGTCGAGCTGGATCACCTGGCTGCCGCGATCAAGGACAAGCACCTGATCGGCGCCGCCATCGACGTGTTCCCGGTCGAGCCGCGCTCGAACGACGAAGAGTTCGAAAGCCCGCTGCGTGGCCTGGACAACGTGATCCTGACCCCGCACATCGGCGGTTCGACCGCCGAAGCCCAGGCCAATATCGGTCTGGAAGTGGCCGAGAAGCTGGTCAAGTACAGCGACAACGGTACCTCCGTGTCGTCGGTCAACTTCCCTGAAGTGGCCCTGCCGGCGCACCCAGGCAAGCACCGCCTGCTGCACATCCACGAAAACATCCCGGGCGTGCTCAGCGAGATCAACAAGGTCTTCGCCGAGAACGGCATCAACATTTCCGGTCAGTTCCTGCAGACCGACGAGAAAGTGGGCTACGTGGTCATCGACGTCGACGCCGAGTACTCGGACCTGGCGCAAGAGAAGCTGCAGCACGTCAAGGGCACCATCCGCTCGCGCGTACTGTTCTGAGCCTGATGGCTGCATGAAGAAGGGAGGCCCTGGTGGCCTCCCTTTTTTGTCTGCGCGATCTGTGTCTTGTGCTGCGCGGGCGCGGATTTACCCGCGCACAATCCCCCGCGTTACTTCACATTGACGGTGATCTTCTTCGACTCGACGCTTGGCTTGAACGGCACGTGGTACTGGTCGCCCAGTACCAGTTGCAGGGTGTGCTTGCCCGGAGTCAGGGTGATGGTCGCCTCGGTCTGCGCTTTGCCGAAATGCAGCACCTGCGGCCCGGCTGGCAGGGGTTGGTTGCCCTCAGGCATCAGGCTGGTCGGCAATGGCTGGTCAGCTACAGGCGCTTTGTCGACATCCACCAGCAGGTGATGGTGCCCGGAATGCGGAGTCTGGTCGCCGGCCGGCTTGAGCGCCATCCCTTCAATGCCGAACTTGACGGTGAAGGTCTTGTCGACCGTAGCGCCATCGGCAGGGGAAACGATGAAGACCTTCGCATCTTTCGGCGGCTCCTGGCTTTTCAGGGCATCCGCAGCCGTGGCAAGCAAAGAGGCTCCCATCAGCAAACCGGCGAGGGCAGCACGCGAAACTGGGCTTTTCATTCACATCTCCTGTCATTCACTTCAATTGACCGCTATCACTTAAAAGAAGCGAGGCGGTACTTCACCATAGTCCACCTGCCACGCCGCAGGTTCAAAAATGCCGGCATGAAAATTTCAATGCCGGCTCAAACATACGCGCGATGTAGGGGTCATAGGCTGCGTTCGATCGCGGCAAACACAGAAAGCCACGGCGAATGACATTCATCTGCCGAGAAATAAAAGGGATATTCATGCGTTTGACCATTGGCCTACTGCTGGCAGTACTCATCAGCCCCCTGGCCCAGGCAGAGCTGATCGACGAAATCAACGACCGGGGTGAACTGCGCATCGCCGTCCAAGCCGACAATGCACCCTACGCCTTCAAGGAAAACGAGCACCTGACCGGGTTCGACATCGAATTCGGCCAGGACCTGGCCCGGGAGATGGACCTGCGTGCCGAATTCATCGAAGCGCCTGCCGACGAAGTGTTAGCAGGCGTGGAGAGCGGCAAGTACGACATCGCGCTGACCCCGACAGGCCAACAATCTGCGACCGAAAGCGCGCTCGATGCCAGCCAGCCGTTTGGTGAGAAGAAGCTGGTGATTCCGTTTCAGAAAGATAACCCGGCATTCGAAAGCACGCTGAACAATGCCCTGCAGCGGCTCAAGGACAGTGGGCGGATGGCGGAGCTCGAGCAGAAGTGGTTCGAGAAGACTGCGGTGCAGCAGTGATATCGCGTCGTTCTTTTCGCGGGCAAGCCCGCTCCCACAGGGTTGGACTCACCATAGGCCTTGTGGGGGCGGCGGTTCGGCGCTCCGACTTGCCCGCGAAAAGAACGACACCGAACTACCCGAGTGCCCGTTGCGCCTCATCCAGCTCCAGCTCGCTGAACACCCGCACCCCTTCCCGACGCAACAGCGCAGCAACGACGCCCTCCCCCGTCACCTTCACCCCGCTGAAACTGCCATCGTAGGTCAGTCGGTTGCCGCACGACGGGCTACCGGACTTGAGCACCGCAACCCGAATCCCATGCCGCCTCACCAGCGCCAAGGCCTGCCGAGCGCCGCTCAAAAATGCCGCGCTGACATCCTCGCCAGCCACGGTCAGGACCTGAACCTGCCCATCAAGCACCTGGCCACCCTGTCCGCCCTGGATCTCCGCGGCCGGTCGCGGCGTCGGCAAGCCACCCGCCACCTCCGGGCACAAGGGCACTACACGGCCCTCGGCCTGCCATTGCTTGAGCAGATCGGGGTGGCCACTGTCGCGCCCGTCATAGCGCACCGGTTGCCCCAGCAGGCAGGCGCTGACCAGGACCTTGGACGACTCAGAAGGGATCATTGCCACGGCGCCGGAACCAGCCCGTCAGCGACAGGCGTTCGCGATTGGCCGGCAGCACTTCATGCGGGACTTCACCCGAAAGGAACACCACCAGGCTGCCAGCCTCGGGCTGGACGTCATGCTCGACATCGTCGGCGAGAAACATCCGCAGTTGCCCGCCGTCTTCGGGTTGCCAGCGCTCATTGAGATAGAGCACCACCGACACCATGCGCCGGTCGTCGTCGCGGAAGCGGTCAAGATGCCTGCGGTAGAAGGCGCCCGGCGGATACAGGGCGAAATGACACTCGAAGTCTTCCAGCCCCAGGAACAGCCCTTGGTTGATCGCCTGGCGCAGGTTGCCCATGAGCTCCAGGTAACGGTCGCAGGCCTCGGCCTGGCCGGGGTCGATCCACTGGATCTGGTCGCCACGGATCGCCTCGCGTACCTCCTGGGCCGCACCCCTGCCGACACCTGCAGGGTTCAGTTCGCCCTCGGCATGGCGCCTGCGACACTCGGCAGCCAATGCGCCGGCCAGCTCAAGCGGCAGGAAAAGTGCCTGCTGCGACCAGCCACGGGTGGCCAGGTCGTCGACGATGGTCGACAGCAGCGGATGTTCAGGAGAGGTATGCATGGCGCGCATCATATCCATTAGCCATGTACACGGACAGCGCCACTTGGCCGAGAAGCGCGCTGATATCTCGACAAAGGCGTACCACCCCACGGACAATAGCGGCCTGCCGACAGGAGTCCTGAATGCGCCGTTTGTTTTCCCTGCTTGTGCTGATGATCTGCACCATGCCTGTCTGGGCAGACAGCCTCGACCAGCTGTACAAGGCCGCCGGCTGGCCCGACCAGCGCGCCCACTTCAATGACGCCATCGGTGCCGCCCAGCAGCGCTACCGCAACAGCCTGCCGCCCGCGGTTTACCAGGCGCTCGTCAACAACAGCAACCAACGCTTCCAGGCCCAGGCGATGGATCAGCGTGCCCAGGCCCAACTGCGCGCCAACCTGAAGAACCCGGCGCCGGCGCTGGCGTTCTTCCAATCGCCGCTGGGACGCAAGGTGGTTGCCGCCGAATTGCTGGCCACGCGCAAGGACCAATTGGCCAAGAACGCCAAGGGCCTGCCAAGGATCCAGGCCAGCGACAACCGCCTGCTGGCCATTGGTCACCTGGCCCAGGCCCTGCCGGCCCGCGAAGCTGGGGCCGAGGTCAGCCTGGCGATCGCCGGGGTTGCCGCCGACAGCCTCAGCTCGATGATTCCCGGCCTGTTCGGCAGCGGCCAGGCCCAGGGCTTGCTCGATGGTCAGCGCCAACGTTTGATGAACGAGATTGGCGAAGACCTGAACAACACGTTGTTGTACGTCTACCGCGAGCTGTCCGACGACGAACTGGAAGCGTTCGCCACTTTCGCCGAATCCGCAGAGGGCAAGGCCTACTACAATGCCGCGCTGGCCGCGGTGCGTGCGGGGCTGGCCGTCGGCCAGAGCAGCGCCAACCTCAAGTAAGCAGGCGCTGGTCGAGAAAGGTGAAGTAGCGCTGGCGGATATCCGGCAGCTCGTTGGCCAGGTGATGCCGCGCCTCGGGCAGCAGGAGAATCTGCGGCTCGGCGAACTTCTCCTTCAGCACCCTGAGGTTGTAAGGCCAGTCCACCGTGCCGTCTGCCTCGCCCTGAACGATCAGCGGCCGACGCCGACTGTGCGGCGCCGCCTCGATGCGCTTGATCCAGGCCATCAGCGCCCCCACCCATGCCGTCGGCAGGCGCCGCGGCTGCAACGGATCGGCCTCGAGAAACGCAAGAAATGCCGGGTCGTTGGTATTGGCACTGAAGCGTCGCTCGATACCATCGACGAAATGGCGCAGCACCCGATAACTCAGCTTCGACCAGTGCCAGGCCCGCGGTCGCACCAACGGCGCCAGCAGGATCACCTGGCCGTCCGCCGGGCTCTGCTCGCCGCAGTGCAGCAGATGATCGACAACGATGGCTCCACCCGTGCTCTGCCCACACAGATGCCAAGGCCGTGGCAAGTCGAGCCTGCGCGCCTGTTCGAAGAGGGCATCGAGCACCTGCTGGTAGATCGCGAAGTCGGCGATGCTGGCCCGCTCGCCACTGGACAGCCCGTGACCGGGCAGATCGCAGCCAATCACCGCGAAGCCCTGCTGCAAGGCCCAGGCGATCACATGGCGGTACAGGCCCATGTGGTCGTAGTAGCCATGCAGCAGGAACAGCGTCGCCACCGGTTCTTGCGGCAGCCACACCTGCCCGACCAGGTCGAAACCTGCAACGCTGAAGCCACCCAACCAGCTGTGTGCAGGCAGGTCGAGACCGTAGAAGCGCTGGTAATCGAGGGCCTGGGCCGACAGTGGCTGGCGCGCCGCAAGAGCGTCAAGGCTGGTGCGCAGCAGGTCAGGGTGGAAGGGTGAAGGCATCGGTACATCCAGAGTGGCGCGAGTATTGATCTGCGATATTCAGCTCTGTGCCCGGCCATGGCAAGCTGGCGTCTTCTTGTCTTTGTCATGCACCGAGACGCGCTCTTGGCGGGCAAGCCCGCGAAAAAGCCCGGTGCAACGTTGCGGACTACCGATGAAAACCCTCACCACGCTGCTCGCCACCCTGCTCTGCGCCGCCTTGCTGTGGTGGGCCTACGACAGCTTCCAGTCGCGCTACCTGCGCCAGTTCGACGACCAGGCCACGCTGTTCGACGGCAGCCAGTTGCAACTGCCCGCCGAACTCGCAGGCCCTGGCCCGATCCGCATCGTGCACTTCTGGGACCCCACCTGCCCTTGCAACGTCGGCAACCAGCAACATCTGGCCGAGCTCATCGAGCAGTTCGCCGCGCAGGGTGTAACCTTCCACGTGTTGCAAAAGCCCGGCAGCCACGGCCAGCTTCCCGCCAACCTTGGAGCCCTGCAGCCGATCCGCGAGCTGCCGGGCAGCGAACACCTGCCAGCCTCTCCGGCAGTGGCGATCTGGGATCGACAGGGGCAGCTCGCCTACTTCGGCCCCTACAGCGAAGGCGCGGTGTGCAACTCGAGCAACAGCTTCATCGAACCCGTCATCCGGGCGCTGCTGCAAGGGCGCCGGGTACAGGCCTCCAATGCCCTGGCCAGCGGGTGCTATTGCCCATGGCGGAAAGATCAGCAGCGGTAGATATTTATGACGTCGCGTACATACCAGCCCCTTAGCGTATTGGCCTACCGCTTAAGGAAAACGCCATGGGACCTGTCTTCGCTCGCTCTTCTCCTCCCCTGACGAACGAAGATCAGGACCACATCGAGATGCTCTGGGGCCAGCATCAGATATCCCTGAACTACCCGGTGACAAGGCTCAGCCTGCGCGAATATATCGTCAGCCCACCTTCCTCCAGCGACAGCAGCTATGCCGTCGTCGCCTTCCAGCGCTCCCCCGAGCACCTGGAGGAACAGCTGGAGCGCGCCATCAGCGAACTAGCGGGCCCTTCGAGCGGCATGAACACCTTGCAGCGCCTGCAACAGCAGATCGATGCCGTTGACACGTTGTTGGTCAACTATCAGCGCGACCTGCAGGCTTGCCTCTTCTCCACGGTTGCTGTCACGCATGAGCGGGCCCATCGCCTCGAACGAGCCTGCCGCGAGCTGTCCAGCCGCCGAGCAAAGCTCAAGCAGCTGCAAACCCGCACCTGGGAGCGCAACCGCCGACAGGAACAGCTCGAACGACAGATCAGCCAGGTCGAAGAGATGCTCGGCCGGCTGATCGCCAACCGTCGCACCCTTGCCAGGGAAGCCATGCGCGACGCGGAGATTTTCCGGTAGGCCTGACCTCAGGCTCGAGATTGACGATCACCGGCTCGAGCAAGCTATTCTCAGTGCGCTTTCAGCTCATCGCCGCCTCCCCAATGGCATAAGGAATTCTATGAAGCGCAGCCTGACTCTGCTTGCCGTCGTCGTGGCCATGGCCGCCGCCGGCGCGTACTGGTACGTGCACGGCAAACTGCCGCAGCGCGAAGGCGAAGTGGCTATCACCGGCTTGAGCGCACCGGTCAGCGTGCGCTATGACGAACGCGGAGTGCCGCATCTGCAGGCGCAGAACGAGCCCGATCTATACCGTGCCCTGGGCTATGTGCACGCCCAGGACCGGCTGTTCCAGATGGAGTTGGTAAGGCGCCTGGCCCGCGGTGAGCTCGCCGAAGTGCTGGGCAGCAAGCTGGTGCCCACCGACACCCTGTTTCGCAGCCTGCGCATCCGCGAGCAGGCGGCGCGGATGGTCGAACGCCTGGATCACCAGTCACCGTCATGGATAGCATTGCAAGCCTACCTGGACGGCGTGAACAGCTGGCAGGCCAACCATCCCAAGCCGGTGGAGTTCGACGTCCTCGGCATCCCTGAACGGCCCTTCACTGCCGAAGATACCCTGAGCATCGCCGGCTACCTGGCCTACAGCTTTGCCGCAGCCTTCCGCACCGAGCCTGCGCTGACCTACATTCGTGACCAGCTCGGCCCCGAGTATCTGAAGATCTTCGACCTCGACTGGCAGCCTGATGGCGCTCTGCGCCCGGCCCTTGCTACCAGTGACTGGCGTACCCTCGAAGGCCTGGCCCAGCTCAGCCAACAGGCGCTCGGCGATGCCGGCATCCCGCAGTTCGAAGGCAGCAACGCCTGGGCCGTCGCGGGCAGCCATACCCGCAGTGGTAGCCCCCTGCTGGCGGGCGACCCGCATATCGGCTTCGCGGTACCGGCGGTGTGGTACGAGGCCGAGCTATCGGCCCCGGGCTTCAACCTCTACGGCTATTTCCAGGCGCTGAACCCCTTCGCCCTGCTCGGTCACAATCGTGATTTCGGCTGGAGCCTGACCATGTTCCAGAACGACGACGTCGACCTGATCGCCGAGAAGACCAATCCCGCCGACGCCAACCAGGTCATGGTCGATGGCCAGTGGCGTGCGCTGGAGACGACCGAGCAACAGATCGCGGTCAAGGGCGAAGCGCCGGTGACCATCAACCTGCGCCGTTCGCCCCATGGGCCGATCGTCAACGATGTACTCGGCGAAACCGCAGGGCAAACCCCCATCGCCATGTGGTGGGCGTTCCTGGAAACCGAAAACCCTATTCTCGACGCCTTCTACCAGGTCAACCGCGCCGACACCCTGGGCAAGATGCGCGAGGCCGCGGCGAAGATCCAGGCACCGGGGCTGAACCTGGTCTGGGCCAACGCTCGCGGTGACATCGGCTGGTGGGCCTCGGCGCAGTTACCCATTCGTCCGGACGGGGTCAACCCGGCGTTCATTCTCGACGGCAGCACCCACCAGGCCGACAAGCTCGGCTTCTACCCCTTCAGCGCCAATCCCCAGCAGGAGAACCCGCCCAGCGGCTACATTGTCTCGGCCAACTACCAGCCCCCGGCCGCCATCCCGATTCCCGGCTATTACAACCTGCCCGACCGTGGCCGCCAGCTGGATCGTCGACTGGCCGACCCGCAGGTCAAATGGGATGTGCAGAACAGCCAGGCGCTGCAGCTGGACACCAGCACCGACTATGGCCCTCGTACCTTGGCGCCGCTGCTGAATACCCTGCGTGCGATCGCCGAGGGTGACGAGCAGAAGGAGCTGGTCGAACAACTGGCCGCATGGCGCGGCGACTACCCGCTGGATTCGACCAGCGCCACGCTGTTCAACCAGTTCCTCTACGAACTGGCGTTCGCCGCCCTGCATGACGAGCTGGGCGACACCTGGTTCCAGGTGCTGATCAGCACACGCGCCATCGACGCCGCGCTACCGCGCCTGGCGGCCGACGCCGACTCACCCTGGTGGAACCTGCGCGGCGGCCACGACCGCACCGACCGCACCGCCATCGTCCGTCAGGCCTGGCAACGCAGCCTGGCGCATCTGCGCGAGCTGTACGGCAACGACCCGGCGGACTGGCAATGGGGCAAAGCCCACACCCTCACCCACAACCACCCGCTGGGCCAGCAGAAACCGTTGAACCTGCTGTTCAATGTCGGCCCCTTCGCCGCACCGGGCACCCACGAGGTGCCGAACAACCTGTCGGCGAAGATCGGCACAGCGCCCTGGCCGGTGAACTACGGGCCTTCGACCCGACGCCTGATCGACTTCGCCGATGCCGGGCAAGCGCTGACCATCAACCCTGTAGGCCAGAGTGGCGTACCGTTCGACCGGCACTACTCGGACCAGGCCGAGGATTATGTACAGGGGCGGTATCACAAGGCGCAGATGGGGGTGATTCCGGCGCGCAGCACCTTGCGCTTGGTGCCGCAGGGGCAGTGAGCACTGCACATCGGCGGTGCACGTCTGCGCGAGCGGCGATTCGGCGCGCCGACGTGCCCGCGAGAAGATCACCACAGGCGCAGCCCGAACATGACCGGTTTCACAACGTTTCACACTGCGAACAGGTAACCTGAGCGCCCCTTTTTTCCAAGAGCCTTCCTCATGCAAAAGCACTTCATCGAAATCGACGGCGCCCGCATGAGCTACGTCGACCAGGGCCAGGGCTTCCCGGTGCTGCTGGGCCATAGCTATCTGTGGTCTGCCGCGATGTGGCAACCGCAGATCGATGCGCTGTCGAAACACTTCCGCGTGCTGGTGCCCGAGCTCTGGGGCCATGGCGACTCCGAGGCACCACCAGCCACCACCACCGACATGAGCGCGCTGGCACGCCAGCACCTGGCGTTTCTCGACGCACTGGGCATCGACAAATGCCATCTGGTCGGCCTGTCGGTCGGCGGCATGTGGGGTGCTGAGCTGGCGATCGAGCACCCGGAACGGGTTGACCGCATCGTGCTGATGGATACCTACCTCGGCGCCGAACCTGAAGCAACGCGCCTGAAGTACTTCGGCCTGCTGGATGCTGCCAGCGGCGCAGGGTTCTTCCCTGACCCACTGCTCGACATCGTGGTGCCGATCTTCTTCCATGCCGGCGGCCAGACGGTGCCGGAGGTTCGCGAGCAGTTCCGCGCCGACCTCAAGGCCAGCAGTGCCGAGGCCATTCGCCAGAGCCTCGACCCGATGGGGCGGGTGATTTTCGGACGCCCTGACCTGCTGGGCCGCCTGGGCGAGTTGCCGGCAGAGCGGACCATCGTGGTCTGCGGCGACCAGGACATCCCGCGTCCGCCTGCCGAAAGCAACGAAATGGCACGGATCATCGGCTGCCTGGCAGCGCAGATTCCATTCGCAGGGCATATCTCCAGCCTGGAGAACCCGAAGGTGGTGAATGAGTTCCTGTTGAACTGGTTGCCGCGTAACCGCTGATATCGCCGGGGCTGCAGTGCAGCCCCGCGATTGGGCCTTAACTCACCCCTGCCACTTGCCGCCTTCGACGATCACGCTCTCAGGCTTGGTGTCATCGCTCAGCTCCTTGCGCACGTACTGGTCATACAGCTTGAGCAGGAATTTCTCCTCACCCAGTTTGGCCAGCTCGGCATTGACCCAGTCACGCAGCTCGGTGTTGCCCTTCTTCACCGCCGGGGCGATCGGAGCTTCGTCGCCCAGCAATTCTGGCAACACGCGGTAGCCTGGGTTCTGCTTGGCCCAGCTGAACAGGATCAGATTGTCCTGGGCATAGGCATCGCCACGACCATTGGCCAGGGCCTGCAGCGATTCGCTGTTCTTCTCGAACTTGAGCAGCTTCCAATCCGGGTGGTTCTTGGTCAGCCAGATATCGGCGGTGGTGCCGGTGGTGACGATGATGGTCTTGTCGGCCAGGTCATCGAGGGCTTTCACCGGGCTGCCATCGGCCACGATGGCCTGCACCGCCACGCGCAGGTTGGGGTTGGTGAAATCGACCGCTTCCTTGCGCTCCGGGGTGACGGTCATGTTGGCGAGGATCAGGTCGACCTTGTCGCTCTGCAGGAACGGAATGCGGCTGGCCGGTTCCACGGCCACGAACTCGACCTTGTTCTCGTCGCCGAGCAGGTCCTTGGCGAAGCGACGACCGATATCGGTGTCGAAGCCCACGTAGCGACCGCTCTCGTCGACGAAGCCGAACGGCGGCTTGTCGGTGAAGACGCCGACGATCAGCTTATCGCGGGCCTTGATGGTTTCCAGGTAGCTGGTGGACGGTGCAGACGTCGCCGCAGCCGACTTGCCCGGCTCCGCGGGTTTGTCGCAACCGGCCAGCAAGGCCAGGCCGAACAGCGGCGCCAGCAGTTTGGTGAAGTGGGCAGTTTTCATGACAGTTCCTTGTGTAGTGTCTTCGGCAGGCTTTCGACGAAGGAGAATTTGTCCAGGAACTGCTGCGCGCGTGCGGTCCGCGGTTGGCTGAAGAAGCTCTCGGGGTCGCTCTGTTCAAGGATCCTGCCGGCCTCCATGAACACGATACGGTCGGCCACCGCACGGGCGAAGGCCATTTCGTGGGTGACGATGAGCAGGGTCATGCCGTCCCGGGCCAGGCCCTGGATCACCTGCAGCACCTCCTTGACCATCTCTGGGTCCAGGGCTGCGGTGACCTCGTCGAACAGCATCACCTGCGGGTTCATGCACAGCGAACGAACGATGGCGATGCGCTGCTGCTGGCCACCCGACAACTGCCGGGGGAAGGCGTCCCGCTTGTCCAGCAACCCCACCCGCGCCAGCAACGCCTCGGCCTGCGCCTGGGCTTCGGCGCGCTCGCGCTTCTGCACCTTGAGCGGGCCGAGCAGCAGGTTGTCGATCACGCTCATGTGGCCGAACAGGTGATAGCTCTGGAACACCATGCCCACCCGTTGGCGGACCTGGCGCCAGTCGGTGCCGGAGCCAAGCAGTTCCTGGCCATCGAGGCGCAGGCTACCGCCATGGGCCTCCTCCAGACCGTTCAGGCAACGCAGCAAGGTGCTCTTGCCGCAGCCACTGGGGCCGAGAATCACCACCACTTCACCGGCCTGAACCTGCAGGTCGACATCCTTGAGCACCTGGTGCTCGCCGAAGAACTTGTTGAAACCCTGGAATTCGATCAATGCGCTCATGAGTGGGCCCAGCGGCGTTCCAGCGCGCGCGAGGCGGCGGAAAGCGGGTAGCAGATGAAAAAGAAGAACAGGAACAGCACGCCGTAGATCAGCACCGACTCGTAGGTGCGCTCGATGATCTGCTGGCCGGCCTTGATGACGTCGACGACGCCGATCAGCACGGCAAGCGAGCTGGTCTTGACGATCCGTGTGTAGATATTGATGGTGGGTGGCGTCATGCGCTTGAGCGCCTGCGGCAACAGCACGTGCCCATACAACTGCAGGCCCGAAAGACCGATCGACAGCCCCGCCTCGCGCTGGCCGCGCGGCAGCGAAGCCAGCGCCCCGCGTACCACCTCGCCAACCTCGCTGGCGCCCCACAGCCCCAGCACCAGCACCGCGCACCAGAAGCTGGGAATGCTCAGCGAAAAGAAGATCGGTAACCCGAAGAACACCAGGTACAGCCAGACCAGCACCGGTATTGCACGAAACAGCTCCAGGTAGACCTGCAAGGCGATGTTCACCGCACGCTTGCCCAACGTGGCCAGCACGCCATAGAGCACACCGCCCAGGGTGGCGCAAACGATGCCCAGGGCCGAGATCGCCAGGGTCTGTCCGGCGCCCTTGGCCAGTTGCGGCAAGGACACCAGCAGCAGCTCAATTGCCGAACTGGCCATGTTGCAGCCTCCTTTCGAGGTGGCGCAGCAGGAGCGACAACGGCAGGAACAGCAGCACGCAGAGCAACGTCAGCACTGCGAGCATTTCGTAGGTCTTGTAGTACAGGGCGATGTAGTTCTTGGTGGTGTAGAGGATTTCCGGCACCGCCACCGCCGAGACCACGGTGGTTTCCTTGAGCAGGAAGATGAAGTTGGCGAACAGCGCCGGCAAGCTGAGGATGCCGGCCTGGGGCAGGATCACGTGGCGCAGCAGCTGGCCCTCGGACAAGCCGATGGAGCGCCCGGACTCCAGCTGCGCCCGTGGCACCGCTTCGACACCCGCCCGCAGCACCTCGGTGAGGTAGGCGCCGCCCATGAAGGTCATGGTGATGATCGCCGCAGCGAAGCCGGATACTTTCAAACCCAGTGTCGGCAGTGCGAAATAGACGAAGAACAACTGGATCAGCAGCGGCGTGTTGCGCGCCAGCTCCACATAGCCTTTGACCAGCCGCCACAGGTAGGGGGTACGAAACACCAGGACGGTGGCATTGAACACGGCGACCAGCAGCGAGGTGGCGATGGCGATCAGCCCGACCTGCAGGGTGACGCCAACGGCCTTGAGGAATGCGGGGAGTGTGCTAAGCATGAAGGCAGTGTCGAAGGTCATGGATAACGCCTCGGCACAGGGTCACGGAGGTACGACATGGGCAAGGTTCCGGGCTCGACGCGAGGTTGGCTCAGCGTCGTGGACGATGAAAAGGTGTGTGCGGGTAAGCACGATGGGTAGACTCTAAAGGCATAAAAATCTTTCTCTAAATACCTTTATTGCATATTGATATCACCCGACGGGCTAACCGGAAATTTCATACATCTGCCACGGATCTTTCCTTCGAAATACCTCTCAAAAGGACTTCAGACTGATCGGCCAACCAGGCCCACACGGACGACAACAATGAACAGCCCAAGCACGCCCGTTTCGAATGAACAGCTTCAGTGGTTGCTGGCCCTGCGCAAGGCGCTTTCCGGGCAGCGTTGAAGGTTTCGGTTTCCAAACGAAAACGCCGACACAGCAGTGTCGGCGTTTTCATGTGAAGCACTAACCGGGCAAATCAGAACGCCGGCAGCACCGCACCTTGGTACTTCTTCTCGATGAAGGCTTTCACTTCAGGGCTGGTCAGGGCCTTGGCCAGCTTCTGGATGGCTTCGCTGTCCTTGTTGTCAGGACGCGCAACCAGGAAGTTCACGTAAGGCGAGTCGCTGCCCTCGATCACCAGCGCATCCTTGGCCGGGTTCAGGCCCGCCTCCAGCGCGTAATTGGTGTTGATCATGTCCAGGTCGACCTGATCCAGCACACGCGGCAGCATGGCCGACTCGAGCTCGCGGAACTTCAGTTTCTTCGGGTTCTCGGCGATGTCTTTCGGCGTCGCCAGGGCGTTCTTCGGATCCTTCAGGGTGATCAGGCCGGCCTTCTGCAGCAGCAGCAGGGCGCGACCACTGTTGCTGCCCTCGTTCGGAATAGCCACGGTGGCGCCTTCCTTGAGCTCCGACAGGCTCTTGACCTTCTTGGAGTAGCCACCGAACGGCTCGACGTGAACGCCGATCACGGTTTCCAGGTGGGTACCCTTGCCTTCGTTGAAGTTCTTCAGGTACGGCAGCGTCTGGAAGTAGTTGGCGTCCAAGCGCTTCTGGTCGACCTGCACGTTCGGCTGCACGTAGTCGGTGAAGACCTTGATCTGCAGGTCAACGCCTTCCTTGGCCAGGGTCGGCTTGATCAGCTCGAGGATTTCGGCGTGTGGCACCGGCGTGGCGGCTACCACCAGTTTTTCGGCGGCGTGAGCCAGGCCGGACACCGACAGGGCAGCGGCGAGGGCAGTCGTCAGCAGGGTCTTTTTCATGGTGATCCTTGTTATCAAGCTGGGGCCATCGAGGATGGCGAAGTCAGGTGCCGCACCGTCTCGACAGTGGGCGTGGAGCGGACGATACCGGGATTTTTTATGCCCTAACAATATCTTTTGATTCGCTGCTTATTCCAAAAACAAAAAGCCATCACCCACTTTGCTTATGAGCCGTCGGCAACCGCTCTAGCGCGCGGATGTGTTCAGTTCGACCAGGCTTCGCTCCAGCAATTCGCGCAAGGCGGCAAGCGTACCTGGCTCACGGCTGCGCCCCAGTTGCGCGAGTTGGCTGGCCAGACGGGTCAGGGGCGCGCGCTCGGGCAGGTCCAGATGCTGCGGGAGTATTTCATCGCCCTCGGCCACCAGCAGGGCAAAGTGGATGACGTTCTCCAGCTCGCGGGTGTTGCCGGGCCAGGCATGGGCTTCCAGCGCTTGCTGCGCCGCTTCGCTGATCAGCGGCACGCTGCGTTCCAGGCGCACGCTGTAGATGCCGACGAAGTATTCGGCCAGCGGCAGGATGTCCCCGACCCTCTGGCGCAGCGCTGGCAGCTCCAGTTCGCCCTCGCGCAGATAGAGGTACAGCCGCTCGTTGAAGCGCCCGGCACGCACTGCCTGGGCCAGGTCGATGCTGGAGGCGGCCACCAGGCGCACATCCACGGCCTGTGGCTGCTGGGCGCCGACCCGGGTGACCTCGCGGTTTTCCAGTGCCGCCAGCAGCTTGCCCTGGATGGCCAACGGCAGGTCGGCGATCTCGTCCAGGTACAAGGTGCCGCCATTGGCCGAACCGAACCAGCCTGCGCGACTGCTGGCCGTGCCGCCATGGGTACCGGCGCTGTAGCCGAACAGCTCGGCATCGGCGTAGGTGTGGCTGATGCCTGCGCAATTGACCGAGACGAACAGCCCCGCGCGATCGCTGGCGCGGTGGATCTGCCTGGCCAGCAGCTCCTTGCCGGTGCCGGTCTCACCACGGATCAGCACCGGCAGCGGTTGCGGCGCCAGGCGTTCGAGCGCTTCGCGCAGTTGCTGCGAACGTGCATCGACGAATACCAGCGCCTTGGCACGGATACTCAGCGGGCTCTTGTCCAGCTCGGGGAACGTCAGCAGCGGCTGGCCGAAGGGGTTGTTGAAACTCATGGAAAACTCCCGCCCCGGCCGCAGGCGACCGGGGAGTCAGCGAATCGGTTGAAAGACCAGGTCAGGCGCGGCGCAGGGAGCGCTGCTCGATCCGGCCTTGCAGGCGGTACAGATAAGCGAAGCCCTGTTCCCAACGCTCGTGGCCGGATTTGACGTTGATGTGCCCGGCATTGCTCAACAGCCCCGCTTCCGCCCCCCAGGCCTTGGCCAGGTACAGTGCACGCGGCACGCTGACGGCCGGATCGTTGTCCGAGCTGACCACCTGGCTGGGGAACGGCAGCGTGTGCAGCGGGATGGGCGCAAAGTTGCGCAAGGCCGGCGCGCAGGTCGGCCGTTCGACGTCCGCTGGCGCCACCAGCAGCGCCCCTCGCACCCGGCGCAGCAGCGCAGGGCTGGCCTGCGCGGCCCAGTGGGCGACGGTGATGCAGCCCAGGCTGTGGGCGATGAGGATCACCGGCGAGCGTTCGGCGGCAATCGCCTGCTCGAGCGCCTGCACCCAGTCGCGCCGCTGCGGGGTGAGCCAATCTCGCTGCTCGACCCGGGCGCTGTTGGGCAGGCTGCGCTGCCAGTGGCTTTGCCAATGATTGTCTGGCGATCCTTGCCAGCCCGGCACAATCAGGTAACGAATCGACTCATTGCGCATGGGGACGCCTCCTTGGAAGTTTGCGTGCTTGGGAACCAAGTATAGGGAGGCAGTTATATTCGTAAAGGAATAAGAAGCTATTTATTAATAACCATAATCAAGGTAATTGCACGCCCCTTTGCAGGAGCGGGCTTGCCCCGCGATGACGTCCGCCTGGGCAACATCGTCGCCTGCGTGGACGCCATCGCGGGGCAAGCCCGCTCCTACAGGGAGGTGCATAAAAAAAGGGCCATCCCCTGCCAAGAGAAATGGCCCTGAAGCACTTGCCTGAAGAGGGTATTGCCGATCAACGCGCGGTGATCACCGCCAGCTTGCTGATCCCGGCACGTTCGATGGCCGCCATCGCCCGCGCCACTTCGCCGTAGTTGACACCGTCGTCAGCCTGCAGCTGTACACGCACATCCGCGTCCTTTTCCCTGGCCGCCTTGAGGTTGGTTTCCAGCAGGTCCGGCTGGATCTCATCCTTGTTGATGAACAGCTTGCCGCCGCCATCGATGCTCACCACCAGCGGGTCTTTCTGCTCCACCGGCGCGACGGCCTCGGTCTTGGGCAAGTTGATCGGGATGGCGTTGGTCAGCAGCGGCGCGGTGACGATGAACACCACCAGCAGCACCAGCATGACGTCCACCAGCGGCGTGACGTTGATTTCACTGAGGACTTCGTCGCTGTCCTGGGTCGAGAACGCCATGTCAGGAAGCCTCCTTCACCGGCTGGCCGAAACCGGCCTGGGCTTTTTGCAGGGTCGGGTGAACCAGGACGCGGAAGGCACTCTTCTGCGCCAGGCTGTAGAAGTCGTGGGCGAAGTCGTCGAGGTCGGCAGCGGTCAGCTTGAGGCGACGCAGGAAGTAGTTGTAGACCAGCACCGCCGGCACCGCGACGGCGATACCCACGCCCGTGGCGACCAGCGCCGCGCCGATCGGGCCGGCCACGGTTTCCAGGCTGGCGGAACCGGCAGCGCTGATGCCCTTGAGCGCTTCCATGATGCCCCACACGGTGCCGAACAGACCGATGAACGGCGAGGTGCTGCCAATACTGGCGACCACGGCCAGGCCGGTTTCCAGCGAACGACGCTCACGCACGATCTGCTGGCGCAGGGCGCGCTCGAGGCGGTCCTGATGATTGATCGCATGGCTCAGGTCGGCCGCCTGGCCCGGCTCGCCGACGGCGATGGCGGCATAACCGGCCTGGGCGACGCGGGCCGCAGGGCCTGGCTGCTCGTGGCTGATCTCGGCTGCCGAGTCGAGGCTTGAAGCGGCCCAGAACTGGGCATGGAAGCGCTTGTCCTGGTTCTTCAGCCGCACGAACTGCACGACCTTGACCAGGGCCAACGCCCAGGTGACCACGGAAAAACCAACCAGCAGCCAGATGACGGCGCTTTCAACGGATTCGAGAGGGGATGCCAACAGGCTCATGATGAAATCTTCCTATGTTCGGTTCGATGGCGCGAGTTAACGAAGCTTGAAATCGATCGGGACGCTGACCCAGCCCACCTGGGCCACGTCACCCTGCTTGGCCGGCACGAAGCTCCAGCGCTTCACCGCAGCGAGCGCGGCAGCATCCAGGGCATCGCGGCCGCTGGTCTTCTGGATCTGGATCTGCCCCGGCTTGCCGCTAGGCAGTACCTCCACCCGCAACAACACGGTGCCTTCCCATCCACGGCGCTGGGCCAGTTGCGGGTATTCCGGCGCCGGGTTCTTCAGGTACGCGGCGTTGGCTGAAGCGGGCGTGACCGGTGCCGGTGCTGGTGGTGCAGGTGCCGGAGCAGGCGGCGCAGGCGCTGGGGTCGGTGCCGGTGGTGGCGCCTCGACCGGTTTGGGCTGCGGCTTGGGTACGGGCTTTGGCACCGGTTTTGGTTTAGGTACCGGCTTCGGTGCAGGCTTGGCGGCCAGCTCATCGACCACCGGCGGTGGTGGCGGTGGCGGCTCGACCACAGGCACAGGCGGTGGCGGCTCGACGACCGGCGGCGCCGGGGCGGCGAACTCGATGGTCATCGGCGGAATCTCTGGCGGAATCACCGGCAGCTCGGGGGTTGGTCGCTGACTGACCCAGTAGGCCGCAGCGCCATGCAGGACCAGCACCAGCAACCCCAGCGCCAGCTTGTCGCGACGCTTGAGACCACTGACCGGCGTGCGCTGCAGGCGCAGCTGCGCCAGCGGCAGGCGAAGCGTGCGTCCAAGCTCGACCAGGTCGCCCGGGGCCGGGCGCCATGGCTGGTCGTAGGCCCTCGCGGCCGTCTGGACATTACCCATTGAATCGACTCCTGGAAACGTGATGCAGGTCTTCGGACCTTGGCCGGTCCTCGTGGCTGAATCATCCATTCCAGAGGCTTATCTCTGAAAGTAATGCTTAAAATTAAAGCTATGCCTTTATCGAATATAAGATTTTAGGAGTTCCCGCAAAGCCGCGTGGCACAAGGGCTGTAACGATGAGCGGGGAAAATCATGCACGTGCGGCATGCAAAATATTCGTGGAAGGTATCGAAATCCGGCGAGGGCTGCGCGGCCCTTCGCCGGGCAAGCCCGCTCCTACAGGCACAGCGCTGTCCTTGAATCCGAGGGGAGCCTGTGGAGCGGGTTTATCCGCGAAGGGCCGCGCAGCAGCCCCGACCTTCGCCCAGGCAATAAAAAACCCGGGCTGCAAACCCGGGTTTTCCATGCACACGGCAGCTTAGATATCCGCCACCTTCTGCCAGACCTTCGGCCGGAAGAACAGGGTCTCGCCGCGCGCAAGCCCGGTCAGGCTGTCGTGATCCTTGACCACTTCAGCCTCGATCAGCTCGCTCTGCCCCTCGACCTTCAGCGTCACTCGGGTGGTCGCGCCCAGCGGGCGAATGTCGCGGACTTCGGCAGCGTGGTGGCCCTCGGTCTCATGGCGCGACAGCGACACCTCGTGAGGACGGAACAGCACATGGTTGCCCTCGCTCAAGGCCAGGCGGTTGGAATCGCCGAGGAAGTGGTAGACGAAGTCGTTGGCCGGTTTCTCGTACACCTCGCCCGGCGAGCCGATCTGTTCGATCACGCCCTTGTTCATCACCACGATGCGGTCGGCCACTTCCATGGCCTCTTCCTGATCGTGGGTGACGAACACCGAGGTCAGGTTGATATCCTCGTGCAACCGCGCCAGCCAGCGGCGCAGCTCCTTGCGCACCTTGGCATCGAGGGCGCCGAACGGCTCGTCGAGCAGCAGCACCTTCGGCTCCACCGCCAGGGCACGGGCCAAGGCGATACGTTGGCGCTGGCCCCCCGACAACTGCTCGGGATAGCGGTCGGCGAGCCAGTCGAGCTGGACCATGTTCAGCAACTCATGGACCTTCTCGGCGATCTTGCTCTCGCTCGGACGTTCGCCCTTGGGTTTCATGCGCAAGCCGAAGGCGACGTTGTCGAACACGCTCATGTGGCGGAACAGCGCATAGTGCTGGAACACGAACCCGACGTTGCGATCGCGCACATCGTGGCCCGAGACGTCCTCGCCGTGGAACACGATGCTGCCGTCATCCGGCGTCTCGAGGCCGGCGATGATGCGCAGCAGGGTGGTCTTGCCGCAGCCGGAGGGGCCGAGCAGCGCGACCAGCTCACCGCTGTGGATATCCAGGTTGATGTTGTTCAGGGCCTGGAAACTGTTGAAGCGCTTGCTGACGTTACGAACTTCGATCGACATGACTTATTCCTCCGCTGCGCTGTGGCGCAGGCGGTTAATACGGTTCTCGCTCCACTGCTTGAGCAGCAGGATGAAGAGCGCCAGGATCAGCAACAGGCTGGCCACGCTGAAGGCCGCGACATGGTTGTACTCGTTGTAGAGGATCTCCACATGCAGCGGCAAGGTGTTGGTGACACCGCGGATATGGCCGGAGACCACCGACACCGCACCGAACTCGCCCATGGCCCGCGCGGTACACAGCACCACGCCGTAGATCAGGCCCCATTTGATGTTCGGCAGGGTGACATGCCAGAACATCTGCCAGCCGTTGGCGCCCAACAGGCGCGCGGCCTCTTCCTCTTGCGTGCCCTGCTCCTGCATCAGCGGGATCAGCTCACGGGCGACGAAGGGCACGGTGACGAAAATGGTCGCCAGCACGATGCCCGGCAGGGCGAAGACGATCTGGATATCGTGGTCCTGCAGCCAGGGGCCGAGCAGGCCCTGGGCGCCGAACATCAGCACGTAGACCAGGCCAGCGATCACCGGCGAGACCGAGAACGGCAGGTCGATCAGGGTGACCAGCACGCTCTTGCCGCGGAAGCTGTACTTGCTCACGCACCAGGCGGCGCTGACCCCGAACACCAGGTTCAGCGGCACCGAGATGCCCACCGCAAGCAGCGTCAACTTGAGCGCCGAAAGCGCGTCAGGCTCGAAGATCGCCTCGAAGAAGGTGCCGAAGCCATTCTTCAGCGCCTGGGACACCACGATCACCAGCGGCAGCAGCAGGAACAGCGCGAACACCAGCCAGCCAAGGCCGATCAGTACACGGCGCGAGGTGGCGCTGCCGCGGCGGGCGGCATTGGCGGCGGAGCTTGCAGTTATGGATGACGAAGACATGACCGGGCCTCCTTCAAGGGGTTTCGATGCGCCGCTGAAGCAAGTTGATCAGCAGCAGCAGGATGAAGGAAACCACCAGCATCAGCACGCCGATGGCCGTGGCGCCGGTGTAGTCGTACTGGTCGAGCTTGACCATGATCAGCAGCGGCAGGATCTCGGTCTTCATCGGCATGTTGCCGGCGATGAAGATCACCGAACCGTACTCGCCCACGCCCCGGGCGAATGCCAGGGCGAAGCCGGTCAGCCAGGCCGGCAGCAGTGCCGGCGCCAGCACATGGCGGAACACCTGCAACGGCTTGGCGCCCAGGCAGGCGGCGGCCTCCTCGACCTCACGCGGGATGTCCGCCAGCACCGGCTGCACCGTACGCACCACGAACGGCAGCGTGACGAAGGTCAGGGCCAGGGTGATGCCCAGCGGGGTGTAGGCGATCTTGAAGCCCAGGTCAGTGGCGAACTGGCCGACCCAGCCCGCAGGTGCGTACAGGGCAGTCAGGGCGATACCGGCGACGGCGGTGGGCAGGGCGAACGGCAGGTCGATCATCGCTTCGATGATCTTGCGCCCGGGGAAGGTGTAGCGCACCAGCACCCAGGCCAGCAGGGTGCCGATCACGCCATTGATGATGGCGGCGAACAGGGCGGTACCGAAACTCAGCTTGAGCGCCGCGATGACCCGCGGTGCACTGATGATGTTCCAGAACTGCTCCCAGGTAAGCTGCGAGGCATGAATGAACATGGCCGCCAGCGGTATCAGCACGATCAGGCTGAGGTACACCAAGGTGTAGCCCAGCGTCAGCCCGAAGCCGGGTATGACGGGGGAGATGCGACGTGACATAAATATCCCTGGTTGAACGCACTTGGCCCGGAAGAATCCCGGGCCGGTGCAAACTTTTGAATCCTGGGGCTGCTGCGCAGCCCATTCGCGGCACAAGGCCGCTCCGGCAAGGGTCGCGTTCCCCTGCAGGAGCGGCCCCGCTGTCCTCGGGCCTTACTGCGCCTGGTAGATCTGGTCGAACACACCGCCGTCGTTGAAGAACTTCGGCTGAGCAGTTTTCCAGCCACCGAAGTCCTTGTCGATAGTCACCAGGTCAAGTTTCGGGAACTGCTTGGCGAATTCGGCGGCGACTTTCTCGTCACGCGGACGGTAGAAGTTTTCCGCAGCGATCTTCTGCCCAGCAGGGCTGTACAGGTGTTTCAGGTATTCGGTGGCGATCTCGGTGTTGCCCTTCTTCTCGGCGTTCTTGTCGACCACCGCCACTGGCGGTTCGGCGAGGATCGACAGCGACGGCACGACGATCTCGAACTTGTCGCTGCCACCGTCTTCCTTCAGTGCCAGGAAGGCTTCGTTTTCCCAGGCCAGCAGGACATCGCCCTGGCCGTTGTTGACGAAGGTGATGGTCGAGCCGCGGGCGCCGGTATCCAGCACCGGTACGTGCTTGAACAGCTCCTGCACGTACTCTTTGGCCTTGGCTTCGCTACCACCGGATTTCAGGCCATAGGCCCAGGCGGCGAGGAAGTTCCAGCGCGCGCCGCCGGAGGTTTTCGGGTTCGGAGTGATGACCGAGACGTCTTTCTTGATCAGGTCACCCCAGTCCTTGATGCCTTTCGGGTTGCCCTTGCGCACCAGGAACACGATGGTCGAGGTGTAGGGGGTGCTGGCATCCGGCAGACGGGTCTGCCAGTTCTCCGGCAGGGTCTTGCCGAGCTTGGCGACTTCGTCGATATCGCCAGCCAGGGCCAGGGTCACCACGTCGGCGCGCAGGCCGTCGATTACCGCGCGGGCTTGCTTGCCCGAGCCGCCGTGCGATTGCTGGATCTTCACCTTGTCGTCCGGATGCGTCTGCTGCCAGTGCTTGATGAATTCGGCGTTGTACTGCTGGTACAGCTCACGGGTCGGGTCATAGGACACGTTGAGCAGTTCGTAATCCTTGGCGATGGCGGAACCGGCAAAAACGGCACTGGCCAGAGCGGCGAGCGCATAACGGCGGATGGACATGGTGAAGCTCCCGATTGGCATTTTTTCTAGTTGGATGTGTCGGAGTCAGCCGGACTTGTTGCCGGGCTGCTGCAGGCGGAATTTCTCCTTGCGCTCGATCTGCACGACCTGAGCGTTGTGCACGGTGATCTCCACTGCACCGAAGCGCAGGTCGCGCAGCGCGCTCTGGATTTCACGCAGAATGGTGGCTTCGTCCTGACCGTCGATGCTACGCAGAGATGCACTCATGCTCGTTCTCCATTGAGTAAGGGTGCCGGGCAGAGGAAGGGGATTGCGCCTGGCTTGAGGGCAATCTTAGTGACGGCGGGATATTCTTAAAAATACTGTTTAAGAATGTTTATATAACTGAATTACTGAACAGCCCAGTAGGTGGCTGTGGGAGCGGGCTTGCCCGCGAATGCCGTGGTGCAGCCACTGTTGCATTCGCGGGCAAGCCCGCTCCTACAGGGGGGCGAGGCTTCAATTCTGCGCCTGCGGCTCTCGGATCTTGTACCAGGCCACGTAGAGCGCCGGCAGGAACAGCAAGGTCAGCAGCGTTGCGCTGATGATCCCGCCGATCATGGCGTAGGCCATCGGGCCCCAGAACACCTCGCGGGCGATGGGGATCATCCCCAGGCTGGCCGCGGCGGCCGTGAGCAGGATCGGCCGGCGCCGATGGTTGGTCGCCTCGACCACCGCGTCCCAAGGTGAGTAGCCCTGGGCCTCGAATTCGTCGATCTGGGTCACCAGGATCACCGAGTTGCGGATGATGATGCCGATCAGCGCAAGAATCCCGAGGATCGCAACGAAGCCCATCGGCGTTCCCGTCGGCACCAGCGCCAGGACCACGCCGATCAGCCCCAGCGGCGCCACGCTGACCACCAGGAACAGCTTCTGCACACTGTGCAACTGGATCATCAGGAAGGTCGCCATCAGGAACAGCATCAGCGGAATCACCTGAGCGATCGGGCCCTGGGCCTTGCCGCTCTCCTCCACGGTGCCGCCGGTGGCTACTTCGTAACCGGCCGGCAGCGAAGCGGCGAACTCTTCGATCTTCGGCTTGAGCTGGGCCACCAGATCGGTGGGTTGGATCTCGCCGTTGACCGACGCCTTTATGGTGATCGTCGGCTTGCGGTCACGCCGCCAAACCAATGGCTGTTCGAGCTCGTAGCGCACCGTGGCGAACGACAGCAAGGGGATCGAGGTGCCGCTGGGGCTGACGATCTGCAGGTTCTGCAGGGTATCGGGCGAGCCGCGCTCACTGTCCTTGGCGCGCGCGACCACGTCCACCAGGTAGATCTGGTCGTTGACCTGGGTCACCGGTGCACCGGTGACGATGCTGTTCATCACGTTGGCGACGTCTTCGGACGACAGGCCCAGTTGGCGCGCCTTATCCTGGGCGATCTCGACCCGCAGGACTTTGCCGGGCTCGTTCCAGTCGTACATCATCTCGCCAATGTTGGGGTTCTGGTCGAGCAGGGTCGCAAGGTCGATGGCGTGCTTGCGCACCTGGTCGATATCCTTGCCGCTGACCCGGTACTGGATCGGACGCCCCACTGGAGGGCCCATCTCCAGCGATTGCACATTGGTGCCGATGCCGACGAAATCATTGCGCAGCCGCTCCTGCAGCTTGGGAATCAACGTGTTGCGCTGCTCCAGCCCCTTGCTGACGATGACCAGTTGCGCGTAGTACGGGTTCTGCAACTGCTGGTCGAGCGGAAGGTAGAAACGCACCGCGCCCTGGCCGATATAGGTACTCCAGTGGTCGATGTCCGGATCGTCCTTGAGGGTGGCCTCCAGGCGATCGACCGCACGACGGGTTTCCTGGATCGACGCGTTCTGCGGCAGGTTCAGTTCCAGCAGGATCTCCGGGCGATCCGAAGAAGGGAAGAACTGGTTCTGCACGAACCGCATGCTCAACACCGCCAGGGCGAACAGCACCACGGTGCCAACGATGGTCAGCCAGCGGTTGCGCATGCACCACAGCAAGCCGCTTTCGAAGGCGCGGCCGATGCGGCCGGGTTCCTCATCATGGGGTTTGACCTTGCTGCTGAGGATATGCACGCCCAGCACCGGCGCGAAGAACACCGCCACCACCCACGACACCAGCAGCGCCACCGCGATCACCGCGAACAGGGTGAAGGTGTATTCGCCCGCAGAGCTGGCGTTCAGGCCGATGGGCACGAAGCCGGCAACGGTGACCAAGGTGCCGGTGAGCATCGGGAATGCCGTCGAGGTATAGGCATAGGTCGCCGCGTCGTTCTTGCTCTCGCCCATCTCCAGGCGCGTGACCATCATCTCTACGGTGATCATTGCATCGTCGACCAGCAGGCCCAGGGCGATGATCAATGCACCCAGCGAGATGCGCTGCATGGTGATGCCGCTGTACTCCATGAACACGAAAACCATCGCCAGCACCAGCGGGATCGAACAGGCCACCACCAGGCCTGCGCGTATGCCCAGGCTGATGAAACTGACCACCAGCACGATGATCACCGCCTCGAACAGCGCACTGGTGAAGCCGCCCACGGCGTCCTCGACTACCACGGCCTGGTTCGACACGGTATGCACGCCCACACCCACCGGCAGCTCAGCGGTGATGCTGTCCATCTTGTCGCGCAGTGCCTTGCCGAACGCCTGGATGTTGCCACCCTTCTTCATGCCGATCGCCAGGCCGATGGCCGACTGGCCGTTGTAGCGGAACATGGGGGCGGGCGGATCCTGGAAACCGCGCTCGATATCGGCGATGTCGGCCAGGCGGAAGAAGCGGTCGTTGATTCTCAGGTTGACCACCTGCAGGTCCTTCTCCGAGGCGAACTGGCCGGTGGTGCGCACCGAGATGCGCTCTGGTCCGGCTTCGATCACCCCGGCCGGAGTCACCGCATTCTGCGATTGCAGCGCCTGCATCACCTGGCGCTGGTCGATGCCCAGCGCCGCCAGCTTGCGGGTGGAGAAGTTCAGGTACAGCACTTCATCCTGCACGCCGATGGTTTCGACCTTGCCGATATTCGGCACCTCGCGCACTTCGGCGCGCACCTGCTCGACGTAATCGCGCAACTGGCGCAGGTCCAGGCCATCGGTGGTGAAGGCGTAGATCGAGCCGAACACATCACCGAACTCGTCGTTGAAACCCGGCCCTTGCAGGCCTTGGGGGAATTCACCGCGGATGTCCTGGATCTTCTTGCGCACCTGGTACCAGATCTGCGGGATATCCTCGGCCTGGGTGGTATCGCGCAGGTAGACGAAAACCGTCGACTCGCCGGGCCGGGTGTAGCTCTTGACGTAGTCGAGCGAGTCCAGCTCCTCGAGCTTCTTCTCGATCCGGTCGGTCACCTGGTAAAGGGTTTCGTCCTGGGTCGCACCGGGCCAGCGGGTCTGGATCACCATGGTCTTGATGGTGAAGGACGGGTCTTCTTCCCGGCCCAGGTTCATGTAGGAGAACACGCCCATCAGCAAGGCGACGAACATCAGGTACCACACGAAGGACTGGTGCTTCAGGGCCCAGTCCGACAGGTTGAAGCTTCCTTTCATCGTGCGTCCTCGTCGAATTTGACCTGCTGGCCCGGCTTCAAGCTGTTCACACCCGCCGTCACCACCCGTTCGCCCGGCTGCACACCGGCGCCCAGCACAACGCGCCGTTCGCTGCGCTCCACGAGTGTGACCTCACGGGTGGACACGGTCTTGTGCTGCGGATCGACCACCCAGACCTGGGTCTTGCCGTCTCGCTCCAGCAGGGCGGTGGCCGGCAGCTCGGTGCGCGGCGCGATCGCCGAGCTGAGCGTGACGCTGATAGCGGTGCCGAGGTGGAACGCCTGCGGCGTACTGGCCAGGCTTAGCCGCGCACGTCGGGTGCGGGTAGTGGCATCGGCCTGCGGCTCAAGCTCGCGCAGCGTGGCGGTGGTGCTGATGGCCGGCTCCAGTTGCGATGCCACGGTGAACACCAGCGACGGGGTCAACTGCTCGGCGACTGGGATCGGCAGGTCAATCACCGCCTCCTTGACGTCCGGGCGCGCCAGCGTGACCACTTCCTGGCCGGCACTGACCGTCTGCCCGGCTTCGGCGCGCCAGGCCGTGACCACGGCGCCATGGTCGGCCTTGAGCGTGCTGTAGCCGAGCTGGTCGCGTGCCTGGCTGACCGCCGAACGGGCCTGCTCGAGCGAGGCGCCGGTGGTCTTCAGGTCGGTCTGGGCGATGTCCAGCTGGGCCTGGGCGCCGACGCCGCGGTCATACAACTGCTGCTGGCGGCGGGCATTGGCCTGGGCGTTGATCCATTGCGCCTGGACTCGCGCCAGGTCGCCTTCGGCGGCGCGCAGCTGGTTCTGTTGATCGGTGGGATCGAGGGTGGCCAGGGTGTCGCCCGGTTTTACCTGCGCGCCCACGTCCACCCAGCGCCGCGCAATGCGCCCGGACACTCGGAAGCCCAGGGTGCTTTCATAGCGTGCCTGGATGGTGCCCGCAAAACGACCGAGCTGCGACTGCATCTGCGGCTCGACCAGGGTCGATAGCACCGGCCGTACGGGCTCGGGCGCCGGCTCATCGCCCTTGCAACCGGGCAGCAGGGTGGCTGCGGCAAGCAACACCAGCAAGGGTTTCATGGCTCACCTCCGGGGCTCTTGGCGTCGACTTTCTGCACCTGCATACCCGGATGCAGCAACTGGCCGCCACTGACCACCACGGTTTCGCCGCTTTTCACGCCGTCGCTGATGACGATGCGTCCGGTGAGATAACGCGCCACCTGGACCTTGCGCAGTTCGACCTTGTCGCCCTCGCCCACCACCCACACCGCCGGCTCATGCAGCGCCTTGGTCAGCGCCGACCAGGGCAATTCGATGCTTGGGCGCCCCTGGGCGTGAGCCGTGGCGGTTACCGGCGAGCCCAACTGCATGGCAGCCGGCACGTTACGCAGCGCCACCTTGACCTGCACCGTACCGCTCTCGGCAGACACCGTCGGGGTGATCTCGCGCACCCGTCCTTCGGCCTGCACCTTGGGGTTATCCACAAGCCGGACGATCACGCCTTCGTCGCTGGGTGGCGACACCAGCAGCGACTCATAGACGTTGAAGACGGCATCACGATCGCCGTCGGTGGCCAGGCTGAAGATCGGCATGGTCGCCTGCACTACCTGGCCAACCTCGGCCTGGCGCGCGGTGATCACCCCATCCGCCTCGGACACCAGGTCGGTGTAGCTCAATTGCTCGCGGGCATTGGCCAGTTGTGCCTGGGCCGCCTTGAGCGCGCTCTGGCTGCTGCGCAGGGCAGCTTCAGCCGAGTCGTATTCACTCTGGCTGGTGTAGCCCTTGGGCAACAGTTTCTGCTGACGCACGAAGGCGGCGCGGGTCTGGGTGACCCTCGCCTGCTCGGCGAATACCTCGGCCTTGGCTGAGTCAACATTGTTCTGCAGGTCTTTCGGGTCCAGGCGCGCCAGCACCTGGTTGGCCTTGACGTGGTCGCCCACGTCGACGCTACGGGCGATGATCTTGCCGCCCACGCGAAACGAAAGGTCGGTCTGTACGCGCGCCTGCACATCACCGGTGAGGGTGACGTTGGCGGCGAAATCGGTAGGTTCGACCCGTGCCACGCCGACGCGTGGCAGTTCAGGGCTGGACGCCTGTTCCTTGCAGCCTGACAGCACTGACAACAACCCCAGGCAAACGACCAACAGCGCACGCGTAAACGTCATGCAGGCTCCTTGCTTGCGCGCAAATGATTCGTGGGATGCGACTGTCAGCGTAGTCCAGGGTTCAATAAACGGCACTGGTGGGGTTCGGCTTTGGATCGGCGGGGAAGCCTTCGCGGGTAAACCCGCTCCTACAGGGGGGTGGGCCTGTGGAAGCGGCGAAAAGGCCACTGCAAAATCCGGAAACCATGACTGGCGCCAAGGTCGGAACAGCACCGCTAACCTCCAAAGGTCAATTTCATGGAGGAAATTCGATGCCCCTGGCCCATTCCCACCGCCTGCGCCGCGGCCGCTGCTCAGAGCCTGGTAGGTGCTTCCTGCTGACTGCCGTCACACACGAACGACAACCACTGTTCCACGACCTGCGCAGCGCCCGGCTGGTGGTGAAACAGCTACGCCAGTCAGATCAGGAAAACGCCAGCCGCACGCTGGCCTGGGTGCTGATGCCGGACCATCTGCACTGGTTGATCGAGTTGAAGGGGGTGACGCTTGGGAGTTTGATGCGCAGGTTCAAGTCGCGCAGCGCCATCACCCTGCGCAAGGCCGGAGTGCGGCATGTGCCGATCTGGCAGCCGGGGTATCACGACGCGGCTTTGCGCAAGGAGGAGGATGTACTGCAGGCAGCCAGATACATCATCGCTAGTCCGCTGAGAGCAGGGCTGGTCAGCAGTGTGCGTGAATATCCGCATTGGGATGCGGTCTGGCTTTGAGTCGGTGGTGAAGCCTTCGCGGGCAATCCCGCTCCTACAACTGGACCTGTAGGAGCGGGCTTGCCCGCGAAAGGGCCGGTCAGGCCGACGCAGCAACCTGTGCCGGACGCCGTACCTGCGGTTGGCCGACGTTCGCTGCAGCACCTTCCTCGATGGCTTGCTGGATCGCCCGGCGGCGGCGTTCTTCGGCGCGACGGCTGAAGTACCAGACCAGGAAGGTCACCAACGACACCGACAGCAGGATCAGGCTGGCCACGGCGTTGATCTCGGGCTTCACACCCAGACGCACGGCCGAGAACACTTCCATCGGCAAGGTGGTCGAGCCCGGGCCGGACACGAAGCTGGCCAGCACCAGGTCATCCAGCGACAGGGCGAACGACATCATGCCGCCTGCTGCCAGAGAAGGCGCGATCATCGGGATGGTGATCAGGAAGAACACCTTCCACGGCTTGGCACCCAGGTCCATCGCCGCTTCCTCGATCGACAGGTCCAGCTCACGCAGGCGAGCCGACACCACCACCGCCACATACGCGGCACAGAAGGTGGTGTGGGCGATCCAGATGGTGACGACGCCACGCTCCTGCGGCCAGCCAATCATCTGCGCCATGGCCACGAACAGCAGCAACAGGGACAGACCGGTGATCACCTCGGGCATGACCAGCGGCGCGGTGACCAGGCCACCGAACAGCGTGCGGCCCTTGAAGCGAGTGACCCGGGTCAGCACGAAGGCCGCCAGGGTGCCCAGCGCCACCGCAGCCACCGCCGTGTAGCAGGCGATCTCCAGCGAGCGCATCACCGAACCCATCAACTGGGTGTTGTCGAGCAGACCGACGTACCACTTCACCGACCAGCCGCCCCACACCGTCACCAGCTTCGAGGCGTTGAACGAGTAGATCACCAGGATCAGCATCGGCAGGTAGATGAACAGCAAGCCGAGCACCAGCATCAGCTTGGAGAAACTGAAGCGCTTCATGCCCGACCCTCCATCTCTTTGGCCTGGCTGCGGTTGAACAGCAGGATCGGCACGATCAGGATCGCCAGCATCACCACTGCCAGCGCGGATGCCACCGGCCAGTCACGGTTGTTGAAGAATTCCTGCCACAGCACTTTACCGATCATCAGGGTTTCCGGACCGCCGAGCAGTTCAGGGATCACGAACTCGCCCACCACCGGGATGAACACCAGCATGCAACCGGCGATGATGCCGTTCTTCGACAGCGGCACGGTGATCTTCCAGAAGCTGTTGAAGGTGCTCGAGCCCAGGTCGCTCGCAGCTTCCAGCAGGCTCTGGTCATGCTTCACCAGGTTCGCGTACAGCGGCAGGATCATGAATGGCAGGTACGAATAGACCACGCCGATATACACTGCCAGGTTGGTGTTGAGGATCTGCAGCGGCTGATCGATCAGCCCGGTCCACAGCAGGAAGCTGTTGAGCAACCCGTTGTTGCTGAGGATGCCCATCCAGGCATAGACGCGGATCAGGATCGCGGTCCAGGTCGGCATCATGATCAGCAGCAGCAAGACCGTCTGCATCTCCTTCTCGGCCTTGGAGATGGCGTAGGCCATCGGATAGCCGATCAGCAGGCACAGCAAAGTGCTGAAGAAGGCGACCTTGAGCGAGCCAAGGTAGGCCGAGATGTACAGGTCATCCTCGGTGAGCAGGCCATAGTTGGCCAGGTTCAGCACCAGCTGGATCTTGTCCTCGACGTAGGTGTAGATCTCCGTGTACGGCGGGATCGCCACGTCGGCTTCGGCGAAGCTGATCTTCAGCACGATGAAGAACGGCAGCATGAAGAACAGGAACAGCCAGATGAACGGCACGCCGATCACCAGATGGCGTCCCTCGGGGATGATGCGCTGGAGGGCTCGTTTGAGCTTTCGCGGTTTCATGAGCGCAGTACCACGCCGCTGTCGTCTTCCCACCACACGTAGACTTCATCGCCCCAGGTCGGGCGGGCGCCCTGGCGTTCGGCGTTGGCGACGAACGACTGGACGATCTTGCCGCTCGGCAGCTCGACGTAGAACACCGAGTGACCGCCCAGGTAGGCGATGTCGTGGACCTTGCCGCGCGACCAGTTATGCTCGAAATCGGGCTGCGTCGTCGTCACCAGCAGCTTCTCTGGGCGCAGCGCATAAGTGATGTGCTTGTCTTCGACCGAGGTGGTGACACCGTGGCCGACGTAGATCTTGCGCTCGAGCTCCGGCGAGGCGATCAGCGCGTGGCCTTCGGCGTCGTCGATCACTTCACCTTCGAACAGGTTGACGTTGCCGATGAACTCGCACACCAGGCGACTGGTTGGCGTCTCGTAGATATCCACAGGCGAGCCGATCTGGGCGATCCAGCCCAGGTGCATGATGGCGATGCGCTGGGCCATGGTCATGGCCTCTTCCTGGTCGTGGGTCACCATCACGCAGGTCACACCGACCCGCTCGATGATCTCGACCAGCTCCAGCTGCATCTGCGAACGCAGCTTCTTGTCCAGCGCGCCCATCGGCTCGTCGAGCAGCAGCAGTTTCGGACGCTTGGCCAGCGAGCGGGCCAGGGCCACGCGCTGACGCTGGCCGCCGGAGAGCTGGTGCGGCTTGCGCTTGGCGTACTGGGTCATGTGCACCAGCTTGAGCATCTCGGCCACGCGGGCTTCGATGTCGGCCTTGGGCATCTTGTCCTGCTGCAGGCCGAAGGCGATGTTCTGCGCCACGGTCATGTGCGGGAACAGCGCATAGGACTGGAACATCATGTTGATCGGCCGCTCGTAGGGCGGCATGTCGGTGATGTCGACACCGTCGAGGAAGATCCGACCTTCGGTCGGGCGCTCGAAGCCTGCAAGCATCCGCAGCAAGGTGGATTTGCCGGAACCGGAGCCGCCCAGCAGGGCGAAGATCTCGCCTTTGCGGATTTCCAGGGACACATCGTCCACGGCGATGGTTTCGTCGAACTTCTTCGTGACCCGGTCGATCTTGACCAGCACCTGCTTGGGCTGCTGGTCACCCTCGAGGGCTTTCTTATAGGCACCGGAGGCAACTGCCATGAGTGAAACTCCCAACAAGATTTTTGTGCCCGAACGGCCTGTGTGCAGGGCCGCGTCGGGTCTGGATTTTTACTTGCCCGACTTGACCTTGGTCCAGCTGCGGGTCATCAGACGTTGCACCTTGGGGGGCAACTCCGCGTTGACGAACATCTTGTCCAGCACTTCCTGCGGTGGGTAAACCGCAGCGTCAGTTCTCACAGCCTGGTCCATCAGGTCGCCAGCCTTGGGGTTGGGGTTGGCATAACCGACGTAATCACTGACCTGGGCGATAACCTCAGGTTTCAGCAAATAGTTGATGAAGGCGTGGGCCTCTTTCACGTTCTTGGCGTCCTTGGGAATCGCCAGCACGTCGAACCAGAGGTTGCCGCCTTCCTTGGGAATGGCGTAGGCCAGGTTCACGCCCTTCTTGGCTTCTTCAGCACGGGCCTTGGCCTGGAATACATCGCCGGAGAAGCCTGCCGCGACGCAGATGTCGCCGTTGGCCAGGTCGGTGATGTACTTGGACGAGTGGAAGTAGGTCACGTACGGGCGTACCGCCAGCAGCTTCTTCTCGGCCTTGGCGTAATCCTTTGGATCGGTGCTGTTGGGGTTGAGCCCCATGTAGTTGAGCACCGCCGGGAGCATCTCGTCCGCCGAGTCGAGGAAGGCCACACCGCACTTGGAGAGCTTCTTCATGTTCTCGGGTTCGAACAGCACCGCCCAGGAGTCGATCTTGTCCACGCCCAGCGTGGCCTTGACCTTGTCGACGTTGTAGCCGATGCCGTTGGTGCCCCACAGGTAAGGCACGGCGTACTGGTTGCCCGGATCGTTCTTTTCCAGGCGCTTCATCAGCGCCGGGTCCAGGTTGGAATAATTGGGCAGCAGATGCTTGTCGAGCTTCTGGAACGCGCCCGCCTTGATCTGCTTGCCGAGGAAATGGTTGGACGGCACCACTACGTCATAGCCGGTGTTACCGGCCAGCAGCTTGCCTTCCAGGGTTTCGTTGGAGTCGAAGACATCCTGCACGGGCTTGATGCCCGTCTCTTTCTCGAAATCCGCGAGCGTGGTCGGGCCGACATAATCGGACCAGTTGTAGAAGTGCACCGTGGGCGCCGCTTGAACGCTGCAGGCCAGCGTCAGACCTGCTCCAGCCATCATGGCCTTGCGCAATACAGAAATAGACAAGTGGTTGGTCCTCACAATCAGAGCCTTCGGTGGCGGCTGGGAGCAGCCGTACACGCAAAACCGGCGCGCAACTTACCTGCGTGGCTGGGATGTCGCAATCGACAATCGAGGTTTATGCCCCCTGGGCCGGAAAACCCCGACCCAGAGAGCCCCGCATCGGGCCTACTTGCCCGACTTGATCTTGGTCCAGCTACGGGTGATCAAACGCTGGGCGGCCGCTTCAGGAGCAGCGATCGCGTACAGCTGTTTCTTCACATCAGCCGGCGGATAGATGCTCGGGTCGCTGGTGATGTCCTTGTCGACGAACTGGGTCGCGGCCTTGTTGCCGTTCGGGAAGCGCACGGCGTTGGTGATCTCGGCCATGACTTCCGGTTGCAGCAGGAAGTTCATGAACTGGTAGGCGGCATCTTTATGCTCGGCATCTTTCGGGATGGCGACCATGTCGTAGAAGGTACCAGCGCCTTCTTTCGGAATGATGTAGTCCAGCTTGACCTTGTCGCCGGCTTCGTGGGCGCGGGCCTTGGACTGCTCCAGGTCGCCCGAGTAGCCGACGGCCACGCAGATGTTGCCGTTGGCCAGGTCGCCGATGTACTTGGAGGAGTGGAAGTAGGTGATCGAAGGACGGATCTTCAGGAACAGGTCCTCGGCCGCCTTCAGGTCTTCCTTGGTGGTGCTGTCGGTCGGCTTGCCCAGGTAATGCAGCGCGGCCGGAAGCATTTCGGTCGGCGCATCGAGGAAGCTCACGCCGCAGCTCTTGAGCTTGGCGATGTTCTCCGGCTTGAACACGGCGTCCCACGAATCGATCTTGTCCACGCCCAGCGCGGCCTTGACCTTGGCCGGGTTGTAGCCGATGCCGATGGAGCCCCACATGTACGGGAAGGCGTACTTGTTGCCTTTGTCGCTGGCGTCGCCAACGGCCTTGAGCAGGTCTTCGTCGAGGTTCTTCCAGTTCGGCAGCTTGGAGCGGTCGAGCTCCTCGTAAACGCCGGCCTTGATCTGCTTGGCCAGGAAGTTGTTGGACGGCACGACGATGTCGTAGCCCGACTTGCCTGCCAGCAGCTTGGCTTCCAGGGTTTCGTTGCTGTCGAAGACGTCGTACTTGACCTTGATGCCGGTCTGCTTCTCGAACTTGGCGATGGTGTCCGGAGCGATGTAGTCCGACCAGTTGTAGACGTTCAGCACCTTGTCTTCAGCGTGAACAGCAGTGGCCATGGCACCCATCAGGGCGGCGGCCAGCAACGTCTTGCCCATTTTCTTCATGCGTTATGCTCCAGAATTTTTTTAGTAGCCATCTGTTCAGCTGCCAGGTCCCGTGGTGCAAGCGCTGGACGACTGAAACAACCGCTAGTCTGGCAAGTTACAAGGCGCTGTTTCAAGGAAAGCAGGGCCTTGTAACGACTTAATGTCACATCGCTAGCCTAGCAAACGCCTATCGAATCGCTTCCAGGGTCAGATCCAGGCACTTGCGCGCCTTTTCCACCAGTTCGTCCACTTCTTCGCGGCTTATTACCAGCGGCGGCGCGATGATCATGGTGTCGCCCACTGCGCGCATGATCAGGCCGTTGTCGAAACAGAAGTTGCGGCAAACCATGCCCACGCCCTTGCCTTCGTAACGGCTGCGGGTCGCCTTGTCCTTGACCAGCTCGATTGCGCCGAGCAGGCCCAGGCCGCGTACCTCGCCCACCAGCGGGTGGTCTTGCAGTTCGCGAAGACGTTTTTGCAAGTACGGTGCCACTTCCGTGCGTGCGCGCTCGACGATCTTCTCGTCACGCAGGATGCGCAGGTTTTCCAACCCCACCGCCGCTGCCACCGGGTGGCCGGAGTAGGTGAAGCCGTGGTTGAAATCGCCACCTTCGCTGAGCACCTTGGCCACCTTGTCACGCACGATCACACCGCCCATGGGGATGTAACCGGAGGTCAGGCCCTTGGCGATGGTCATCAGGTCAGGCTTGAGGTCGTAATAATCGGAGCCGAACCACTCGCCGGTACGGCCAAAGCCGCAGATCACTTCGTCGGCGACGAACAGGATGTCGTAGCGGGCGAGGATCTCCTTGATCTTCGGCCAGTAAGTCTCGGGTGGAATGATCACCCCGCCGGCGCCCTGGATCGGCTCGGCGATGAACGCAGCGACGTTGTCTTCGCCGACCTCCAGAATTTTCTTCTCCAACTGCTCGGCAGCCCACACCCCGAACTCATCCGGGGTCATGTCGCCGCCCTCGCCGAACCAGTACGGCTGCGGGATGTGCACGATACCCGGGATCGGCAAGCCGCCCTGCTCGTGCATGCCGCTCATACCGCCAAGGCTGGCGCCAGCGACGGTGGAGCCGTGGTAGCCATTGACCCGGCCGATGAGCGTCTGCTTGTTCGGCTTGCCCTTGAGCGCCCAGTAGTGGCGAACCATGCGCAGCACGGTGTCGTTGCCCTCGGAGCCGGAGCCGGTGAAGAACACATGGCTCATGCCTTCGGGTGCCACGTCGGTAATGGCCTTGGCCAGTTCCAGTGCCGGCGGATGCGCGGTCTGGAAGAACAGGTTGTAGTAAGGCAGCTCGCGCATCTGCTTCTCTGCCGCCTGGACCAGTTCTTCGCGACCATAGCCGACCGCCACGCACCACAGGCCGGCCATGCCATCGAGGATCTCGTGCCCCTCGCTGTCCCACAAATGCACACCCTGGGCCTTGGTGATGATGCGCGGCCCCTTCGCCTTCAGTTGCTTATAGTCGCTGAAGGGTGCCAGGTGGTGCTCGCCGCTCAGGTTTTGCCATTCACGGGTTTGCGGGTTGTTGACGCTCATCTGCTTCTCCACTATCCGATGGCCACGTTGCGGCGGCCCCAGGGTTGATCACACGGCAAACAGCAGGAACTCACGCTCCCAGGAACTGATGACGCGCTTGAAGTTTTCATGCTCTGCGCGCTTGGTGGCGACGTAGCCGGTAATGAACTTCTTGCCCAGGTACTGCACCAGCGACCGGCTGTTCTCCATACGCTCCAGGGCGTCCTCGATGGTCAGCGGCAGGCGCAGGTTGCGCCGCTCATAGCCACGGCCCTGGACTGGCGCGCTGGCCTCGATGCCCTCGACCATGCCGATGAAGCCACACAGCAGGCTCGCGGCGATGGCCAGGTAGGGGTTGGCGTCGGCGCCCGGCAGGCGGTTTTCCACGCGGCGGTTCTGCGGGCCGGCATCCGGTACGCGCAGGCCGACGGTACGGTTCTCTTCGCCCCACTCCACGTTCACGGGTGCCGAGGTGTCCGGCAGGAAGCGACGGAACGAGTTGACGTTCGGTGCGAACA